>NZ_JBFBJZ010000072.1:0-37162 GCF_040686255.1 Kitasatospora sp. NPDC085879 | reverse complement strand
TGTTGTGTCCCCACCGCCGCGCGGTGGCCGGCGGTACGGTGGTTCCCTATTCTGCCGGGGGCGCTTGCGGGTGGGGCTGCGCCGGGCCGGCATTCCGCGCCGGGGGTGTGCCCCGGGCGGCACTCAGAGCACGGGATGGCATGTATCCGCATACACGGTCTTGTAGGTTCCGTTGCCCGTGGCCGCCGCCGGCAGGCTGGTGACCTGCACACCCCAGTACGCAGAGGCGTCCGCGGAGCCGAAGGCATGGGTGTAGGTCCCGGTGAAGCCCGTCCTGCCGGCGGGGAGGACGATGCGGTCGGTGGCGACGGTGGTGCCCGGTCCCGGAGAGGAGCCGTGGAACCATGTGAGCACCAGCGTCCCGGGGGCCGCTCCGTCGGTCTTGACGGAGACGGTTGCCTGGGCCGAATACCGACCCGAGCAGCCGAAGCCCGAGACGGACAGCGACGCGACATGCAGCGTGGGAGCGGGGAGGGTCGGACCCGGGGGGCTGTGTGTGGGCGACGTCGTCGGGGTCACCGGGGACGATGTCGGGGCCCCGGCCCGGCTCGGCGGTGCCCCCGCCGAAGGCACGGCGCCCGACCCGACGCCACCCGACCCCGCGCCACCCGACCCGCCGTCGGTGCCGCCCGGCGGGCGGCCAGCAGGCTGTCCCGGCCCGGGCACGACGCTGTCGGGCGACGTGCCGTCCGCCGGTGCCGATGAAGGAGAAGAGCCGATCGCACTGCCCGAAGCACCGGCGCTCGGGGCACCGGGCGACGCGGGCGACCCGCTGTCGGGGTCCGGCGCGGAGGCGGAGTCACGCGCGGCCGCGGTTCCTTCGGAGTCCCCGGTGGCCGAGACGGCTGACACCGCCGCCCCTGCCAGCAGCACCGCACCCGCGACCACTGCCGACACGTGACGCCACCCCCTGTGGGGCCGCACCGTCGACGACGGCAGAACCGTCTCCGCGGTGTCGACGGCCAGGGTGGTCTGGGCAGCGGCCGCGCCGCCCGTGTCCACGCACATCAGCGGAATCAGCGCGAGCAGGGCCGCCATCCGCCGGAGGCCGCGACGTTCCCAGTCCTTGCCGTATGCGGCGACTGCGGCAGCCTCCAGTTCCTCGACGAAGGTCTCCGCGTCGGACGGGCGGTCTTCCATTCGCTTGGCGAGACCACGGCGGACCAGTGGGCGCAGCGCCTCCGGTGCGAGGCTGTCGGGGATGGGTGCCTGTGCGTGCTGGGTGGCGAGCTCGACGAGGGTGGAGCCCGCGTACGGTTTTGTCCCGGTCAGACACTCGAAGAAGACGGCCGTGGCGGCGTACACGTCGGTGCGGAACGATGCGGGGTGCCCTGTCCACTGCTCGGGTGACATGTAGGACGGGGTGCCCGAGATGCCGGTGTTCTCACCGACCGGAGCTGCGATCCCGAAGTCGACGAGTTTCGACTGTCCGTCGATGCCGATCAGGATGTTGTCCGGCTTGTAGTCGCGGTGGACCACCCCGGCGGCGTGTGCCGCGGCCAGGCCGAGCAGGGATCCCTTGAGGACGGTGAGCGCTGCCTCCGGGCCGGTCGGGCCCTCCTGCGTCAGCAGTTCCCGGAGGGAGGCGCCTTCGACCAACTCCATGACTACGGCCGCGTCCTCGGCCCGCTCGACATACTCGTGGACTCGCACCACGTGCGGTGAGCGGACCTGGGTCAGCAGGCGGACCTCGGTGCGCAGGGCCTCCCGCCCACCGCTCGTCAGGTACTTGACTGCCACTGGCGTGCCGGACGCGTGGTGCACCGCTTGCACGACCCGGCCGCACCCTCCCCTGCCCAGTTCCCGGAGGTAGGTGTAGCCGGGGATTTCCCACAGTTCGTCCGCGTCCATCGTCCTGTCGTCCATTCGTCGCATCGTGAGCGCCGCGGCCGTCGCGGCGGAGGTGCTGACCGGCATCGCTCCGCGCTACAACCGTCCCCACGTGATCCCGTCACGACGGTGTCCAGCCCCCTCCCCAGTCAACTCCTCGAAGGCGGAGTGCGCCTGAGCAGTGAGTACCTATTTCCAACGTGATCGCCCTTGTGGGGACGGCTCCTCCCAGGACCTACTGGGTTTTGATGGCGTGGAGTGTGTTGAGTGCTGCGGCACGGCGGGCCGGCCATACGGCCGCCATGGCTCCGACGGCCGCCGAGGCGACCAGGAAGAGCAGGATGCGTTCCCAGGGGATCTGCGTGGTGTAGCCGCTGAGCAGCTTGGAGTTGGTGAACTGGGTGCCCATCGCCCATGCGGTGAAGGTGCCCACGCCGATGCCGAGTACGGAACCGAAGAGTGAGATCACGATGGATTCCAGCCTGATCATCCGCTTGATGCCCTCTCGGCGCATTCCGATCGCCCGTAGCATGCCGATCTCCTGCGTGCGTTCGAAGACGGACATGGCCATGGTGTTGACCACGCTGAGCACCGAGATGATCAGCGCCATGCCGAGTAGCCCGTAGACCATGTTCAGCAGGAGGGCGACGCCTCCGGCGACCTCCTTCTGCAGTGCCCGGTGGTCCTGCAGCTTGATCAGCGGGTTGTGAAGGGCCGTCTTGACGCGTTCCTGCACATCGCGGGCGTGGCCGGTCGCGGCCTTGACCAGGATGGTGTCGTCCCGCTGCGCCGCCATGTGTGGGGCAAGGGTCTGCAGCGACATCAGGTAGTGGGACAGCAAGGGGTTGGCCTCGATGATGCCGCTGACGACGAGGGACTCTTGCTTGCCGTCGGCGAAGGTCACCAGGACGCTGTCGCCTGCGTGGAGGTGACCGCGTTCGGCGGCGGACTCGGTGAGCAGCAGCCCCGAGTTCAGGTGGGCGGCGCTGCCGGCTGTGTAGTGCAGCGTCAGGAGTTGGGAGATCTGGGCGGGGTCGACTGCGGTCACCGTGTAGCCGGTGACGTCTCCGACGGATTCGACGGCGCCTGTACGGATCGGGGAGGCGGCGGTGACGCCGGGGACAGAGGCGACCGTCGCGGTGACCGAGGAGTCGAGCGGCCGGTCGTTGATCGTGCTGACCGTGAAGTCCGCCGTGAGACTGCCGGTGGTCTTCATGGCGAGGACGGAGCTGATCGACGTGCCGATCACGGTGACCGCGGTAACCAGGGTCAGGCCGAGTATGAGGGCTGCCGTGGTGGAGGCGGTACGGCGGGGGTTGCGGCGGGCGTTCTCGGTGGCGAGCTTCCCGTCGATCCCGAACCATCTGGTGAACGGCTTGTCGAGCAGTCCGAGCAGCGGCCCGGACAGGAGCGGGGTGAGGACGACGAGCGCGGTGATCAGCAGTCCGGCGCCGGCACCGATGCAGTAGCCGCCCGGGGCATCGCCGATGGCCATGCCCCGGGCGCCCAGGCCTACGCCGATCGCGGTGATCACGAATCCCACGGTGTTGCGGAGGCGCAGGCTTGCCTGGGCGGGGGTGGCGTTCGCGCTGTTCATCGCTGCGATCGGGGGGATCTTGGACGCCCGGCGGCCGGGGAGCCAGGCGGCGAGCACGGTGACGGCGGTTCCGACGGCCAGGCAGCCGGCGGCGGTGCCGGGCGAGACCACCGTGTCGGTGCCGGGCAGGCCGGCGTCCATGACCTCGTTGAGCACGGTGTGCAGGCCGCCGGCCATCAGGACGCCGAGGGCCAGGCCGCTGGTGGAGGAGACCAGGCCGACGATGAGTGCTTCGAGTTGGACGGCCCGGGTGACCTGGCGGCGTGTGGCGCCGATGGCGCGGACGAGCGCGAGTTCGCGGGTGCGCTGCGCGACCAGCATGGTGAAGGTGTTGGCGATGAG
Organism: Kitasatospora sp. NPDC085879; assembly: GCF_040686255.1. Taxonomy (NCBI): domain Bacteria; kingdom Bacillati; phylum Actinomycetota; class Actinomycetes; order Kitasatosporales; family Streptomycetaceae; genus Kitasatospora; species Kitasatospora sp. NPDC085879. The sequence goes on along the minus strand of NZ_JBFBJZ010000072.1, from coordinate 33,393 downwards.
GAAGATGCCGACGAACAGGGAGACCAGGGCGAAGGCCAGGAAGATGTTGCTGAGGGTGCTGATGCTTGAGGCGTCGGCCGCCTTCTCGTCGCTGATGAGCTTGGCGGCCGTGACCGCTTCGCTGTTCCCGCCCAGTAGCGGCTTGATCTCATTCAGCAGCTGCTGGTCGCTCGTCCCGGCGGTTGCCTTGACCACGATCCGGGTGTACTGGCCGGGGGAATCGAACATCCGCTGGGCCGTCGGGGTGTCAAAGAGGGTGTACGTCGCACCCGCTGTGGCTGCGGGATCGGTGGTGAAGACGCCGACCAGCCTCTCCGTCATGACGGGTCCGTCGACGACCACGCGCACGGTGTCGCCCACGCGGTAGCCGGCCTTGGCGGCGGTGTGGGTGTCCAGTGCGATCTCGCCGGGCTGTTGCGGGGCCCGCCCGTCGGCGAAGGAGTGATCGGGGTCCGTGCCGTCTGCACCGAGGGCGGAGTTGGCGCCGTGGGAGTCGTCGCCGACGACGTCGCCGGACCTGTTGAGGACATAGGTGTCGCCGGAGACCTGGCCCCGGGCGGAGGCGACGCCCGGAAGCGCCCGGATGCCGGCGAGCACGGTGTCGGTCAGGCCCGAGGGTTGCCCGTTCTGCTGAGCCTGTCCGGTGGCTCTGACGGCGACGTCGACGCCGGCGTTGTCCCTGGTGGCCCTGTCCTGATAGCCCTTGCTGACCGTGGCATTGAAGACCAGGGTCGCGGCCATGAAGGCAACCCCGAGGACCACGGTGAGCACGGTCATCAGCAGCCGGAGTCTGTGGGTGGTGATGTTGCGTACCGCGAGACGGAACATGACGTCCTCCTTTCTCGTTCTGCCAGGTCAGTTCGCGCGGGTGCGGGCGTCGAGGTGCTTCAGGCGGTCCAGGACGGCGTCCGCGGTGGGCTGCGCGAACTCGTCCACGATCCGGCCATCGGCCAGAAAGAGCACCCGGTCCGCATACGAGGCGGCCACCGGGTCGTGGGTGACCATGACGATGGTCTGTCCCAGGTCCTGCACCGAACGGCGCAGGAAGGTCAGGAGCTCCGTGCCGGCCCGGGAGTCGAGGTTGCCGGTGGGTTCGTCGCCGAAGATGATCGCGGGCCGGGAGGCCAAGGCGCGAGCGCAGGCGACGCGTTGCTGCTGTCCGCCGGACAGTTCGGCGGGGCGGTGTGCCAGCCGGTCGGTCAGGCCGACGGTGGCCACGATCCGGTCCAGCCACACCTGGTCCGGTTTGCGGCCCGCAATGGCCAGCGGCAGGGTGATGTTCTCCATCGCGGTGAGCGTGGGCAGCAGGTTGAATGCCTGGAAGATGAAACCGCATCGGTCTCGCCGCAGCCTGGTCAGCTGCCGGTCCTTGAGGGTTCCCAGCTCGACACCGTCGATCTGCACGGAACCGCTGGTCATCGAGTCCAGGCCGGCCAGGCAGTGCAGGAACGTGGACTTGCCCGACCCCGAAGGCCCCATGACGGCCGTGAACTCACCGTGTCGAAACTCCGCGGAGACCTGGTCCAGGGCCGTCACCTGGGTGTCCCCGCTGCCGTACACCTTCGAGAGCCGCGTGGCGCGAGCAACGATGTCTCCGGCCGGGCCGGGCGCTGCGGCGTGGGTGGACAAAGGGTCTGCGGTGGACATGGAGCACTCCGTTCTCGGTGGCTGGAAGAACACCGGAACGGTAGGTCGGGAAGGTGTGCCGACGGATCACGCTCCGGAGCCAAACGCCGCCCGTACTGCGGTATGAGCCACCCCTCTGCGGAACCCGCGGACTCATACCGGGGTATGAGTCCGAACCTCGCTCCGTGGGGTGAAGCAGTCGTCCGACCCTCCGCATACGCTGGCCCTGCTATGAACCCTCGTCACTGGGCTCGCGCCCTGTTCGTCTCGCAGCGTCCGGCCCCGGCGTCTCCCGCCGTGTCCCGCTACGGCCACCGGCCCCCGGTGCAGTACACCGTCGCGTCAGTGCTGACAGCTGTGATCGGCGCACTGGGCGGCTGGACCATGTACCACGGATACGGTGTCGGCGTGGCGTTCGCCGTGCTCCTGGCCGTCGTCCAGTCCGCCCCGTTGCTCCTGGCGGTCGCCCGCCCGTTGCAGGCATGGTGGATCATGATGGCGGCGGACCTGGCATCCACCGCGGTCCTGCTCCACGCCCCGCGGCTGGACGGGAACAGTTGGCCCTGGCCGCCGGCCGTCATCCTCGGACAGCTCGTGCTGCTGGCGGCCGTCGCCCGCCGGGAACGGCGTCCCGCACTGGTGACCGTCTGGGTGGTCCTCACCGCCTCCGGTCTGGTCGTCGCGACCGCCTCACCGCACAACCGCGACAGCACCGACCTGCTGCTGGCCGTCCTCGGCGGCGGGATCCTGCTGGTGGGCAGGGTATTGCGCGAGCGGCACGAGGCGCTGCAGCGGCTGGGTGAGCAGCAGTTGATCGCCGAGTCGGAACGGGCCCGGCACACCCTGCTGGAGGAGCGGGCGCGCATCGCACGGGAACTGCACGACGTCGTCGCCCACCACATGTCGGTGATCACCGTGCAGGCCGACAGCGCCCCCTACCGGATTGCCGGGATGTCGGCGGTTGCACAGGAGGAGTTCTCCGCGATCGCCGTCGCCGCCCGGCACTCCCTGTCCGAGATGCGCATGCTCCTCGGCGCGCTGCGCAGCGAGGACCGCGACGACGAGCGTGCCCCGCAGCCGGGTCTCGACGGTGTGCCGCACCTGGTCGAGGCCGTCGCCCGGGCCGGTGTCCCGGTGAGCCTGGTTCTCGACGAGGTCACGGAGTTCCGCGGCCTGATACCGCCGATGGTGGAGCTGTCCGTGTACCGGATCGTCCAGGAGGCGCTGGCGAACGTCGTGCGGCACGCGCCCGGGGCACCGACCCGTGTCGGCGTGACGCTGCCGCCGGACCACAGCAGTCTGACCGTCCTGGTCACCAACGCCGCAGCGCAACGGTCCGCGGGTACCTTGGAGTCCGTCGGTACCGGGAACGGGCTCGTGGGGATGCGCGAACGGGTCCGCCTTCTCGGGGGTGTCCTGGAGACCGGTCCGACCGTGAACGGTGGCTTCCGGATCGCCGCGCGAGTACCTCTGCCGGCCCCTCCCCACAAGGAAACCCCCGACGCATGACAATCCGGGTGGTCGTCGTCGACGACCAGGCCATGGTCCGTGCGGGCTTCACCGCCGTGCTGGCCGCACAGAGCGACATCGACGTGGTGGGCGAGGCCGCCAACGGGCGGGAAGGCGTCCGGGTCTGCCGCGACCTGCGACCCGACGTGGTGCTCATGGACGTCCGCATGCCGGAGATGGACGGTCTGGACGCCGTCCGCCAACTGCTGAACCCGCCGTCCGGGAACACCCACTGCCCAAAGGTGCTGATGCTCACCACCTACGACATCGACACCTACATCTACGAAGCGCTGAAGGCCGGCGCCAGCGGCTTCCTACTCAAGGACGCGCCCGTCACCGACCTCACCCGCGCGGTCAGAGTCGTCGCAGAGGGCGACGCACTGCTGTCCCCTTCGGTCACACGCCGCCTCATCACCGACTTCGCAAGCGCCTGGCCCGCGCCCCGCGCCGACGCCGGCATCCGGCCGGGGAGTCTGACCCCACGTGAGACCGAGATCCTCCGACTCGTCGCCCGGGGCCAGAGCAACACGGAGATCGCCCGGAACCTCGTAGTCGCCGAGCAGACTGTGAAGACCCACATCGGCAACATCTTCGCCAAGCTCGACCTGCGCGACCGCGCCCAAGCAGTGATCTTCGCCTACGAGTCAGGACTGATCACCCCCGGCAACCGATAGAGCTGTCCCATCCACCCGGAGAGCTCGACTGCCTGCCCGACAACAGCCCGGAGAGCCGGAGCTTCTGATGCCCGAGATCCCGACGGCCCACCAGACGGCGCTCGTAAGACCGTGCACCACTCCCGGCACCTCCAGCCGCCGGCGAGCCCCGTGGCCCGTCACGCCGATTGCCTGACGGGCCGTACCCGTGCCGAAGCCGAGCAGCAGCTGCGCCGGCAGGATCAGGGCCCGAGGTGCCGGCCCTCGATCCGGGTGAGCAGCAGCATGCCGGCGGCGGCCAGCAGGAGGCCCGGCCCATGAGCACGCGTGGGGGCACCCGAGCAAGCCGAACGGCTTGCCGGGCCAACCGATCCCGCCACGACGAGCTAGAGAAACGGGGGCTCCTGGGTGCACCCGCCCGACCCGGCCCAGGGGTCGTCCTGCTTCCTCAGCTCCGCGCCCTCTCGCTCCCGCCGCCCGGCGACCGCGCGCTCCTCAGCGATCGTGGGAATGGAGGCGAGGGCCTCGGCCGGGCGGCCCTGCCGGATCAGCACGTCGGCCAGGGTCGACTGTGAGGTTTGGCGCAGCAGTTCTTCGGAGGTACAGGTCTGGTTCGGGTCTTCCACCAGGCAGAGAGAACACCCGCCAGCCCAGCACGCCCGGATCTCTTGATCTGGATCGCACCGCTGGAACGTAGCAAGGACATGTCCGAAACCGCATAAGTGTAGACGAACACGGCGCGGTGCGCGGCGAGCAGGCGCAGGGCCTCGATCGCGCCGGGGACCGGCTCGCCGTACACCTCGCCGTTCATCCAGCCGCGGTCGTCGACCTGCATCAGGGTCTCGTCGAAGTCCACGCCCACGGTCTGGCTGCTCGGGCTGTCGGGGCGGGGGGCGATGACGCGGTGTACGTGGCCCTCCGTCAGCCGGCGGGTCTACAGGAAGGCGATCTGGTCGGGGTCCGGCTCGTGGCCGTCGTCCTCGGGGATCGCCTGGGCGCGGGCGCCGGTGTGAGCGGTGTCGTCGCGGTCGCAGACCAGCCGCCCGTCGGGCAACTCGTGCCATTCGCGGCTGCCGACGGCGTCGGCGGCGGCCGCCTGGGCGCTGGCGTGATGAGGGACGAACTCGTCCTCGGGCGTCTCGCCGCACACCGAGCAGCAGGCGGTCCAGCACAGCGACGGGACGGCCACGCCGGCGCCCGAGCGGGCTGCGCCCCTGCGCCGCCAGGCGTAGCCGTGGTGGAGGACGAGGGCGTGGCTGACGGTCTGGAGCGGGGAGCCGTCGTCGAGGTCGACGGCGAGGGCGTTGTGCTCGGCGGCGGCCATCAGCGCGGTGGCGAGGTCGGGCATCTCCAACACGGTGTTGGGGCCGGTGAGCCACAGCTCCCAGGGCCGGTCCGGGTTGCCGGGGCGCAGTCGCTGGTCGGGTTCGGTGGTGAACAGTCCGCGGCGGCCGGCCGGGGCGGGGGTGGGGTTGGTCGTCATCTGCGGTGTCTCCTTCGACGGGTCGGCCCGGCCCGCTGGGGTGCGGGCCGGGCCGGGTGGTGGCGGGAGCGATGGTGAGGCGGGCCGGGGCAGGCCTGGTGCGCGGGACGGATGAGCTAGAGGGTGCCGTTGGCGTGGGCCGCGGCCTCCTGGTCTGCGTCGGCGTTGGCCTGGTCGTTCTCCTCCACCGGGGCGTCCGTGACCGCGTTGTCGGGGCATAGTTCGGCGATGGCGAGGTCCCGGCCGACCGCGACGAACAGGTCGTCCGCTGCCGCGCCGCCACGCGGCAGGCCGGCGGTGGCGTTGGCGAGGAGCCCGACCAGCTCGCCGATGCTGTCGACCTCGATCGGCTGCACCCCCTCCTGGACCAGCAGGTAGGTGCGGCGGCCGTGGCCGCCCTGGTCGGCGGGGCCGGGGATGGACAGCAGGTGCGCGCCGGGGGTGATCGCGCAGGTCGCGGTGCCGTCCGGGTGGCCGGTCCAGTTGTCGGCCTTGGTGAGCGCGCCGCCGCCGTAGTCGAGGCGGGAGGCGCCGTAGGCGGCGCGCTGCGCGGCATCCGCGCACAGGTCGGCGGCCAGCTGCTCCGGCGTCGGCGCCGGAGCCGGCTCGCGCACCGGGCTGTGGTGCTCGGCGCCGAGGCGGCGGCGTAGCGGGGCGAGGGCCTTGTAGACGTGGTGGTCGGTGAGGACGGCGGCGAGGGTGCCGGCCGCGAGGGCGAGGGTGGTGCGGGTCTCGGCCGGGCGGCCGTGGAGGGCGCGGTAGGTGGTGAGGCCGGCGGCGGCCGCGGCGGTGACGGTGGCGGCGCTGTCGGCGGTGTCCAGGGTGGTGCGGGTCAGGCGGGTGCGCAGGGTGTCGGCCATGGTCGGTGCCTCCGGAAGGTCGGGTGGTGGTGTGTCCGGCCGGGCGGCCGCGCCGCGCCGCGCACCACGGCGCCCCGCCGCCGCGCCTGGCTGGCATGGTCGGGCGGGGCGCGGTGGTGGGCAGCGTCAGTGTCCAGCTCGGGGCTGACGGCTGGTCAGTCGATGTCGGGTGAGGCGGCGGGGGCGGGGAGGGCGAGGCAGTCGCGGGCGTGGTCGGTGGCCTGGGTGCGCATCAGGTCGATGTCCTGCGCGTCGGTGCCGCTGTTGCCGCGGCAGCCGGTGCAGCGCCACCAGGCGGGGCCGGGGGCCGCCTGGTGGGTGTCCGGCCAGGGGTCGGCGCCGACGATCTCGACCTCGGCGCCGCGGCGGGTCTCCAGGCGGCTCCAGGTGTGCTCGGGGCCGCCGTCGCTCGGGGCGTCGGACCGCAACAGGATGTGGCCGGCGGCGGTAATGCGGATCTCGCGGTGGTCGGCGGCCTCGCGGAGCAGGGTGTGCAGGGTACGGCGGCCGCCGAATACGTTGCCGCCGTCCAGGTTGCTGATGAGGGTGTAGAGCCGGTCCGGGGTGGTGCGCTCGATGCCGAGGTCGCGGGTCGCGGCGAGGAGCAGTATCAGGACCTCATAGGCGTCGTCGCGGTCGAGCCGGCCGGTGCGGCGGTCGGGGGTCAGGCCGGAGATGTAGGTGTCGAGCGTCGGGTTCATGATCGGCCTCTCGTGGTGGTGGAGTGCCGCCCGGGATGGGCGGCCTCCTGTTCGGGAGCTGAGGTGTGCCGGTGGGCGGCGGCGGCCCGGGTGGGTGGTTCAACTCGCGGCTGGTGCCGGGGTGGTGCGCGTCGTGGCGGGGTGGACGAGGTCCGAGGATCCGGTTCCGATCTTCCCGTTGGGTGCGGCGGGAAAGTCGGCAGGCTGCCCAGCGGCACGGCGCTGTAGACGAGACGGGGTGCGCTGCCGGGTGGTCAGCGGCGGTGGTCGAACGGGCCGGCCGGGTTCGGCAGTGACGCGAGGCGGGCCGGTTCGGGGGCGGGCTTGGGTTCGGGTGTGTGGACGGTGATGTGCGGCTGGACGTCGGTGCGGTTGATCACCAGCGGGCGCAGGGTGAGCTGGATGCCGCGCAGGGCGAGGGCGGAGGCGGCGGTGAGGGCCGTGGCGGTGATGCCGACGGCGACGCTGCGCGCGTTGGGGTCGGTGCCGTTCCAGACCATGGCGAGGGTGGCTGCTGACCAGGCGGTCCAGGCCAGGCGCCAGGTGGCGGCCCGGGAGGCGAAGGAGAAGAAGCCGACGATCAGGCCGGTGGTCTTCCAGGTGCCGTATGCGGTGGTCTCGGTGAGCGGTGCGGGGGTGCGGCCGGTCAGGTAGGTGTGGACGGGGCGGGTGATGGTGGCGGCGAGGCCGTCGCCGGTGCCGGGGATGTGCTCGGGCAGGTGGGCGGCGCCGATCACGGTGGCCGCGGCCTGCAGGAGGATGCCGCCGGCGGTGCCGAGGACCAGGGCAGCGGTGGCGAGGGCGAGGGTGTAGGCGGTCGCCCTCACCCAGCGCTCGGCGGTGGAGAAGTCGTCGACGGCGGCGGCCAGCTCGCGGCGGCGCCGGTCGAGCCAGCCACCCGGAGCGGTGGCGGTGCGAACCCTGCGGGCGGCCGCCTCGGCGACGCCGCCGCTGCTGTTGTCGTGGCCGGGGGTGGTCTGGTTCACGAGGGCTTGTCTCCCTGTTGGGTCGTGGTGGTGGCGGGTGGGCTGGGCGGGCCGGGATCGAGGCCGGTCGGCCGGTCAGCGGGCATACAGCAGGACCGCGACCGCAATGGCGGAGGCGATGTCGATGAGCAGGTAGATGACGCGCATGCCGGGTTCTCCCTCGGTCAGCCGTTGTTGTTGGTAATGGCGCCGCGCCACCCGGCGGACTGCTTGCCGATGGTGGTGGTGTGGGTGCGGTGGAACAGGGCGAGCATGGTGCCGGTCGCGGTGCCGCCGTCGCCGGTGGCGGTTACGGTCGCCCCGGTGCCGACCCTCGAGCCGGTGAGGGCACGTAGCTTGCCGAGCAGGACGGCCAGGCCGAGGACGACGGCGCCGACGAGGATCGCGGCGCACTTGAGGAGCTCACCAAGCTCACCGGCGTGCGGTGCGGCTGCCGCGACGGCCGCGCCGCCGACCGCGAGGCTGCGACGGAGCCGTAGAGGAGGCAGTCGCGCACCGCCCGGGGCAGGCCCGGGTCGGCCGCCGGCTGCGCCGGCTCGGCCGGCGCAGCCGGAGAGGGCTGCGGCCGCGCCGCGGCGGCAGCGAGCGGGTTGTGCACCGGGACGGCGGCGACCTGGCCGTCGATGATGGTCGGCACGAACGCCTCGTCCGGAGCGCCGGGGCGCAGCGGGACGGCGAGGATCTGGCCGTCGAGGATGACGGGGCTGTAGCCGGTGGTCAGGAGGCTGATCTGGGGCTCGCCCGGGGCGTGGGTGGCGGCGTGCGGGGCGCGGGCAGGGCGAGGCAGTCGTCAGCGTGCTCCGCGGCTTGGGTGCGCATCTTCTCCAGGTCCTGGACTGGTGAAGAGGCAGTGTTCCAACCCTGCACTATTCGCCGGTATCGCTCTGACATTGCCGGATGGGTCCGTGGTCAGCAGCAGTCGCAGCCCGGCTTGCAGCCGCAGGCATCCGCGTCGGACACCAGAGCCAGGGACCCACTATCCGTTACGGAGTGTGATAAATCGACTACGTTAGACAGCTATGCGGCATCTGCAATCGCGCCGGGCCACGGCGCGGTGACCGCCCAGGAGGTCTGAATGGCTACCGCTCCACAAATGACCGATTTCTCCCGCGATGTGCTCGGCAGGTACGTATGCAACAGCCTGGCCGAGGCATTGGCCAGCACGGATACCCAGGCCCATCCGGGTGCTCGCCCGTTCGACGTCGTCGTCGTGGGCGGGGGCAGCTTCGGCGCGGCAGTGGCCGCGCACCTGTTCAACGTCGACGCATCCCGGGCGCGCCGGGTGCTTGTGCTCGAAGGCGGGCCTTTCCTGCTCCCCGAGCACGTGCAGAACCTGCCGATGCTGGGCCTGTCCGTGCCCAGTGCCACGAGCATCGCGGCACTGCGCCAGCAGGGCCAGGAGCGGGTCGCCCGGAACGAGGTGTGGGGGCTGCCATGGCACTCCACGGTGCCGTTCCCCGGCCTGGCGTACTGCGTGGGCGGCCGGTCGCTCTACTGGGGTGGCTGGGCACCACATCCACTGCCGGCGGAGCTGTCGGTGACGGACTGGCCGAAGCCGGTCGTCGACGACCTGAACGGTGGTCAGTTCGACGCGGCCGGCGAACAGATCGGGGTCGACCAGACCAACGACTTCATCTTCGGCACACTTCAGAACGCGTTGCGGGAGCGGCTGCACCAGGCAGTCGACGCAGGGGACATCATCCACGCGATGGACCTCTCCACCCTGCCGCCTCCCCCTGTCCCGGGAGGCGGCGCGCCGTCCGCGGCGGAGCTCGTCCAGTTGCTGGGCCTGAGCGCCGACGCGGCCAAGGGGGCCTCCCGGCAGAAGCTGGAGAACCTCCTGAAGCTGGAAGCCCCCTTGGCCGTACAGGCCCGCACCCGGCCCGGGTTCTTCCCGAACAACAAGTACAGTGCCGTGCCGCTGCTGATCGAGGCCGCCCGCACCTCCTGGGCCGAATCGGCAGGCCTCGATGCCGACAAGCGTCTGATGGTCGTACCCCAGTGTCACGTGCTGCGACTGGAGGTACGTGGCCGCGAGGTCATCGGCGTCCACACCAACCAGGGGTACGTTCCTCTGCCCGCCCAGGGCTCGGTGGTCATCGCGCTGGGCACGGTCGAGAGCACCCGGCTGGCGCTGAACGCCTTCGACGGCCAGGCAGGCACCGGGCCCATCGGTGCCGGACTCACGGCTCACCTGCGCTCCAACCTCACCATCCGCATTCCCCGCGAAGCGCTGGGCAACATCCCCGAGCACGAGCTGATGGCCGCTGCGCTGTTCCTCAAGGGCAAGCGCAGCAGCGAGAACGGGCAGGACCGCTTCTTCCACCTGCAGATCACCGCCGCCGGGCTGGGGCCGCGCGGCGCCGACTCGGAGGCGGAGCTGTTCAAGAAGATCCCCGACATCGACATCTTCGACCGGTTCCAGGCCGCGAGCGACACCCATGTGGTGATCACCCTGCGGGGTATCGGCGAGATGGATCCGGACAACCCGGCAAACCGAGTCGTACTCGACCCCGAATCCGACGAGTTCGGCGTGCGTCGGGCCCTGGTCCAGCTCTCCACCACCCAGGGCGACCACGATCTGTGGGACAACATGGACGCCTGTGCCGACGCCGCCGCGCTTGCCTTTGCAGGCGGCCTCCCGTTCGAGATTCTCGACGGCGGCACGTTCCGGCCCGCCCGCGCCGGCCAACTTCCTTCCGAGGTGGTGCCGTTCTCCCGTCGGCGAGACGGTCTGGGCACCACCCATCACGAAGGCGGTACCCTGCGCCTCGGCGACACCCCGGACACCTCCGCCACGGACCCGGACTGCCGCCTGCACGGAGTGGACAACGCGTACGCTGCCGGCCCGGCCCTGTTCCCCAGACTCGGCTCACCCAACCCCATGCTCACCGGCGTGGCACTCGCCAGGAGGCTGGCCGAACACCTGACGCCGCCGCTCCCCCGCTACCAGGCGACCGACGGCTACGAGGTGCTGTTCGACGGCAGCGACCTGAGCGCCTGGCGGATGGCGGGCTCAGGCCGCTTCCAGATCGTCGACGGCGCGCTCCAAGCCGTCCCCGGCGACGGGCTCGGCCTGCTGTGGTGCACCCGACCCACCCCGGCCGACTTCTCCCTCAAGCTCCAGTACAGGCTCACCCGGGCGGACGACAACTCCGGCATGTTCATTCGCTTCCCCCACCCTGACAGCAAGGAATACGACAACACAGCCTGGGTCGCAGTGCACTTCGGGTTCGAGGCCCAGATCGACGACCTCGCCCGCCCCAACAGCGCTGACAAGCACCGCACCGGCGCCATCTACGACGTCGACGACCAGCAGCTCTCCCTGGTCGCTCCCCAGCCGGTCGGCGAGTGGAACGACTACGACATCCAGGTCCGCGACCAGACCTACACCGTCCTCCTCAACGGCCAACAGACCACCACCTACACCAACCCCGATCCGCAGCGCGGCCTGGCCACGGCACCGAACGCACCCAGCTACATCGGCCTGCAAGCCCACACCGGAAGAGTCTCCTTCCGCCACATCCGCATGCGCGCACTCTGATCGCACCGACCCGAGTCAATGCGATCACCGCTGATGGCCCCGACCGCACGAGGTCGGGGCCATCGCCCTGCCTGAGCTATCCCCTGCGCCAGAGAGCGCGAGCGCCTGGCCGGTAGGGTGAGCAGGCTCTGAGAAAGCCCCTGAGTCACTCGGGCGGCCCTACGTCGTCTCAGCAGCCGCAGGCCGTACACCATTCACAGGGCGCTGTCGGCAGCGGCCCAGTTTGCGGTGAGGGCGGCGAGCTGTCGGCGCTCGTCGTCGGACAGCTCCGAGCAGGCCACGCAGCTGCCGAAGGTCTTGAGCGGGAGACAGGCGTCGTAGCGGGTGCAGCACAGGGGGCAGGTCTGGCGGGCGGCCATCGCGCGGTCGAGCGCGGCCTCGCGGGCGGGGGTCATCGGCCGGACGGGTGTGGCGGCCTCGATCCGGTAGAGGTAGCCGTGACGGCGGCCGCGGCGGCACACCACCTGCGCGGTGGGCTCCTGGGCGGCCGGGCGCAGGCCCATGGCGCGCAGCTGGCGGCGGGTGGCCAGGCCTTCGGGGCCGTAGCGCCAGGGGTAGGTGGGCAGGCCGCCGTGGTGTCGGCCGTCGGGATCGAGGTCGATCGCGTGCACGCGGGTGCTCTCCGTTCCGGTGGTCGGGGTGCGGGCCGGTCGGCCGGTCCCGGTCCCGGACGTAGCTCCGCCCACCCGGCCGACGTTCGGCAGGTGGGCGGAGCGGCCGGGACCGAGGCCGGTCGGCCGGTCAGTGAGCGAGCGGGACGGCCGTGAGGTGGATGGGCGGGCTGGCCATGGTGGGCAGGTGGATGGCGTGCATGGCGGGTGATCTCCCCGGTCAGCCGTTGTTGTTGGTGATGGAGCCGCGCCACCCGGCGCTCTGCTTACCGATCGTGGTCTGGTGGGTGCGGTGGACGAGGGCCAGCACGGCGCCTGTCGCGGTAGCGCCGTCGCCGCTGGCGGTCGCGGATGCCCCGGTGCCGGCCGCCGGGCCGGTGATGGAACGGAGGTTGCCGAGCAGAACGGCTAGGCCGACGACGACGGTGCCGACGGCGATGGCCGCCCACCTGAGGACTTCGCCGATCTGATCGGCGTGCGGTGCGGCCTCGGCGACGGCCGCACCGGCCATCCACATCACCCCGCCAGCAGCGAGTGCCGCGGCCGAGCCGTAGAGGACGTAGTGGCGCACGACCAGCGGCAGGCCCGGGTCGGCGGCCGGCTGCGCCGGTGCGGCCAGCTGTGTGATGGGCTGCAGGGCCGGGGCGACGGTGAGCGGGTTGTGCACGGGGACGGCGGCGACCTGGCCGTCGATGAGGGCCGGGACGAAGGCCTCGGTGGCGCTGTGCGGGTGCAGCGGGACTGCGAGGATCTGGCCGTCGAGGACAGCCGGGGTGTAGTCGGGCGCGAGGAGGCTGATCTGTGGCCCGGCCGCGGCCCGGATGGGGCTGTGCGGGGTGTACTGGGTGCTGCTCACGGAAGTCTCCGATCGGGTTGAAAGTGGGTGGTGGCGGGCCCGGCGAAGGCGCCCGGGCTGGGTGCTTCGCGGCTTCTCGGGGCGTGCGGCGGGCCGCCCTGGCCGGGGCCGCGTCGTTGGCGGCCCCGTGCGCGGGGTGGGTCAGGCGCCGGTGAGCTTCTTGATGGCGTCCAGTGCCTGGCGGGGTGTGGTGACGGTGTTCTGCGCGGGAATCGTCCGGTCAGCCGCGCCGACACGGGGCTTGGATCGGCTGCCGGACGGCAGCTCGTCCCCGTCCTCGTCATCGGGTTCGGGACCGAACTCGCCGGGGCGGGGCGGCAGCGTCCAGTCGAACCACAGGCCACGCGCCTCGAGTTCGGCGATCTCGTGGCCGGTGAGCCCGTGGACGGTGTTGGGGAACAGCGGTGCGATGGGCTGCTCGAAGTCCATGAACAGGGACCGCTGCACCTCGGGCTTGCGGGACTCGATGATCCAGCCGACGCCGCCGGTGTTGGAGTCGCTCGGCGGCTCCGGCTCCCCGTTCATGATCCGCTCGATGCGGCCGGCCTCGGCCTTGGAGAAGGAGCGCGGCAGCGCGTCGGGGATGTCCTCGGGTGCCACACCGAGGGTCTTGAACATCTCCGCAATCTTCTTCGGCGCGACCTTCAGGACGACCGGGATGCAGTTCTCGCGGAGGTTCTCGTTGAGGAGCTGTGTGAAGCCGTCCTGCACGTAGACGGACTGGCCGGCGACGTGCTCGCCAACGCCGTACTTGCGGCCCTTGACCGAGATCGTCTCGGCCAGGTTCATGATCTCCGGGCCGAAGTCGCCGTTGCGGGCCGCGGACAGGAACTCGTCCCAGAACAGGGCGAGCGGCCGGTAGGGGCAGCCGGGCAGGTCCGGGTCCCATTCGTGGACCTGCCCGTCGGCCCAGACCATCGTGCCGCGGATGTCCATCAGCGCGACCGCCGCCCGCATCGCCCGCACCATGTACAGCGCGCCGACGCCGTAGCGCTCGCAGTGCACGCCCAGCGCCGCGGTCTTGGAGTCCGGGGCCTCGGTGACCAGCCACACCACCGCGCCGAAGTTGGCGTTGGCGCAGATCGCCAGGGCCATCAGCTGGGTCTTGCCGCCTCCGGACGGGGCGACGTACAGGCCGTGGGCGGCGCCGCGGTCGGTGTAGACGCGGTTGCGGGCCGGCTGTCCGTTCGTCAGGAACCCGCACACCCACCGGCCGTCCGCGTCGGGGGTGAGGAGTTCACGGGTGGCCGGGTACACCTTGGCGAGCGGGGAGACGTCCCACACCGAGACGAGAACGTCCTGGCCGTCCACGGTGACGAACACCCGACCGTCGTCGAAGGACAGGTCCAGGGCCGTGCACAGCGCCTTCATGTCGATGCGCGGCTCTCCGACCCCGTCTGGCAGGTGCGCGGTCCAGTAGGTGACGCCCCGCCCGTTGTTGCGGACCTTGCCCTTGAAGCAGGAGCCGGGAATCGCGGTGGCGCCGATGGTGTCGGCCCACCGCTCGGCCTCAGTGGGCCTCTCCCGGCGGCGGCGGTTCTCCTCCGGGATCAGGCGGACCTCCAGCCAGCCCGGCCCGCCCTGGCGGCCGGCCTGCTGGGTCACCGGCAGGAGGACGACATCCGGTTCGGTGACGCCGAACGCGGCCGCGACCGCGGCCTCACCGAGTCCGGTGATCGGCCGGCCCGGCTCGCTCGCACGCAGCAGCATCGTCAGGTCGTGGCGCTTACCGGGGTGCCGGGTGGCGGTGACCACGTGGGTGCTGCCCGGGTTTCCGGCGCGCTCCCACAGCCGCCGCACGTCCCGGGTCAGGGCGTTGGCGCCGTCGTCGGCGACCGGGGCGGGCGCCGGGACCGCGGGGGTGGGGGCTGCGGCGGGCAGCGGCCGGGGCGCGGGCGCGGCGGCGAGGGCGGGCTTCAGGCGGCGGGAGGTGCGCGACAGTGGCAGCACGATGCAGCCGGCCGCGGCCCACACCCCGGCGAACAGCGCATCCCAGCCCCAGCCGGGCACGGCGCTGGCGGCGACCTCGACCGCGGCCGCCAACGCGAGCGGCGACAGCCGCATGAGCTTGCGTCCGGTGCCCTCGGTGCTCTTCGCCGCGACCACGACGGAGCCGACGACCCCGGCACCGCCGACAAGGACGACCGCGGTGTGCACCGGGTGGTCATGCGGCAGGCTCGCAGCCGCACCCAGAAAAGGCGCAGCCGCCATGTAGAGGGCTCGTTCGAGCGCAACGGCAGGTGGGATGGACACCGGGGAGTTCCTTTCACGGAAGCGCCGAGGGCGACCCCGATGTGGGGGCCGCCCTCGGCGCTGGCTGGTGGGGGTCAGTTCCGGGCGAAGAAGCCCGGCTTGGGGGTGCGGTGCTTGCGGCCCGAGCGGATCTGGTCGAGGGCCTCGTACATGCGCGCGTGGGTGCGCTGGGTCTCCGAGGCCTCCGCGGAGACGGCCTGCGCGCTCTCGTGCAGCCGTCCCGTAGCCAGGGCGGCGCCGTCAAGGGCGGTGGCCACGGCGTTCGTCATCTCCACGAACAGCGGGTCCACCTGGGCATCGGCGATGTGCGAGGCCAGAGTGGACGCCCTGTCGGCGGTGGTGCGCATCCGGCGCCGCAGGGCCTCCAGCCGCCCCGTGGCGCCGTCCAGCGCCCCCGAGAAGGCCTTCAGCTTCTGCTGGACCGCCTTGTACCGGTTGTCGCCATCCGTCGGGGCGGGCGTTCGACCCGCTCCCTGCCGAACCGACACGGCGCCCGGTGCCGGCCGGACGGGTCGGCCATCGGCGGCGGACGGCGCCGATACGGGCCCGGCCGATCCAGTTACGGAGTCAGGTACGGAGGCAGACGTTGCGGGTACGGCTCCGGTCGGCAGGTGGTCGGCTTCGCTGGTCATCAGCTGGTTTCTCCCTTCTTGGTCTAGTCGTGGTGGGCGGCCGCGGAGGCCTGCGACAGACCGCTCGCGTCCATCGCGTTGACGTCCTCGGTGTAGGTCTGGGCTACGGCTCGCGCCGCCAGGGCCGCCGCGGCGGCGGCCTCCTCGCACTCGGCCGAGCAGCGCTGCGCCTGGGTGGCCATCGCGGCGGCGGAGTCCGCGAGGTTCGTGATCAGGTCGACCACATCGGTGTCGACGTTGTGGTCTCCGACCAGGTCGCCGGCCATCTCCCGCAGCGCCTCGGCCACGGCCGTCAGCGAAGCGGCGAGTTCCTCGGCGTCCTCCTTGTCCGCGGCCGCGGACACCGCGACGTTGGCGATCTCGACCAGGTACTCGTCGAGCGTGATCTCGGTGCGGTGCTGCGCCGCCATCTTCTGCGGGGCCACCGTGCGGTGCCGGCCCGCTCTGGGTGCCGCCATGGGCACGTCCTCCGTTTCCGTCGTTGTCGGGGTGGGCCGGGTGGTGCCGGGCCGGCGGGTGTGGCGCTCGGGTGCGGGCGGCAGGGCGGCGGGCCCGGTGGCCAGCAGCTCGGGCACGACGATCTCCGCGTCCTGGATGTCGCCGTCACCGTCGTCGTCCGCGGTGCCGCGGGGCGGCTGCCAGGAACGGCCTGGGGACACGGTTTCCGGCTCCGGGTCCGGCTCGCCGGGTCCTGGCCAGCCACCGGGGCCGCCGTCCGCCGCTCCGGCCCCGGTCTCGTCGGCGGTGCGCCGGTAGCCGAATCCGGCGCGCGGGTCCCACCAGGTGTAGCGGCGCTCTCGCGACCGCCGGTCCTCGTCCGGACCGCCCGGCCCGGGCTGCTCCCGTTTCGGGTCCGCCCCTTCGCGTTTCGGGTCCGCCTCTTCCCGGTTCGGCTCCGCCCCGGTGTCTTTCGGCTCCGGGCCGGCGGCCGACTGCGTGCCGTCCTCGGCATCGGTTCCAAAGCCGTCCGGTGCCTTGCCGGTTTCGCCGCCGGCCTTGTCCTTGGACAGGTCGGCCTTGGCGGCCGCCTTCTCCTTCTCGACCTCCCGACGCTTCGCCTGCCGCTCGTCCCAGCGACGCTGCGCCTCCTGAGCCACGGCTTCGCCGAGGGTGGTGCGGCCCTCCTCGGCGGCCGAGGCCTTCGCGGTTTCCCTCTTCGCCGCTCGGGCAGCGGCACGCCCGGCCTTCTTCGCGCGGCGTTCGGCCTTCTCCGTGCGGCGGTCCTGCCGGGCGGCCTCCCGGCGATCGCGGGCCTGGTCACAGCCCTTGGTGCGGTCCTCGAGATCGGCTCGCTGCCGGGCGCCGAGCCGCTCCTGGCGGGCACGCGACCGCTCGGCCGCGGCCTGCTGCCAGCCCTTGCCGTCACGCACCCCGTCGCCTGAGCCGCCAGAGCGGTTCTGACGGCCTTTCAGGCCACCTGTCGACTCCGGTCCGCGGCCGGGCCCCTTGCGGCCGCCAGAGGGCCCACCGGGGCCGTTCTTGGCACCTCCGGGCCCCGCACCCCGCCCGTCGCTGCGGCCCGAACCCTTGCCCCCGGTCCCAGGGTTGGGCCCCTTGCCGCCGCCGGGGCCGTTGCGACCCAAGCCGCCAGGGGCCCCGGACGGGGACTTGTTCAGACCCTTGTCGGCTCCCTTTCCGGCCGCGTCCGCCTTGCCCTGCGCCGCGGTCCGGGCCGCGGCCGCGGCCGCCTGCAGCTGGGCCTGGCGGAGCTTGTTGTGCTGCTCCATGAGCCCGATTTCGCGGTCGGTGCCTGCTTTCAGGCGCTCGACCTTGTCCGCGATCTCGGCCTCCCGGAAAGGCGCTTCGGCGTCCATGCGGGCGCGTCCGAGCTCGATCCGGTATTCCAGCCAGTCACCGATCCGGTCGGCGAGGGAACGCCGAACCCAGCATTCGGCGGATTCCTCTTCCATTTCCGCATCCTCCCCAGAATTCCCGGGCGTGGCACCGGAGGGAATTCCTTCCGATGCCAGGAACGTCTCGGGGTGCGCGGGTGTGGGAATGGCGGGGAGTTCCATCGTGGTCTCCTCCGCGGTCTCCGGGGGGATCACAGGAGCGGGGGTGGTCTCGCGGTAGAGCGGGATCGGCGGCGGGACGTACGAGCCGCCCCCGCCGCCGGGGAACTCGATCACCCGGCCGTCGCCGCCGTCGCCGTTGTCGGACACGGAACCTCCTTCCAGAGGTTGACAGACAGTGGGCTCTCGTGTGCACGCGTGCACGGGCACGTGTGCACGCGTAATGCGCGCGAGGCCCCGCCGGGCTTCCGGCGGGGCCTCGCACATCACGCAGGGTCATGCGGGGGGTGCTGCGCCACGACCTGCTCCGCGTACCGCATCAGGTCGTCCCAGATCCGCCGGTCGCCCGCGGCGCGCTTTTGCAGCGCCGTCATCAGCAGCCGGCACACCAGGGCGAAGCCGGCCCACGCATCCGTGCGGCCAACTCTGATGTCCTTGGCGATCTGGGAGCGGGCGGTGCGGAGCCAGAACTCCATCGCACCCTGCTCGCCGCGCTGTTCACGGGCTCTGCGCTCCTCGTCGACGTACCAGGCCCGGCGCTTTCCCGCGCCGATTTCAGCGCTGGTGAGGGGCCGCGTCATGCGGACCGCCTGTCGCCACCCAGGTCGAAAATCGACCTGGGACCACGATACACGGAGCCGGCCGGGTCGGAATCCTTTTCGGTGCGCGAATTCGGGAGGGCCTCCGGGGCCTTTTTCTGGCCCTTCGCAATGGCCTTGTCATGGCGCTTTCCGGGGAGGGCATTGACCTCGTCGTCGTGGGCGCGGCGCTTGTAGGCGCCCTTCTCCAGGCCCGCGGTGACGGCCTTCAAGTGCCGCAGGACGTCCCTGAGCTCACGCTCGACGGGCAGAGCCCGCAGCCGGGCGTGGTACCAGCGGTCACCCGGAACGTGGGTGGATCGCAGGTGGACCCGGGTCTCCCGCTGCAGCGTCTCCAGGCTCTGCCCGATCCCCAGCAGCATGCGCTGGAGGTCGGCGAGGTAGGCGACGAAGGCCTCGGGGTTCTGGGCGACAGCACGCAGGGCGCTCTCGTGCTCGTCCGTCATGGGCGGTCTCCTCCTTCGGGGTTCGGCCGGGTCGCCCCGGCCTGGGGTGGGTGGTCGCGGTTGTCGACCCGGGCTCCGGCCGGACGGCCGGGTCTAGGGTGGTGCGCGGCGCTTCGGCGCCTTCGGCGGTCACCAGGGCGATGCCTGCGCCCTGGTGACCACCGGAGAGGCCGTGCTCCTGCTGGTGTTGAGGGCCGGTCAGGCGGCAAACGCCTCGCCGTCCTCGGCGCTGTCGCCGGCGCGCCGGTTACGGCGCTCGGCGACGATCTCCCGGGCGCGGTCACGGCGGTCCTGTCGGGTGCCGCCGGTGACGCCGAGCGCCCGCTCGATGTAGCTGAGCGTCACGACCTTCTCGCCGAACTGCTCGATCAGGTCGGCGACGATGAGCGCCTGGCGCTCGGCCGGGCTACGGCTCGCGTTCTCGTGGGCTACGGCCGCGGCCTCCAGGGCTACGGCCATCTCCTGCTCCAGCCGGGCCGCCTCGGCCTCGGCCGCGGCGGCGAGGCGCTTCTCCTCGGCCGCGTGGCGCTCCGCCTCGGCCTCGGTTACGGCCGCCTGCGCCCGGGTTACGGACGCAGCCTGAAGGGCTACGGCTGCCTCCCGCTCGGCTACGGCGGCCTTACGGGCGGCCTCGGCGGCGGCCTGCTCGGCCTCGGCCCGCTGCTGGGCGAGGCGGGCCTGCTCCGCGTCGGCGGCGGCCTGGCATCGGGCTTCCTCAGCGGCGGCCTCCGCCTGCCGGCGGGCCGTCTCCTGCTCGGCCCGCAGCGTTTCCTCGGCCGCCTGCCGCTCCAGCTTCTCCCGCTCGATCTGCGCCCTGAGCTGCGCTTCCTCGGCGCGGTCGCGGATCTCGGCGGCCTCGGCCTGCGCCGCGGCGGCAGTCCTGGCGGCTTCGGCCTCGGCCTCGGCGCGCAGCCGCTCGGCCTCCGCGTCGGCCTTCGCCTGCTGGAGTCGTAGGGCCAGTTCGTGCTGCCGTACCACCGCGTCCGCGGCCGTACGGGCCTCCTGCTCGGCCCGGGTCCGCTCGGCCTCGGCGAGCAGCTTCTCCGCCTCGGCCCGCGCCTTCGCCGCCTCGACGGCGGCTTGGCGCTCGACCGCGGCGAGGGCTTCCGTAGCCTCCTCCTCGGCCATCCGTAGGGCCAGCGCCCGCGCCCGTACCTCGGCCTCGTGCGCCCGTAGGGCGTCCTGCTCGGCCCGCTCGGCGGGCCGGTTCAGCGCGTCCTCGACCGTGATGCCGTAGGGGGCGAGCGTGAGAGGCATCAGCTCCTCCCGTGAGGCCGCCTTCCTCCACCTTTTGCCGTAACGCTGCGTGAGCAGCTCGCGGTAGACAATCCGCTCCTGCTGCAGGCGCAACGCCATGTCGTAGGAGCGGATCTCCCACAGCTTCATCTGCCGGGCGATGCGGGCGGTGGAGAGAGGGGCAAGCACCCAGCGGGAGGGCCGCACGCCCTCCATCGGCTGGCGGCCGCGCAGCCGACCGATGTGGCCGGCGTACAGGTGCGCGGCGATCTCGCTGAAAACCACCCAGAGAGCGGCGAGGCCGGCGTGCCCGGCAGCCGCGGTGCCGGACGCGCCGGCCTGCCAGTTCAGCCAGATCGTCAGGCCGGTCAGCGCCCTGGGTACCCACTTCACCCAGGCTGCCTCCCGCTCCGCGCGGATGAGCAGCAGGTTGACGATGCCGAACGCGAGGATCGCCAGGTCGACGGCGATGGGGAGCATCCACGGCTGCTCCCAGCCCCAGCCGCCCTCGGCGACCGGCCGTGCGGCCTTGGCCTCGACCGCCTGGTAGGAGGCGACCAGACCGATCGTCGAGACGCCGACCGCAAGCAGCCCGCCCACGATCGCGAGGCCTTTCTCCCAGCGGGCGAGCACGATCCGCGCCTCCGGCACGGCCGCGGCCCCGGACTCGGGGGCTCGCTCCTTCACGTACACGCTGTCCGTCACCTGTTTCCCCTCCTTCTTCCTTGTCGTGGTGCAGTGGTCCGTCCCGCTGGCGGGCATCGGTCCCCCCTTCTTGGTGAGGCGGTGCGTCGGGCGCCGACGAACACCGCCGCGCCCTTCGGCCCGTAGGTACGGGCAGGGGCGCGGCGGCGAACGACAACAACCGGCTTCTATTGGTGCTGGCCGGCCTTCTCGGTCTGCGCCCGCTGGTGCATCTCGCGGGCCCGGCGCAGCAGCTCGTCCATCTGCCGCTGGGTCCAGGCCTGGTCCTCGGCGCTGCTCACTGCGTCCCTCCCTGCTGCTGTCGCAGCTGCTCGGCGAGCTGCCGCTCAGCGGCCCGCTGGGCCTCCAGGCGGGCCATCTGCTCCCGGATCTGGCGCTGCAGCTCGGCTGCGCCCTGGGCGTCCACCGCACTCACCCGGCCAGCGGGAGCACGCGGAGGACGGCGAGGGCGTCGGAGACCGTGGCTGGCAGCTGCGGGGTGGTGCGGGCACCGGGGACGAGCGTGTTGAGCGTGTCGCGGTTCACGGCGTGGGCGGTGCGGCGGGCGGGGATCGCGATGCCGGAGGGGAGCTCCCGGGTCCGGTGCCGACGGACCCGGGCGACCATGTGGTCGAGCAGGAGCAGCAGGGCGTCGAGGCCTCGCAGGCCGTCGGGCAGGCTGTGCTCGGCGATGTGCGCCCACACGTCCTGGGTGAGGTCCTCGTCCAGGTCGACGGCGCCGGGCCCGATCTCGGCGAGGCGCTCGGCGGCCGCCGCCAGGAGCCTGCCGGAGTATCGGACGTACAGGTCGTCGAGGTCGTTGCTGTGGTTGCTCGCCGAGGTGCTGGCGGATGCCATGATGGTCTCCACGGTCGTGGCCTCTCTTGTCTTCTGCGGTGCGACCGGCAAGGCCTCCGGGGCTGTACCCCCGGGGGCCTTCTTGCTGTTCTGGCTGCTGTACGAGCAGCCACGGCCGCCGCCCACCCCGCGGGACGGGGTCGGCGACGGCCGTGGTCGTTCGTGCTGGCGGTGGATCAGGCAGCAGGATGCAGCGTCGTCGTGGGGACCTGGGCGCCATAGACGAGGTGGCGGGGCTCGCCGTGGCCGGCGAGGACGGCGGTCCGCCGCACCATGTCGGTGTGGTCCACCGCGGGCAGAACCTCGGTCCACTGCGCGGTGCGTGCGGCACCGGTCGGCGCCGGTGCGGTCTCGCGGCGCTCGGCGATGTGGTGGAGCGCGGGGGCGGCCGGCGGCAGCGGCTTGTAGTGCCGGCGGGCCGCGCGGCGGGTCTCGGCCGGCATCGCGTCCAGCTTCATCGGCCGGTCCTGCTCCGTCGCCCAGTCCGTGATCTCGTCGGGGGTGAGGTCGACCAGGACGACCCGGCGGGCCGAGGGGCAGCGCGTGTCCCGCTGGCCGGCGTCCAGTTCGGCCCCGGACAGGTCGGTCGCGTGGTGGTCGCGGATCGTCAAGGTCGAGGCGCCCATGATGCGCTGCCAGGTCTGGCAGTCGGGGCAGACGATCGTGTGCACCTCGCCGGGGCGCAGGTTGTAGGTGCTGGGGCGCAGCGAGCTGATCCGAACAGTGGGAAGAGCGGAGCGGCGCTTGGTGCGGACACGAGCAGGCATAGCAATACCTCCCGGAGGGGGCAGGGAAAGGGAAGAAAGCTGAGGAGCGAGTGCTGCTCCCACCGCCCGCCAGGGCCGGGCCGGTGAGCCGACGGTCCTGGCGCACAGACAGCGCAGCAGCGCTGCGGGGTAGTGCGGTGGTGCGCGATATGAAGTACAGCTGCCCCGGCCTGGGGAGCAGGTAGGCTCAACCCAGGCCGCCATGAGTGGCTGCTATGTCCAGCGGCGATGCAGCGGCAGCGGCTTGCTGGAAGTCAGACGACGATCGAGCGGCGGATCATGAAATCGGCCACGGACGCTTCCGAGACTTGGATGCCGCTACGCCGGCTGGTTCCGGCTCCAACGTGGATGGCGACAAGCTGGCCAGAGTCAATGAGTCGGTAGACCGTACTGGGGCTGACGTGGAGCTTGTCAGCGACGTCGCGCACTCGTAGGCGCGGCTCCGGTTCAGCGAGTTCAGACATGACGCCTCCCGGATCCGGGTGGTGCAGCGGGGATGCCGCACGCTTCTCTCTATAGAAGCACTTCTCTCTATAGAGGTCAATCTCTCTATAGATGCCCCACCTGCAGGACTCCCACAACGCAGAGAAGGCCCGCGCCGTGAAGCGGGGCCTTCTCTTGATCCTTCAGTCACGAGCTGAAGTCGTACTCCAGTACGTATCTGGTGGCATCCATGGTCATGTGGTTGACCTCAACAACGCGACCCTCGGCGTCTCGAGCGACGCGCACGATGAGGATGACCGGCGTCGCCGCAGGCAGATCCAACAGGCGCGCCTCCTCAGGCAGCGGCATGCGAACGCGGACCTCTTCGCGGAAGTGGGCAGGAGCGTGCCCTATCTCCGCCAGCCGAGCGTAAGTGCCACCTGGCCCTGTATCCGGCTGAACAATCGCGGTGCCAGCAACGAGCTCCGCCGGCAGGTAGGAGACCGCGCGGTTCACCGGCCGCCCGTCGACCTCGTAGGTTCGGCTGCGCCGCCACACCCGGGACTCGAGCGACAGTTCCATGACTGCCGCGAGCTCCTTCGGCACGTCCACCTCCTCTACCGCGAGGTCGGTGGCTACCGGCACCTGATCCGAGAGGTCAGCCTCCCAAATCGACTTGCCTCCACCCCACTGCTGCGCGGCCAGCCGCTTCACTGCGTTGCGCCGAATCAGCCGGTCGACGCGGACGTACACGCCCGAGCCTTTCCGAGCCTCTGTCAGGCCGGCATCCTTCAAGACCGCGAGCGCTTGGCGCGCCGTATTGCGGGCGACACCATAGAGCTGCATCAGCGCGTTCTCGCCAGGGATCCGCGAGCCAGGCGGGTACTCACCTGATGCAATGGCAGCCCTGAGCTCCTCCGCGATCTGCTGGTACCGCGGGACGGCAGGCTGCTGGTCAGACAAGATGTCCCCTCTCTCAGGCTCTCTAGACAACGCTAGCGCGCAGGACCGCGCCCCGCCGCAAGGGGGCCGGGCTGAAGCGCAAAGGTGCCGCGAGTAGCAAATGCTCTATAGAGAGGTTACAGTTGCCCGTGACAGGCCGCTCCGTGCCAGGGGTGTCCGCGACAGGGGTCGCGTCTGCCGTGATGCCTTTTCTTGATCGCAAGTTCTTCTCGTGGCTGCTGTGATTGCGCGCCACTCGGGTGTTCCTCATCCACTCAATCGAGCCGGGGGTCGAAATGACCTAGGCCGCCACGGGCGGCGCTGGTACCCGCTACTCCTCTTGCCAGAGAAGAGCCTGCGGTAGCGCCGCCCGGGTGCTCCTTGGCCACCAGGCCGATGGGGCGCCCAGATCCTCCGTGTGAGGAGACCGCCCTGCCAGGGGCCCGTCGTCCGCACTTTCGGTTCTCCCAGAACCACTTCAGCCCCCATCGAGGGCCTCCGCGCGCCCTCAGTTGCGTTTTGAGGACGGGGACATGATGCAGCACAACACTGCGCAGATCCAGTCAGCCATCCCTGGACATCACGCAGACACGCGAATTTTGGGCGCTCCCGCCCTTCCGGTGATTCCCGGCCAGCGGTCTGCCCTACCACCCAAGCCTGCCACTGAGGCGTCACAAATAGCGTGGGCGCCTCGAGAGCAGCACCTGCTGTCCGGCGCCACGGGTCGGATCCCGCTGGACGGCTACAGCTGGATGCAGGCGGTGCACTGGGTGCACGGCTCCGGCCTGTACGTCCCGCCGCCGCGGCGTCCGAGCTTCTGCGCGACCACGGTCCGGCTGGCGGAGGTGCTCTCGGCACTGACGCCGTGCCGGCCGTCGATCGCGC
Source organism: Kitasatospora sp. NPDC085879 (assembly GCF_040686255.1). Lineage (NCBI taxonomy): Bacteria > Bacillati > Actinomycetota > Actinomycetes > Kitasatosporales > Streptomycetaceae > Kitasatospora > Kitasatospora sp. NPDC085879. The sequence continues at coordinate 8,827 of NZ_JBFBJZ010000072.1, read as the reverse complement.
ACCTGATGCGCGCGCTGGGCTGCTCCCGGCGGACCGTGCAGTACCACCGGGACATCCTCCAGGCGACCGGCCTGCTGGTCTGGCGCTCGGTCGGCACCCGGCGGCCGATGATGCCCGGTCAGAAGCGCGTTACCTGCCTCGCGTCGGAGTACGAGCGGCTCATCCCCCTCTCCTACGACCAGGCGCTCGGGATCCGCACCGCTGGCGAGGGTGTAGAGCGGCGGATGACCGGCATCTCGGAGGCGGGCCGGACCCTGATCGCGAAGCTCGGGCAGAGGGCCTCGCGCAAGGTCAGGGTCCCCCGGTCGAAGGGGTCCGCAAAGACTCCCCCGACCACTGCCTCGTCCCAGGGATCACAGGCCACTGACGACACCTCAGCAGCCAACAGCCGTTGCACCCCAATGGAGGGTGGCTACTCAACAGTTCTTGCTGACGGTTCTACTCCCCATCCCTCTGAGACAGACGTCGCGAGCGGGAAGCCGAGGTCCACCGTCGCGAAGAAGTCCACGAAGGCGGGGTGCGACGCCCGGAAGCTCAACCGGGTCGGGCGGCGGTTCCAGCTGGCAGCCGAGCTGGTTCGCCGGGTGCCGTGGCTGCGCCGCGCTCTGGTGCCCCGGATCGCCTGGGTCGTGCAGGAGGTGGCGGACGCGGGCTGGACGGCGGAGGAGGTCATCGCCTGGCTGTCCACGCTGGAGGAGCCGCAGTGCGGCAGCTACCGGCCGTCCGGCCTGCTCGCCCACCGGCTGCGCGGCATGATCCAGATGCCCGGCTGGCGCACCCCGAAGGAGCGCGCCGCGCAGGTCGAGCACTGGCACGAGTCCCGCTCCGCCGAGCAGGCCCGGCACAACCGGCACTCGGACGAGTGGCGCCTCACCGACTGGCAGGACCCGGCCACCCGCGCCGTGGGCCGCCTCGTCGATGAGGCCTTCGCGCAGGTCCGGCAGGCCGGCGGCCAGGGCGCCGAGGAACTGTCGCTGTTCGCCCAGGGCCAGGACGGCCTGACCGACCTATACCAGCTCACCCGCGAGGACGTCATCGAGCTGCGCATCCTCGGCCAGAGCGACCCGGAGATGGTCCTGATGGCGATCCGGGACTGCGGCGAGGCCTACGCCCGCCAGCTCTACACCCACGGCCTGGTCGACCAGGTCCTGCGCCTGCGGCACACCGGCCGCATGGTCATCCACCAGACCCGGAGGTCCGCGTGACCGAGACGTCCACCGGCGTCGACCTCGCCCGCATTGCCCTCAAGGCCGCCCGCGAAGCCGCCCGTACCCGCGGCACCGACGCCCCCGGCGGCCGCAGCTCCACCACCCGCCCCACCCGCCGCACCACGGTCCGCACCGGCGGCCGCGACCCGATCGGGCTCGGCGCCGCCCTGGCCAGCCTGGTCGCCGAACGAGCCTGGGACGCCCCCACCGCCGCCGGCGGCATCCTCGACCAGTGGGCCGAAATCGCCCCCGAACTCGTCGGCAAGGTCGTTCCCGTGCACTTCGACGACCACACCGGCCGCCTCGACCTCCAGCCCACCTCCCCCGCCTACGCCACCCAGCTGCGCCTGCTCGGCCGCCAGCTCGTCGGCCGGATCAACGGCAAGGTCGGCCAGACCGTCGTTCGGGACCTACGGGTCTTGGCGCCCCGCGCTATCGCTGCCGGTTCCGACCAGCGCACCGATCACCAGGCCATCGAACAGCCCAAGGCTCCGGTTCGCACTCGCGACGACGCGAGCACCGGCTACCACCGCGCGCTCGCCGCGATCCGGCGCACCGCCACTCTCACCGACCCGGCCATCGCCGCCGCCATCGCCCGCCAGGAGCAGGCCATCCTCAGCCGACGCGAGCCGGAAACGGCGTTCACCGACGCCGTCGCCACCCAGACCGACCAAGACGAGGCCGCCGCCCGCACCACGGCCACCACCAGCAGCCAGACCCTCGCCGAACACCGCGCCCGCCACGACAAGGCAGTCCGCGTCGGCGCCGTCCCGCTGCGCCCGACTCGGTCGCCGATGACCCTCAGCGGCGCCGCGTAACAACCCGATCCCCGCGAGCGCGGGGCCGAGTCGATGTCCTCACGGGGCGCCAGCCATAGGCCGGGACCATCCCCGCGAGCGTGGGGCCGCCGACGTGTGCCAGGTACGGGCCCACAGGCGCAGCGCGGGAGCATCCCCGCGAGCGCGGGGCCGAGTTACACCACGTACTTCCAAGAGCTGGAGGCCCCGGGATCATTCCCGCAAGCACGGGGCCGAGCTGCTCGACACCATGAACGAATACGGAACGCACGGATCATCCCCGTGAGCGCGGGGCCGACGGCCGGTGATCCTGCCAAGACGGTTACCACTGAGGAGCATCCCCGCGGGCGCGGGGCCGACGGTCTCTCCGGCACCGAGCTGCGGCAGTACCAGGGAGCATCCCCGCAAGCGCGGGGCTGAGAGCATGATCGTCTTCGCGTTGATCCGGTCCTGAGGACCATCCCCGCGAGCGCGGGGCCGAGCTCACCCATGCCGTGCACGTCCGCGGCCGATTTGGGAGCATCCCCGCGAGCGTGGGGCCGAGCTGGTCCTCGAAGGCCTGCACGGCCTGGCGCAGGGATCATCCCCACGAGCGCAGAACGTACCTGCCTGGCAATCAGGACCGTACCGCGGCACGGAGAACATACTTGCGGGTGCAGGCCGACAGGCCGGACCAGGCTATGAGGCACAGGCCCTGGGACCATCCCCATGAACACGGGGCCGAGTGGATCTCCAGGTGGTGGAGGTCCGCTTCGAGGGGATCACCCCCGCGAGCGCGGGGCCAAGTTCAGCACCTCAACGTCCTTCGCAAGGACGATGGGATCATCTCCGCGAGCGCGGGGCCGACGGTCATCGCGGCGTTCCCTCGCGAGCGGCACGGTGGGAGCATCCCCGCGAGCGCGGGGCCGAGTACGCCTCTGAGGACGGGTTGTCGGCCTTCTCGGGATCATCCCCGTGAGCGCCGTGGCCGAGACCTTCATTGGCGCGATGAACTTCAGCACCTCAGGATCATCCCCGCGAGCGCAGGGCCGAGCTGGAGCGGACCGAGGACAGGTCCATCACCGAGGGATCTTACCCGCGAGCACGGGGGCCGAGACCTTGACGTTGGCCGCGTAGGTCTGGGTCTCGGGATCATCCCCGTGGCTTTAATCACGAGATGTGGCGTCAGTTGTTCATGAGTTTGGGAGTCACCCCGAACCACGGACGGGTGATGTTCACGAGTTTCGACGTCACCGGGGTACTTGCCAGGTCAGCATCGGGAGTGTTCCTGGTGAAAGGCCCTGGTCATGCCGCAGATGTCGAAGGTCGAGCTGTACGCCGCGATCCGGCGTGACCACCGCGGCGGCATGAAGCTGCGGGAGATCTCGCGTAAGTACAACGTGTCGTGGCGGACGATCAGGAAGGCCGTGGACTCGGTCTGGCCGGAGCCGCGGAAGAAGCTCCCGCCTCGGGCGACCGCGCTGGACCCGTACATGGCGGTGGTCGACGGGATCCTGCGGGCCGACCTGGACGTGCCGCGCAAGCAGCGGCACACGGTCACCCGGATCTTCCACCGCCTGGTTGCCGAGCACGGCGCCGAGGTCTCCTACCAGCAGGTTCGGCGTTACGTCGCGGACCGCAAGCCGCAGATCCTGGTGGAGTCGGGCAAGGCTCCGATCGAGGCGTTCGTCCCGCAGACCCACCAGCCCGGGATGGAGGCCGAAGTCGACTTCGGCGACGTGACGGTGAAGCTCGCCGGCGAGTTGGTGACCTGCTACCTGTTCTCCTTCCGGCTGTCCTACTCGGGCAAGGCCGTCCACCGGGTCTTCGCGTCCTGCGGCCAGGAGGCGTTCTTCGAGGGCCACGTCCACGCGCTGCGGACGCTGGGCGGTGTTCCGCGGAGCAAGGTTCGCTACGACAACCTGAAGGCCGCCGTCGCCCGGGTGCTGGGGCTGAGCCGGGCCCGGGTCGAGGCCGACCGGTGGATCGCCTTCAAGTCGCACTTCGGGATCGAGAGTTTCTACTGCCGGCCCGGCATCGAGGGCGCCCATGAGAAGGGCGGCGTCGAGGGACAGATCGGCTACTTCCGCCGCAACCACTTCGTGCCGGTGCCGGAGGTCGAGTCGCTGGCGGAGCTGAACGAGCTGGTCGAGCAGTGGGACCGGCACGACGGGCGTCGCCGGATCGGGGCCAGGGCCCGGACAGTCGACGAGTACTTCGAGGACGAGCGCCCGCGGCTGCTGCCGCTACCGGAGGACCCGTTCGAGACCGGGCGGGTATTCACGCCGCGCGTCGACCGCTACGGCCAGATCGCGGTCCGCACCAACCGCTACTCGGTCCCGGTCCGTCTGATCGGCAAGCGGGTCCGGGTGCTGCTGCACGCCTCCCACCTGGTGGTCTACGACAGGAACGTGGAGGTGGCCCGGCACGAGCGGCTGATCGCCAAGGGAGCCTGCCGGCTGGAGCTGGACCACTACCTGGAGGCCTTGGTCCGCAAGCCGGGCGCGTTCCCCGGCGCGACCGCGCTCGACCAGGCCCGCTCCGCCGGGAAGTTCACCCCGGTCCACGACGCCTGGTGGGCCGCGGCGGTCAGGGCGCACGGCGATGCCGAGGGCACCCGGGCGCTGATCGAGGTGCTGCTACTGGGCCGCCACCTCGCGCACGAGCACATCGTCACGGGCCTGGCCACCGCCCTGCGGACCGGGGCCCTGACCGCGGACGCGGTCGCCCTGGAGGCCCGCAAGGCCGCCCAGACCGATGACGACCCGGCCGTCGATGCTCCCGTGCCGAGGCCGGCTGCCGGGCCGCGAGCGGCGACCGTGACGTTTCTGCACGAGTGGAAGCTCAACCACCTTCCGCCGGACACCAGGCCGCTGCCCTCGGTGACCCACTACGACCAGTTGCTCCGACACCGCCGCGCCGGCGGCGGTGACCTGCGAGAGGGAGAAGCGCCATGACCGCCATGCTGCCCCGCCAGCGGAACCTGACCGAGCAGGCCGCCACCACCGCCATCGACACCGCCTGCCGGCTCCTGCGGCTGCCTTCGATCCGAGGCGAGTTCGCCGACATCGCCGACCGGGCGGCGAAGGACCAGATGACCTACCGCGGCTTCCTCGCCGAACTGCTGATGGCCGAGTGCGACGACCGGGCCCGCCGCCGCTCCGAGCGGCGGATCAAGGCCGCCGGATTCCCCCGCGACAAGTCGCTGCGGACCTTCGACTACGACGCCAACCCCAACATCGACCCCGCCGTCATCAACAACCTCGCCAGCTGCGAGTGGATCAAGAAGAGCCAGCCGCTCTGCCTGATCGGCGACTCCGGCACCGGCAAGTCCCACATGCTCATCGCCCTGGGCACCGAGGCCGCCATGCAGGGCTACCGCGTCCGCTACACCCTCGCCACCAAGCTGGTGAACGAGCTGGTGGAGGCCGCCGACGAGAAGCAGCTGAACAAGACCATCGCCCGCTACGGTCGCGTCGACCTGCTCTGCATCGACGAGCTCGGCTACATGGAACTCGACCGCCACGGCGCTGAACTGCTCTTCCAGGTCCTCACCGAGCGCGAGGAGAAGAACAGCGTCGCCATCGCCTCGAACGAGTCGTTCGGCGGCTGGACGAAGACCTTCACCGACCCCCGGCTCTGCGCGGCCATCGTCGACCGCCTCACCTTCAACGGCACCATCATCGAGACCGGCACCGACTCCTATCGCCTCGCCTCGACCCGGGCGCGGACCGAAGCACCGGCCAAGGCCGGCTGACCGCCGCGGGCTCCTGGCCGACGACCTGCCAGCCTCCGCCCAGGCGACGGGTCGTCGACCCGAGGCGCTCCAGTAGGCTGCGCTGGCCATGGATACGCACGCCGAACCCGAGCAGACCCGGCAGGACGCGATCGCTTCCGGTCCGCCGATCCGGCAGCTCTTCCGGGACGTGATCGCCGACCGCCTGCCGGGCCGCAGGCCACCCCAGGCAGCGATGCTGTTCGACGCCAAGATCGACCCCTCCTGGGACGACCGGAGCTTCCTCGGCGACTTCTACAACGAGATCCTCCACCAGGACACCTGCCAGCCGGCCACCGCTGACGGCGTCGTCCTGCTCGCGGCCCTCGCCGTCGACGACCGGGTTCCCGCCCGACAGCGGTTCCAAGCCGTCCATCTGCTGGTCAGGGTGGCCACCGTTGGCGAACGCCACCTCGCCGAGACCTGGCCGAACACCTCTCAACACGCCGATCCCGACAGTGAGGCCCGGGCCCGCAGCGCGGTCCAGGCCCGCACGCCGGATCTGCTGACCCGCTGGTCGGCCGAATGCTCTGCGGTCCGACTGGCCCTCGCCGGCCTTGCCGTCGTCTTCCCCACCGACCGCACCCTGCCCGCCCTGAAACCGCGCCTGCAGATCTTCACCAACCAGCACCCCCAGGGCACCGACGTCGGCGACTACGTGCGGTTCGTCCTCGTAATGGCCTCGCAGGACGACGACCGGATCCTCACGGTGACCGAGAAGCTCACCGACGCCTGCTGGGCGGGAACAGCGCGAGGAGTGCCGACACGGGCGCGAGCCCTCCACCTCCTCGGCCAGATGCTGGCCAAGGTCGGAGCCGAACTCAGCCAGCCACGCGCCGAGCAGTGACGCCCCGCAAGCACGACGAGCGACCCACCGCGCGTCGCTCACGCTGCTATTTCTCGTGAACATTCACGGACCTCAAGATCCGCAACTGCTGCCCAAACCGGCGGACAAACGCTGCCCCTAGAAGTGAACGAAGCCATTCCCGCGAGCGCGGGGCCGAGTGCCGTCGGGAGCACTGACGGCGGCCAACTCTGGGACCATCCCCGCGAGCGCGGGGCCGAGGCCGTGTAGAGCTCGCCGTGGAAGTTGGGCAGGGGACCATCCCCGCGAACGCGGGGGCCGAGCCCGCGGCGACGACCGGCCCCCACTGGGTGCCTGGAGCATCCCCGCGAGCGCGGGGCCGACTGAACGACGGTGCGGTGCCGCACGAAGAAGCCGGGAGCATCCCCGCGAGCGCGGGGCCGAGCACATGACCGGGCGTCTCCGGGGGCCGTGCCGTAGGGAGCATCTCCGCGAGCGCGGGGTCGACTTCGACTTGCTCATGCCCAGGGTGAAGATCTTGGGACCATCCCCGCGGGTGCGGGGCCGACTTCTCGACCACGATGGCGGCGTAGTACTCGGCGGAGCTATCCCCGCCACTGCAGGGCCGACACCTGGCCGTCAGAGTACGCGATGTGAGGACGGGAGCTATCCCCGCGGGTGCGGGGCCGACTACAGCAGGAAGGCGATCAACCAGGACACCGACGAGCTATCCCCGCGAGTGCGGGGCCGACCAGGCGGCGCGGCCGAAAATCCTCGGTGCTCTGGAGCTATCCCCGCGAGTGCGGGGCCGACCTGGATTTCCAGCTTGACGGCCGGGGCCAGGGAGAGCTATCCCCGCGAGTGCGGGGCCGACGATGGAATTGACGACCCACCACTTACCGGACGAGAGCTATCCCCGCGAGTGCGGGGCCGACCACCCCTCCCCCCCCCGGTGCGGGGCCGTTGACGGAGCTATCCCCGCGAGTGCGGGGCCGACACTTCTTGACCTGGGATGTTATCGGAGTTGGCAGACAGAAAAATTCAGTCCGCCAAGGTCGACTGGCTTCCAACGGTCCGTGCCAGCCATTCGAACGGTCCCACCCTGCTCGGTGGTTACCTGCTCGACGACAACTGCCTGGCCGTTCCAAATGCGAGTGGCCCTGCCCGACGCCTAAGGACGATGGAACGATCCGGCACCAGGCGGCCTGCGAGGTCTGGCAGGCCGCCGCCGACCAGCCGCCGCACCGGGGCGCTGCCAGGACCCGAACGCGTTGCCCGGCCGGATCGTGCAGGCCGTCGCCGCCCGCCGTGCCGCCAGGCTCCACGGGAACGCCCCGGTCAAGCGCCATGCCCCTACCCGCCAGGAGGTGGTCCGTGCCAGCCGGACGTCCGGGATCCCTCCGCCATGCCCGCGATGGCGTCCGCCCACGGCTGGGCGCTCGGCACCGCCCAGGGCACGATGCGTGACAACTGGGGCAGCTCGTCGGGGTCGAGGCGGCCGCGCACTGGTACCCGGCCGGCTTCAACGCCGACTCCCGCACCCTGCGGGTCACCGTCGACTCCCCCGCCTGGGCCGCCAAGCTCCGCCTGGAACAGCGCTCCATCCTCGCCAAGCTCAACACGGCCCGGCCTGACACCGTCCGTTCCCTCGACATCCGCGTCGGCGCAATCGCGCCCAGCCAGGCGGCCGGCACCGAGACGGCCTCCGTCCCTGCCCAGCGGCAGACGGCCCCCGCCCCCTCACAGTCAGGGCCGCCTCTCACGGACGTCCTCACCTACCAGCAGCTTCGCCAGCGGATGCGTGAGCAGGCCCAAGCCCGGCAAGCTGCCCGTGACGAAGCCGCAGCCGCTCGGGAGGCGGTTCTCCGCGAGCACTACAACCGGCTCCACGAACCGGAGCATGCCCTCCACCCCTCTGTCGAGGACCAGCAGGCCACAGCCGAGGCTGCCCGCGCCCGCCAGCTCCTCACACGCCACCACGCTGCTCTCGCCGTCGCCCGCGCCCGCGCCCGCACCAGCCCACTTCGCACCGGTCCGCCCGCACCTCGTGGCCGTGCCGACTGATGGCGCCGACTGCCCGGTCTAGGCCGAGTACCCTCACACCGAAGGAGAGGAGTGCGCCATGAGTCAGCCCGTGCACGACGGAGTCGGGCTCATTCCCCGGCCGGTGTCGGCGTACGAGTCAACATGCACCACCTCGTACGAGTGACTGTGCGCCAAAGTTGATGCGGTGACCGGCTGCTGTCCGTGAGCCTGCTGTCGT
>NZ_JBFBJZ010000071.1:0-37437 GCF_040686255.1 Kitasatospora sp. NPDC085879 | reverse complement strand
TTGAGTTCTCAAGGAACGGACACTTCCTTCGGACCGCCTTCCAGCGGACCCTCCGGGCGTTTCGCTCTTTCGTGTTTCCAGCTTATCAGATCCGCGCCCGGTCGTTTTACCGACCGTTTGTTTCTCGGATTCCCACTGGAGGGGATTTCCTTGACTTCGCAACGAAGCTTATCAAAAGCTTCGGAGTGCTCAGTCCCGGGATTTGTCCCTGCCGGGTGGCGGTCCGAACGGACGCTCTGCCCTGGCTGGACGGTGTCGTAGACACTACGCCTGGATGCGGCCGTTGTCCAGCCGCTCCCAACCGTTCAAACCTACTAGCCCGTCAAACCCACGTCAATGGCCTTGGGGATGATCAAGAGCGTACCAGGCTCCGAGCCGGTTCCCGCACGGGTCGGCGGCCGTGTCTTCAGGCCGCGACGGGCTGGAGGTCGGTGCGGTCGGCGGCCTCCACGTCGCCGAACTCGCCGGTGGCTGCGACCCGCCGGCCGTGCACCAGGGCGTACAGCAGGAAGAGCACCTCGACGGCGACGCCGATGGAGATCCGCGCCCAGGTGGGCAGCCCGGAGGGCGTCACGAAGGCTTCGATGGCGCCGGTGACCATGAGCACGGCGGCCAGGCCGACGGACATGCCGATCGCGGCCCGGCCCTCCTCGGCGAGGGCGGCGGCGCGGGTGCGGCGGCCGGGGTCCACGACGGTCCAGCCGAGGCGCAGGCCCACCCCGGCGGCCACGAAGACGGCGGTGAGTTCGAGCAGGCCGTGCGGGAGCAGCAGCCCGAGGAAGAGGTCGAGCCGGCCGGCGGAGGACATCAGGCCGAGGCCGATGCCGAGGTTCAGCACGTTCTCCAGGAGCACCCACAGCACGGGGATGCCGAGGAGGACGCCGAAGACCAGGCACTGCGCGGCCACCCAGGCGTTGTTGGTCCACACCTGGAAGGCGAAGGAGGTGGCGGGGTGCTCGGAGTAGTAGGCCTCGAACCCTCCGCCGGGGCGGGTCATCTCGCGGAGCTGCTCGGGGGCACCGAGGCTGGCGCGGACCTCCGGGTGGCTGGAGACCCACCAGGCGACGAGGGCGCTGAGCAGCAGCGAGAGGACGGCGATGGGGACCCACCAGCGGCGTGCCCGGTAGAGGGCGGCCGGGAAGCCGACGGCGAAGTAGCGGCCGCCGTCCCGCCAGGAGGAGGTGCGGGCCCCGGTCACCGCGCTGCGGCCGCGGGCGACCAGGGTGGTGAGGCGGCCCTCCAGGACCGGGTCGGGGGCGGCCGTCTGGACCTGGGCGAGATGGCCGGTGGCGCGCTGGTAGAGCGCGACGAGTTCGTCCGCCTCCGTGCCGCTCAGCCTGCGCTGCCGGCTCAGGGTCTCCAGGCGGCGCCACTCCTCCTGGTGCGAGGCGACGAAGACGTCCAGGTCCATGCGGCTCACTTCCACGGGGTGGCGAGGGCGGGGGCTGGCCTAGCTTGCCAGAGGCGGGCGGCCGTATGTTTGGCCGCCGGGGATCAGCGATGGAACGGATGGGGGGCGCGGTGAGCGACCTGGTGACGGGTGAGGCCGTCGTCCTGGGGCTGCGTGCGGCGAAGGTGCCCAGCAGGGCACTGGCGATCGCACTGGACCTGGCGGCCGAGACGGTCGCGTTGATGGTCACCGGCACGGTGGTGCTGACCGCGCTGCCGGCGCTGGACGAGGCGGCCGCCGCGGCGGTGATGCTCGGGCTGAGCGTGTTCTTCCTGCTCGGCGTGCCCGTGCTGGTCGAGACGCTGTCGCACGGGCGCTCGCTGGGGAAGCTGGCGCTGGGCCTGCGGGTGGTGCGGGCGGACGGTGGTCCGGTGCGGTTCCGGCACACGCTGGTGCGGGGGCTCGTGGCGGTGCTGGAGATCCAGATGACCGTGGGCGCGGTCGCGGTGATCGCGTCGCTGGTCTCCCCGCAGGGGCGGCGGCTGGGCGACGTCTTCGCGGGCACGCTGGTGGTGCGCGAGCGCCTGCCGCAGGCGGCGCGGGCCCATTCGGCGCTGCCGCCGGTGCCTCCGGGGCTGCTGCACGCGATCGGCGAGCACCTGGTGGCGCTGGACTTCTCCGCCGTCCCGGACGGCCTGTGGCTGGCGGTCCGGCAGTTCCTGGGACGGATCGACCAGCTCGACCCGGCGGTGGCCGCGGGGATGGCCGAGCGGCTCGCGGCGGACCTGGCCGGTCGGACCGGCCGCCCGGCGCCGTACGGGGTGCATCCGGCGGCCTACCTCGGGGCCGTGCTGACCGAGCGGCAGCGGCGCGAGTGGGAGCGGGCGGCGGCCGCGGCCCGTTCGCAGCAGGCGTTCGCAACAGGCGCGCCGGCGGCCGGCCCGGCACCTGTACCCGCTCCGCCGACGGCACCGGCACCGGCACCCGTGCCCGCTCCCCCGGCGGCTCCCGTACCCGCGCCGGGCCCCTCGGCTCCCGAGGCCCCGTCGACCGGCTTCGCGCCGCCGGCCTGAGCCGGGCAAGGCCGGGCGCAAGCCCCCCGGGCTCGCCTCAGCCGGTGTACCCGGCCGGCCAGGCGTTGGGCGGCGACTCCAGTTCCTCCAGTTCGATGCCGGGTGCGGCGAGCACCACGTCCCCGGCGATGTGGACGGTCTGCTGTTCGCCGGTGGCGAGGTCGGCGACCGTGTACCGCTCGACCAGCAGTGGGCCGCCGTCGGTCTCGTGGGTGTCGACGCCGGCCAGCTGCCAGCCCTGGTCGACGGTGCGCGGGGCGAGGACGGGCTCGGTGAGCGCGACCAGCCGCACCCGCATGCTCGCGCCTGCCTCCAGGCGCAGCAGCCGGGCGGTGGCGACCAGGAAGGCCGGCGAGGTGCCGGTGAAGCCGTGCGCCCGGTCGTGGCCCTCGACGGCGCTCTCCCCCGTCGGGTCGACGGCCGCCGCACGGACCCAGGCGACGCCGTCCACCGCACCGCCCCGCACCTGCCAACCGCCCGCCCGCAGTTCCAGGCGCATCGGGCGGGCCCGGGAGTCGAGGGTGAGGTCGGTGGTGGCGAGGACGCTGCCGTCGGGGGCGTAGGTCTTGGAGACGTACCGCCAGCCGGCCGGTCCCGGGGCGCAGCTGAAGCGTTCCTCGCCGATCAGGGCGGGGCCGTGGCCGGCGGGGCCGGTGTCGGTGTGCAGGGAGTAACGGCCGTTGGGCATGGCCCGAAGCCTACGTGCAACCTTTTCCGGTCCGGCTCGCATTAGGGAGGCGGGCGGTGCGGAGCGCACTGCCGGGATCGGGGAGGGAGGGGGCCTTCGATGGCGAGGACGGCGGGTTCCGCGCGGCACGCGCGCGACGCCGAGTTCACCGAGTACGTGGCCTCCCGGGCGGGCTGGCTGCGGAAGGTCGCGTATCTGCTCTGCTCGGACTGGCACCGGGCGGACGACCTGGTGCAGGAGAGCATCACCAAGCTCTACGCGAACTGGTCGCGGGTCGGGCGGGTGGAGAACCGGGACGGCTACGCGCGGACGGTGCTGGTGAACACGTACCTGGCGGAGCAGCGGTCGCCGTGGTGGCGGCGGATCCGGACGGTCGGGTCCGGGCTGGACACCGGTGCGGTGGTGCCGGACCTGGACGCGTCGCTGGATCTGCGGCAGGCGCTGGCATCGCTGCCGCCGCGGCAGCGGGCGGCGGTGGTGCTGCGCTACTACGGCGATCTGACGGTGGAGCAGACGGCCGAGGTGCTGGGCTGCTCGGCGGGCAATGTGAAGAGCCAGACGTCGCGGGGGCTGGCGGCGCTGCGCCGCCGGGTCGTCCCCGCTCGGGCGGGGAGGGCCGAGGCGTGAGCGGGAGCAGGTCGGAGCAGGAACTGGTGACGGGGCTCGCCGAGCTCGCGGAGGCCGCGGCGCCGCCGAGCGGTGTGGACGTGTACGCGGCGGTGCGGCAGGGCCGGAGCCGGGTGGCGCGGCGGCGGACGGCGGTGTGGGGTGCGGCCGCGGCCGTGCTGCTGGTGTGCAGCTCGGTGGCGGCGGGGGTCGGGGGGCGCTCGGCGGCGCCGGTCGGTCCGGCGGGGCCCGGTGGAGGGCCGGGGCCGACGCCCGCGGTGACGCCGCGGGCGGGTACTGCGCACGGTTCGGCCTCCGGTGGGCCCTTCGCGGACGGGTTCGCCCCGCTGTCGGCGGAGGCGGAGTTCGGCTGGCTGCCTGCGTCGGTGAAGGCCGTGCGGTACTCGGCGGGCGGGAACGGGCTGCTGGTGCAGGCCTCGGGCGACGCGGCGGGCGGCGGGATGCGGTTCGCGTTGAGCGTGTACCCGCTGGGGGAGACGCCGCAGATGGAGCTGCAGGCGGACGGGCGGACGCAGACCGTCCGGCAGGACACCGCACCGGTGGGCGGCCGGGAGGCGTACTGGATGGTGCCCGGGGAGGGTGCGGCGGTCGCGGGCGCGCCGACGGTGCTGCGCTGGCGGACGCCGGACGGCCGGTGGGCTGAGCTGCTCTCCTCGTCGGTGCCTCAGGAGCAGCGGGAGACGCTGCCGCGGCAGGTGGCCGAGAAGGTGACCTTCGGGCAGCGGGCGGTGCCGCTGCCGGTGCGGCTGACCGGGGTGCCGGCGGCGTACGCGGTGATCGGCGGGGATCTGCTGCGGCCGCTGTCCGGTCCGGGCGACTGGTCGCTGCGGCTGACCGTCTCCGTCTCGCCGACGCAGTCCTTCAGCACCACGGTGGTACCGGTCGGGGCGGACTGGCTGCCGCGGACGCGGGCGGTGCCGGGTGCGGCCGGGACGACCGATCCGGCGTCCTGCCGGGAGCGGAGCGGTCTGATGCTGTGCGTGCAGATCGGGGCCAACGGGGCGCTGGACGCGGTGGGCGGTGCGGCGGGCTGGCTGTCGCACGTCACGGTGGTCGGCGCGGATCCCGCCTCGTGGGAGCGGGGCACGGTCTGACCGGGCCGTGGGAACGGGCGTACGCCCGGTGCCGTCGGGCACCGGGCGTACGCGTCGTTCGGTTCTCCGCCGTCGGCCGGCGGGCCGGGATCAGTAGCGGTACTGCTCCGGCTTGTAGGGGCCCTCGACCGGGACGCCGATGTAGTCGGCCTGGTCCTGGGTGAGGGTGGTGAGCCTGACGCCGAGGGCGTCGAGGTGGAGGCGGGCGACCTTCTCGTCCAGGTGCTTCGGCAGGACGTACACGCCGACCGGGTACTGGGCGGTCTTGGTGAACAGCTCGATCTGCGCGATGGTCTGGTTCGCGAACGAGTTGGACATCACGAAGGACGGGTGGCCGGTCGCGTTGCCGAGGTTCAGCAGGCGGCCCTCGGAGAGCACGATGATGGTGCGGCCGTCGGCCTTGCGCCACTCGTGGACCTGCGGCTTGACCTCGGTCTTCACCACGCCGGGGAGCTTGGCGAGGCCGGCCATGTCGATCTCGTTGTCGAAGTGGCCGATGTTGCCGACGATGGCCTGGTGCTTCATCCGCGCCATGTGGGAGGCGAGGATGATGTCCTTGTTGCCGGTGGTGGTGATGAAGATGTCGGCGGACTCGACGACGTCGTCCAGGGTGGCGACCTGGTAGCCGTCCATCGCGGCCTGCAGCGCGCAGATCGGGTCGATCTCGGTGACGATGACGCGGGCGCCCTGGCCGCGCAGCGACTCGGCGCAGCCCTTGCCGACGTCGCCGTAGCCGCAGACGACGGCGACCTTGCCGCCGATCAGGACGTCGGTGGCGCGGTTGATGCCGTCGATGAGCGAGTGGCGGCAGCCGTACTTGTTGTCGAACTTCGACTTGGTGACCGAGTCGTTGACGTTGATGGCCGGGAACAGCAGCTTGCCGTCGCGGTGCATCTCGTACAGGCGGTGGACGCCGGTGGTGGTCTCCTCGGTCACGCCCTTGATGGTGGAGGCCATCTCGGTCCACTTGGCGGGGGACTCGGTGAGCGTGCGGTTGAGCAGCTCGAGGATGATCCGGTACTCGTCGTTGTCGGCGGTGGACGGGTCCGGCGCCTCGCCGGCCTTCTCGAACTCGACGCCCTTGTGGATCAGCAGGGTGGCGTCGCCGCCGTCGTCGAGGATCATGTTCGGGGTCTGGCCGTTCGGCCAGGTCAGCGCCTGCTCGGTGCACCACCAGTACTCCTCCAGGGTCTCGCCCTTCCAGGCGAAGACCGGGACGCCGGCGGGGGCCTCGACGGTGCCCTCGGGGCCGACCGCGATGGCGGCGGCGGCGTGGTCCTGGGTGGAGAAGATGTTGCAGGAGGCCCAGCGGACCTCGGCGCCGAGCGCGGTGAGCGTCTCGATCAGGACGGCCGTCTGCACGGTCATGTGCAGCGAACCGGTGATCCGGGCACCGGCCAGCGGCTGGGTGGCCGCGTACTCCTTGCGGATCGACATCAGGCCGGGCATCTCGTGCTCGGCGAGCTGGATCTCCTTGCGGCCGAACGGCGCCTGGGAGAGGTCGGCGACCTTGAAGTCACCGTTGAGAAGGGACGACATGCGGGATGCTCCTCGCTGCGTGGGCCTGTGAACGGGTGTGCTTGGCCGCAGAGCGGCCAGATGACGGCACTCTGCTGCGCGGCACAATCCGTCGGAGGACCTCTCTCCCTCGACCGGGGCGCGGCCCCGATCGACCGCCATCAGCAGCGACGTTTGGCTCTGGGGACGAATCTACACCGAGCCGGCCCCGGCTCGGCCGGGCCACGAGCAAGCGGGGCACGGTTTCGGCCGCCCCGCGGTGTTCCTGCGGGGCGGCCGGCCGTCGGTGGCGCGCCGTCAGTGCCGGTCGGGGCCGGGGCCGCCCGGGGTCGCCTCCGGGTCGGGGCCGGCGGCGGCCTTCTCGGCGCTGTAGATGTCGGGCTCCAGGTAGATGGCGCGGGCGATCGGCACCGCCCGGCGGACGCGGGCCTCGGCGGCGTCGATCGCGGCGGCGACCTGGGCGGCGGTGTCCTCGGCGTTGACCGCGATCTTCGCGGCGATCAGCAGCTCCTCCGGGCCGACGTGCAGGGTGCGCATGTGGATGACGTCGGTGACGGTGTCGTGGTCGACCAGGGCGTCGCGGATCTCGCCGACGACCTCCTTGTCGGCGGACTCGCCGATCAGCAGCGACTTGGTCTCGGAGGCGAGCACGAGAGCGATGACGATCAGCAGCAGACCGATGCACAGGCTGCCGGCGCCGTCCCAGACGCCGTTGCCGGTGATCACGCTCAGCGAGACGCCGAGCAGCGCGAGCACCAGGCCGATCAGGGCACCGGTGTCCTCCAGCAGCACGATCGGCAGCTCCGGGGCCTTGGCCCGGCGGATGTACTCGGGCCAGCCGAACGCGCCCTTGGCCTTGGCGGACTCCTGGTAGGCCGTCCAGAAGGACCAGCCCTCCATCACCACGGCGAACACCAGGACGCCGACCGCCCAGCCCCAGTCCGTCAGCTCGTGCGGGTGGATGATCTTCTCGACGCCCTCGTAGGCGGCGAACATGCCGCCGAGGCTGAACAGCACGATCGACACCAGGAAGCCGTAGACGTAGCGCTCGCGGCCGTACCCGAAGGGGTGCTGCTCGCTCGCCTCGCGGGTGGACCGCTTGCCGCCGACCAGCAGCAGCACCTGGTTGCCGGAGTCGGCGACCGAGTGGACGGCCTCGGCCAGCATCGACGAGGACCCGGTGAAGGCGAAGGCGGTGAACTTGCCGACCGCGATCGCCAGGTTCGCGGACAGCGCCGCGACCAGTGCCTTGGTGCCGCCTTCGGTGCTCATGCTGTGGTCCGGTCCCTCCGACTGGGCCGCTCTACGGCCGGTGGCTCAGCTGTCGAGCGCACACAGTATCCCGCCCGGAGCGGAAGGCTGATCTCCGGTCAGGGCGTGCGGGCGTCAGCGGGCCAGGCCGAGGTAGACGGCGGCGAAGTCGGTCGGGCCGGTGAGCTCGGCGAGCGCCTGCAGCGGGTCGTCCAGGGTGCTGGTGAACTCGGTGAGCCGGACGTCGTGGGCGTCGGCCAGCCGGCGGGCGCGGGACACCGCGAATCCGGGGTCGGCGTCCGCGGGGCGGCCGGGGGTGTGCCGCAGCAGCACCACCTGCAGCTGGAGCGGCTCGGGCTCGTCCACCCGGTCGCGGAAGAAGTCGTCGGGGTCGGCACCGCCGCCGAGGTGGCCGACGAACATACCGCGATGGGCGGTGAGGGTCCGCGGCAGCGGCCCGGGCAGCGCGGGCAGGCCGGCCCGGTCGGCGAGCATCCCGGCGAAGCGGGTCGCGGCGGCGTTCGGCACCGGCCCGTCTGCCCAGACCAGCGGCACGGTGCCGGACAGCTGGGCGGCCAGGCCCTTGGCCGGGTTGAGGTAGGCGGCGGCGTCGGGACGGCAGCGGACGGCGACCTCGTCGAGGCGGTCCGCCGCGGCCTGCAGGGAGCCGACCGGGAGCTGGGCGGCGCCGATCCGGTCCGCCAGCGCGATCAGCGGGGCGAGGTACGCCCAGAGCGCGCCCGGGTCCTCGGCCGGTAGGTCCGGCTCGTCGTCGGGCTGCTCACCCGGCTCGACCGCGCTCGCCACGAACGGCAGCAGCAGGGCTCTGACCTGCAGCGCCGCCTCGGCGAGCGGGCTGCCGGCGGGGGCGATCACGGCGATCGCGCAGCCCCGCGCGTACGCCTGCTCGGCGAGCCTGACCAGGCCCGACCCGACCCCGGCGTCGCTGCCGACGACCAGCAGGTCGAGCGGACCGGCCCACCCGGGCAGCTGCCAGACCAGGCCCGCGGCCAGCGAGTCCGGCGCGCCGGGGGTGGCCTCGGACGGGCCGAGCGGCACCACCTGGCAGGAGGGCACCGCGACGGCGGCGAGCACCTCGGCCGCGACCAGCCCGCTGCCGTGGCCGGCCACCAGGACGGTGCGGGGCCGGCCCTCGGGCCGCAGCGAGGCCAGCCCGGCCTCTTCGGCGAGCCGGACGGCTGTGCGGATCCGGGCGCCCGCCCCGGCGAGGGCCAGCAGGGCATGCTGACGGTCGGCGCGCTGCAGGGCGGCCGGGTCGTCGAGCAGGGTGTCGTCGAGCATGCGGCCGGCCTCCAGCGGGCTCACCGGGCGGGGGTCAGGAGGGGCGGCGGGCCTCGTCGACCAGCAGGACGGGGATCTCGTCGCGGACGGGGTAGATCAGGCCGCAGCCGTCACCGGTGCACCGCAGCTCCGGGCCGTCCTGGTCGGAGCTCTCGGCGAGCGGCGCGTGGCACTGCGGGCAGACCAGGATCTCCAGCAGGAAGGGCGGCAGGCTCATGGACGTCGGGCTCCAGATTCGTGCGGTGTGCGGTGCGGCCGTGCCCGGCCGGTAGCCACACTACCGGCCGCGACCGGGCCGCCGTCAGATCATCGGGGGCCACTCGCGGACGAGCCGGTCGGCCGGACCGGGAGGGAGCCTCAGCTGTCCGGGGAACGCAGCACGCGCAGGTGGCCGCGGCGGCCGATCCCGCCCGACTCGACGTCCCCGGCACCGCCCTGACGCGGCGTGCGCTCCTGCGGGCGGGCGGCCTCGCGGACGGCGTTGGCCAGCGCCTCCAGGTCGTCGCTGGTACGGCGGACGGGGCCGGCGTCGGCGGCGAGGCGGACGACCTCCCAGCCGCGCGGAGCGGTCAGCCGCTCGGCGTGCTCGGCGCACAGGTCGTAGCAGTGCGGTTCGGCATAGGTCGCGAGCGGGCCCAGCACGGCGGTCGAGTCCGCGTAGACGTACGTCAGCGTCGCCACGGCCGGCCGGCCGCACGCGGTCCGCGAACAACGACGTACAGAGCTCACGAGGGTGGACGGTACAGCACTCCCGAGCGGGCCGCGACGACCCACCCCCGCCCGGCGCTCCGTGTCGCCGCCGCACGGGCCGCGGGGTGGTCCACTTCCGCCCGGTCAGGGACTACGCTCGACACTGATATGGACAGCCCCACATCTCCGTCACCGGCCGGTGGGCAGCGCCGAGCGCGCCACCGGGACCGGCACGGCCGCGGCCTGCGCGGACCGCTCGCACCGCCGCAGGTGCCGATCTCGCTGACCCGTTCCGAGCTGTTCGACGACTACGTCCGCGAGTCGGTGGAGCGGCTGGAACGGCGGTGGCCGCAGCTGGTGGACGTGGAGTTCGCCGTCCAGGAGGTGCCGCTGCCCGCGCAGGGCGAGCCGGGCCCGGACGGTGTGCCGCTCGGCCGGGTGATCCCGGCGGGCCAGGGCCGCAAGAGCCGGATCGTGGTGTACCGCCGCCCGGTCGAGATCCGCGCGAAGTCGCGCGAGGACCGGGCGGCGCTCGTCCACGAGGTCCTCATCGAGCAGGTGGCCGAGCTGCTCGGGCTGTCGCCCGACGCCATCGACCCCCGCTACGACGAGGACTGACCCGGGCTCCGCTCAGCGCAGCACCAGGCCGGGGTCGTTCTCCGCGTACGGCACCGTGACGGTGCTGTGGTCGTCCCGGAAGCTCTGCACGGTGAACATCGGGATGTCCTTCTGCGCGATCGCGAGCATCCTGGCCGCGACCACCGGTCCGCCGGAGAGCGTCTCCGCGGTGATCCCGTAGACGCCGTTCACACCGGCCGGCTCCAGACCCTGCACGGCCACCGTGGTGCCGGCCGGGACCTCGACCTCCTTGGTCGCCGGGGTGCCGCCGCCGCTGCCCGCGGACGCGGTGAGCCGGACCTTCGCTGCCGAGGAGCTGGTGGCGGTGAGCAGGACGGTGGTCGCGCCGCCGCCGCGGTTGTCGGCCAGGACTGCGCGCTTGCCGACCGGGCCGGCCGCACTGATCCAGGCCGCGTCGGACTTGCCGTTGTTCACCCGGTCGACCCGGACGGTGGCGATCACCGGGGTCGGGTGCGCCGGGTCGCTGGGGCTGAGCCGGATCGCGCCGACCTCGTTCTTGTTGACGTTGCCCAGGTCCAGCGCGGCGACCATGCCCGCCTTGACGTGCAGGGACTCCTTGCTGGCCGGGGTGAACCAGCCGTTCTTCCCGGAGATCTGGATCTTCAGGTCGGCGTCGTCGTCGGCCGGGGCGGCGACGATCAGCCGGGCCGAGGCCGCGTCGGCCGGGAGGCCGGGCATCACCTGCACCGCGGCGGGCGCGGCGGAGGGGGCCACCCAGTCGGCGCCCTTGCCCTCGTCGGCAACGTTCAGCGCGGCGCCGACCCGGCCGTCGCGCACCACCACGTGCACGGCGAGGTCCGCGTTCTCCGCCTTGAGCAGCGTGTTCAGCCGCACCGCCTGGGAGGTGCCGGGAGCCAGGGTGATGCCGTTGGCGGCGTCGAGGTCGATCGCACCCTTCTCGCCGACCAGCCGGATGTCGACGGTCGCGGGCGCCGAGTCCGCGTTGGTCAGGCTGACGTAGTCGGTGCGACCCGGCGAGGTGCTGGCGCCGGCGAACCAGAAGTCGGTGCCGGAGGGGGCGCAGTCCAGCCCGTACAGGCCGGCCCTGGCCTGGTCGGTGTAGACGGTGGTCTGGGAGACGCTGAAGCCGGGGGCGAAGCCGCCGGTGGCGGTGGCGACCGTGCCGGGCGCGGTGTCGCCGGGGGCGGCCCGGCCGGTGACCGGCACTCCGGGCTTGGCCAGCGTGAGCCGGGCGTTCGCGGCCGGGGCCGCCGCGCCGCCGGCGGGCTTGCCGGACGGGTTCGCCGAGGGGCTCGCCGAACCGCTGCCGGACGGCGCCGCCGACGGGCTCGCCGGGGCCGCGGCGGTGGGCGGCACGACGTCGGAGAGCGACGCGCCGCCGGCCTCCGTCGTGCCGCCCGCCGGGCTGAACAGCGTGAGGTCGGTGGAGGCGAGCAGTCCCTGGATCGGGGCCGGACAGGCCAGCGTGGTGCGCTCGACCTGCGCGGTGGTGGCGCCACCCGGCCGGCCGGCCGTGGACGGG
Organism: Kitasatospora sp. NPDC085879; assembly: GCF_040686255.1. Classification (NCBI taxonomy): domain Bacteria; kingdom Bacillati; phylum Actinomycetota; class Actinomycetes; order Kitasatosporales; family Streptomycetaceae; genus Kitasatospora; species Kitasatospora sp. NPDC085879. The sequence goes on along the minus strand of NZ_JBFBJZ010000071.1, from coordinate 25,682 downwards.
TCGGCCGGCGGACGGAGCTCGGCGATCCCGAAGACCACGCCGAGCACGGCCACCGCGGCCAGCAGCGACCGGCCGGTGCGGCTGCCGCCGGGCAGGCCCTCCAGGCTCGGCTTCTTGATCGCGGGCATGCTCGGCTTCTTCAGGGCGGGGGCCTTGATGCTGGGCTTCTTCATCGCGGGTCAGTTCCCCGTTCCGTGCTGGTGCGGGTGACCGCCGTTGGTGTGTGCGTCCGGGTGGACGCCGTCGGGGTCGTAGTACGGCTCGCCGGTCTGCTGCCCCGGTACCCAGGGCTGCTGCTCCTGCTGCGGGTAGCCCTGGTACTGCTGCCCGTCGTAGCCGTAGGGCGCGTACGGGTCGGCGTACTGGCCGCCCTCGTAGCCGGGCTGCGGCTGCTGGTAGGCGTCGTAGCCGCCCTGCTGGTAGCCCTGCTCGTAGCCCTGCTGCTGCTCGTAGGGCTGCTGGTCGTACCCCTGCTGCTCGTACCCCTGCTGGTCGTAGCCCTGCGGCTCGTACTCGGGGTGGCCGTCCGGGGCGGGGCCGTCCTGCGGGGCGGCCTGCTGGTCCCAGCCGTAGGCGTCCTGGTAGCCGTTCTGGTACGGGTCGGCCTGGTAGGGGTCGGCGTAGGGCTCGGCGGCGTCCGGGCCGCCGTCGGCGTCGCCCTGCTGCGGGATGCCCGCGTAGACGCCGTTGTCGGCCTCGGTGCCGTCGGTCTCGCCGCGCTCGGCCATCCGGCGGGCCCGGCGGCTGCCCGGGGCGGGCGGCTCGGCGGCCGCGGCGAGCGCCTGGGCGGCCACCACGTCCTCCGGCAGGTCGTCGTCCTTGGTGCTGCGCCGGCCGGGCAGGGCGAGGACGAGCACGACCGTGCCGAGCAGCAGCTGGGCGGCGATCCAGCCGGTGTGCGGGAGGCTGCCGGTGCGGGTGACCTCCAGCCGGCCGCCCTGCGCGGGCAGCTTGAAGGCCTGGGCCCAGTCGCCGTCGAGGGTGGCGGGCTCCAGCTCGCGGCCGTCCAGGGTGGCCTGCCACTTGGGGTCGGCCTGCTCGGCGAGCCGCAGCACGCGGCCGGCCGGGCCGTCCGGGAGGTCGGTCACGATGTCGTGGGCGCCGGCCGGCAGCGCCGTGGTGCCGCCGCCCTTGGGCGCGACGACGACCGCGCGGGTGGCGGCGGCGCCGGTGACCTGCCAGATGGCGACGCCGTTGTCCTGGCTGAGCCGGGACAGGCCGGGGGTGGTGTCGAGGACGTCGCGGACCTTGGCGATCAGCGGGTCCTTCGCCTCGACGTAGCCGATGCCGAAGGCGGCGAGCGCCTTGGCCTGGTCACCGCCGGAGCCGGCCAGCAGCCGGCCGGTGAGCCCGGTCAGGCCCTCGGTCGCGGCGGCGTCGACGGTGCCCTCGGCCTGGCCGAGCGTCAGCCCGGCGTCGCGGACCAGGGCGTAGCCGACCGCACTGCCGTCGGCCTTGCCGGTCAGCACCAGGGTGCGGGAACGGTCGGTGGTGCCGGCCTGCTCGGCGATGAAGGCGGGCAGCTGGGACTCCCGGCTGCGCTGCAGCGGGCCGTCGGCACCGGCCACCGCCCACCAGACGGCGGTGGCGACCGGGGCGAGCAGGGCACTGGCGAGGACCAGCGCGGCGACCGGCTGCCGCCAGCCGAAGGCGATGCCGGAGACGCGGGCGTTGGCGCCGTCGGCACCGATCGCGGCGGCGGCCAGCAGGGCGACACCGGTCAGCAGGGTGGCCGGGCCGGCCCACGCGGCGGTGCCGGGACCGCCGGAGGCCGGGATGACGGTGGTGCCGGCGACCGCGACGGAGAAGACCAGGCCGGCGCCGGCCGCGGCCCAGGCGGAGAGCACCGCGCGGCGCCGGTCGGCGCGCAGCAGCGCGGCGAGGGCGGCGAGCACGACACCGGCGGAGAGCCAGACCGGCGGGGTGCCGGCGCCGCCCGGGTTGGCGAGCACCAGGCCGACCGCGGTGGCGGCGTGCCCGCTGAAGACGGGGACGCCGGCCTCCAGCAGCAGCCGCGAGGGGTGCGTCAGGACCTGCAGCGACCAGGGGGCGAGCACCAGGACGGGCACGCCGAGGATGACCAGCACCCGCAGGCCGAGCACGCGCAGCGCGGTGCCGCCGGAGCCGAACGCGCCGCCGCGCAGCACCGCGTGCAGGAGCGCTGCCAGGCTCAGCGGCACCGCGATCGCCCAGGCCAGCGGGACGAACGCGGTGGAGAGGGTGAGCATGAGGACGGTCATCCAGACCGGTCGCCAGCCCGGCCGGGCGCCCTTGGCGGCGCTCTCGGCGCGGATGCCGAGGCCGACCGCGATCGCCGCGGCGCGGGCCAGCGGCGGCAGCAGGACGGCGAGGACGGCGGTGCCGATCCGGCCCTGGGCGATCGCGCCGGTGGCGGCGGGCAGCAGCGCGTAGGTGGCGCTGGCCCAGGCCCGGACGGCCTTGGACTCGATCAGCGGTCGGGAGACCAGGTAGGCGCTGACCGCCGCGAGCGGCACGGACAGCACGACGATCAGGGTGAGCGCCAGGTTGGCGCTGCCGAAGAGCAGCCCGGAGAGGACGGTGAGCACGGCGAGGTACGGCGGGGAGGCCGCGGTGGAGCCGGTGCCCACGGGGTGCCAGGAGTCGGCGTACATGTTCCACAGCCCGGCGATGCCGTCGGAGGCCGGGAGCAGGGCGCCGCCGGAGAGGTCGCCGGTGCCGAGCAGGCTGCGGCAGGCCGCGAGGGCGAACAGCAGCAGCGCGGTGAAGAGCACCGGCGCCGGGCGCCGGACGAGCTTCTTCAGCAGGACGAACTGCTCGACGACCAGGTCGTCGGCGTCGTCGTCACCGGGACCGGTCTCGACCGAGCCGTGCCGGCCGGCGCCGTACTCGTCGGTGCCGCCGATGCCGAGCGAGGAGATCGCGGTCTCGGCGGCGAGCCGGGCGGTGGCGCCGGGCGCGGGGAAGAGGCTGCGGTCGTCGAGCGCGTCGGCGGACCGGGTGCGCTTGCGGCGCTTGCGGGCGAGCAGCAGCCGGGGCAGCCGGATCAGCTCGTGGCCCAGGCCGGCGAGTTCGTCGAACGCCTGGCGGGGGTCCTTGCCGACGAGGTTGGCGAACACCCGCAGCAGGGTGCCGAGGACCAGCCGCAGCAGGACGTAGGGGAAGAGCGCGCCGCGGGAGTTGGCGAGCAGGGTGTAGACGGCGCCGGCCTTGTCGACCCGGTGCGGGTGGTCGGAGCCGCAGTCGATGGCCCGGCGCTCGCGGCTGGCGGCCTCGGCGTGCCGCAGCACGGCGTCGGGGGCGACGACGACGCGGTGCCCGGCGGCGTTGACCCGCCAGCAGAAGTCGATGTCGTCGCGCATCAGCGGGAGCGCCTTGTCGAAGCCGCCGAGCTCCTCGAAGACGTCGCGGCGCACGAGCATGCCGGCGGTGGAGACGGCGAGCACGGGACGGACCTGGTCGTGCTGGCCCTGGTCCTGCTCGCGGCGGTCCAGGCCGGTCCAGCGGCGGCCGGAGCGGGCGATGGTGACGCCGACCTCCAGCAGCTGCCGGCGGTCGTACCAGCTGCGGAGCTTGGGGCCGACCACGGCGGCGGACGGGGTGGAGTCGGCGACCTGGAGGAGGCGGCGCAGCGCGTCGGTCTGCGGCTCGCAGTCGTCGTGCAGCAGCCAGAGCCACTCGACGGGCCGGGCCTCGCGCGGGCCGGAGCGGCCGAGGCCGTCGTCCTGCCGGCCCAGCGGGTCGTCGAAGTCGTCCCAGCCGCCGGTGACGGGGTCGTAGCCGGAGGGGTCGAGGCTGTACGGGAGGTCCTCGGGGCGCAGCGGCGGGCTGTTGAACACGGCCTGGGCGACGGCCTTGCCGAAGCCGGAGCGGCGGCCGAGCACGAGCGGGCCGCTCTCGGGCAGCCAGTCGCCGAGGGTGTCCTGGAGCAGCTGCGGGGAGGCGTCGGTGGAACCGGTGTCGACGGCGAGGATGCGCTGGACCGGCCGGTCCTGGCCGAGCAGGCCGGCCAGGGCCTGCGGCAGCCAGCGCGCGCCGTCGTGCGAGACGATCACGGCGGTGACGAGGTGCCGCGCGTAGGCGGGTGGCCGGGCAGCGGAGAAGCCGCTCTGGTGGCTGTAGACAGTCATCGAGTTCGCGGGCCCCAGGTTCTTCGGCGGACGCAGCCGGTGGACGACGGCGGGTGGTGCGCGCGCCGTCCGGTGGGGCTGCGGTCCACGGGGTGGCCGGTGCCAGCGGGCGGGCGGCGGTGCGCGGGCGCCGGATGACGAGCATCCGGATGGCGCACCACACTAACGGCTCCGCCTCGCGGCGGCGCCGCCGGTACGGGGGAAGGGCAGGCGCGGGGACGCGAAAGCGCCCCACCGATCGGTGGGGCGCCCGGCACAGCTGGGGGTTCGGTTCGTCAGACCGCGCTCTTCTTGAGACGACGGCGCTCACGCTCGGAGAGGCCGCCCCAGATGCCGAAGCGCTCGTCGTTGGCGAGGGCGTACTCCAGACACTCGGAGCGGACCTCACAGGCGAGGCAGACCTTCTTCGCCTCGCGGGTCGATCCGCCCTTCTCGGGGAAGAAGGACTCCGGGTCGGTCTGGGCGCAGAGTGCGCGCTCCTGCCAGCCGAGTTCCTCTTCTTCGTCCTCTGCGATGCCGTCACCGATCAAAAGCTCAAAGAGCTCGCTCATCTGGCGCGCCTCCTCTGCCCCTCTTGGCGTCCCCGTGGTGTTGCCGTTGCCTGAGCGGCGGAACGACACGAGTGAAATTACAGTTGCGCCGCTCTGGCCCAGTCAAGCCGAGCTCTGGTATTGGGCCGAGGATTCACTCCCCGGAACCAAGCCGCTACCAATAGTGTACATATCCGGACAAGCCGGACATTCGACCCGGAGCAGGCGCAACCACCCAAAGGCTCCCGGCATCTGACACCTGGTCAGCACCGGCCGGCCCCGCGGGAAGCGTCCGGACGATCGGGCTCCGACCTGCTCCCGATCAAGAAGACGCCCGTGGAGGCGGCCCGGTTGCCCGGGTACCGGGCTGCCTTCCCGGCGATCTTCGCATCGAAACCTAGAGGGTGATTTATCACTCCATCCGGTGGTTGGTGCATGATCCGTCCTGAATGTCCCGGAGATCGGGTTGACACCGGACCCGCCGGTGCGGTCTCCTGTCCCTCATGTATCGGTTCGCCCCTCGCCCCGCCGGCCGCCAGGCCGCCCAGCGGGCTGCCGCGAACCACCACTTCTGTTGTCGCCTCTGTTCCTGCTGTATCTAGGCGCACGCGTCCCACCGCGCGCCGCACACAGCCCGGACACCGAGGCCGCCCGCGCGACACGTCCCCCGAATCACCGCGGATCGGCTGCCGTCCAGCCCGAACCCGACCGATCCCGGCCGATCCGAGGACTCCCGTGCGAATGCCCCGCCTCCGCCCGCGCAACCGCGACCGCAAGAAGAACGACCGCCTCACCGCCCGCACCGCCGTGCGCATCGCCGCCCCGCGGCACCCCTGGGCCGACGGCCTGAGCGACGTCTCCATCGCCGGCGACCCGCTGGCCTTCCCGCACCTCGCCCGCACCGACCTGCCCCGGCACCCCGTCACCGTCGCCGACCAGGCCCGGCTGGTCCGCGAGATCGCCGCCGACCGCGCCCGCTGGGAGCCGCTCGTCCGCTACGACGCCCTCACCCGCTGGTACGCCCGGCTGGAGACCGGCCCCGGCTACGAGGTCTGGCTGCTCAGCTGGCTGCCCGGCCAGAGCAGCGGATTCCACGACCACGGCCGGTCCTCCGGCGTGATGGCCGTCGTCCGGGGCGAGCTCACCGAGCGCTCGCTGACCGCCGACGGCGAGGGCACCCGGGTGCTGCGCCCCGGGACACAGCGGGTCTTCTCCGACGGCTACCTGCACGAGATGGTCAACGCCGCGCTGGAGCCCGCCGTCTCCGTCCACCTCTACACGCCCGGCCTGGTGGAGATGAACCAGTACGGCGCCGCCGTGGCGGAGTACCAGCCCGAACCGCGGTAGCCGCCGCGCCGACTGGCAGGATGGCCCCATGCGCATCGTGGCACTGGCTGGCGGAATCGGTGGGGCGCGCTTCCTGCGCGGGCTGAAGGAGGCCGTCGCCCCCGGCGACGAGATCACCGTCATCGGCAACACCGGTGACGACATCCACCTCTTCGGACTGAAGGTCTGCCCCGACCTCGACACCGTGATGTACACCCTCGGCGGCGGCATCCACGAGGAACAGGGCTGGGGCCGGGCCGACGAGACCTGGTCCGTCAAGGAGGAGATGAAGGCGTACGGGGTCGGACCCGAATGGTTCGGGCTCGGCGACCGGGACTTCGCCACCCACATCGTCCGGACCCAGATGATCTCCGCGGGCTACCCGCTCAGCGCCGTCACCGAGGCGCTCTGCGACCGCTGGCAGCCCGGGGTGCGGCTGATCCCGATGAGCGACGACCGGGTCGAGACGCACGTGCGGATCACCGACGAGCAGGGCACCCGGGCGGTGCACTTCCAGGAGTACTGGGTGCGGCTGCACGCCGAGGTCGCCGCCGAGGCGATCGTGCCGGTCGGCGCGGACACCGCCAAGCCCGCGCCCGGCGTGCTGGAGGCCATCGCCGAGGCCGACGTGATCCTCCTCCCGCCGTCCAACCCGGTGGTGTCCATCGGCACGATCCTCGCCGTGCCCGGCATCCGGCGGGCGGTCGCCGACGCGGCCGCCCCGGTGGTCGGCCTCTCCCCGATCGTCGGCGGCGCCCCCGTCCGCGGCATGGCCGACAAGGTGCTCGCCGCGGTCGGCGTCGAGGCCGGGGCCGGCGCCGTCGCCGAGCACTACGGCGCCGACCTGCTGGACGGCTGGCTGGTGGACACCGCCGACGAGGCCGCCGTCGCCGACGTCGAGGCGGCCGGCATCCGCTGCCTGGCGGTGCCGCTGCTGATGACCGACGTGCCCGCCACCGCCGAGATGGCCCGGGCCGCCCTGCGGCTCGCCGAGGAGGTGCGGGCGTGAGCCTGGAGATCCTCCCGGTCACCGGCCTGCCGGAGATCGCACCCGGCGCCGACCTCGGCGAACTCCTCGCCAAGCACGGCACCTTCGAGGACGGCGACATCCTGCTCGTCACCTCGAAGATCGTCAGCAAGGCCGAGGGCCGGGTGCTGCGGGCCGTCGACCGGGAGGCCGCGATCGACGCCGAGACCGTCCGGGTGGTCGCCCGCCGCGGCCCCGCCCGGATCGTCGAGAACCGCAACGGCCTGGTGATGGCCGCCGCCGGGGTGGACGCCTCCAACACCGCGCCCGGCACCGTCCTGCTGCTGCCCGAGGACCCGGACGCCTCCGCCCGCGTCCTCCGCGAGCGCCTCCAGGAGCTCACCGGCCGCCGGCTCGCCGTGATCGTCACCGACACCTTCGGCCGCCCGTGGCGCACCGGCCTCACCGACGTCGCCGTCGGCGCCGCCGGACTGCCCGTGCTGGACGACCACCGGGGCCGCACCGACAGCCACGGCAACGAGCTGCAGCTCACCGTCACCGCCACCGCCGACGAACTCGCCGCCGCCGGCGACCTGGTGAAGGGCAAGGCCACCGGCACCCCGGTCGCCGTCGTCCGCGGCTTCGGCCACCTGGTCACCGACGGGCACGGCGAGGGGGCCAGGCCGCTGATCCGGCCGGCCGCCGACGACATGTTCCGCCTCGGCACCTCGGAGGCGCTGCGGCAGGCCGTCACCCTGCGGCGCACCGTCCGCGCCTTCACCGCCGAACCGGTCGACCCGGCCGCCGTCCGGCGCGCGGTCGCCGCCGCGGTCACCGCCCCCGCCCCGCACCACACCACCCCCTGGCGGTTCGTGCTGCTGGAGAACCCCGCTACCAGGGAGGCGCTGCTCGACGCCATGCTGGCGGCCTGGCGGCGCGACCTGCGGGAACTGGACGGCTGGGACGACGAGCGGATCGCCCGGCGCACGGCCCGCGGGGACGTGCTCCGCAACGCCCCCTACCTGGTGGTGCCCTGCCTGGTCATGGACGGCTCGCACAGCTACCCCGACGAGCGGCGGGCCGCCGCCGAACGGGAGATGTTCACGGTCGCGATCGGCGCCGCCGTGCAGAACCTGCTCGTCGCGCTCACCGGCGAGGGGTACGGCACCGCCTGGGTGTCGTCGACGATGTTCTGCCGGGACACCGTCCGCGGGGTGCTCGACCTCCCCGACGGCTGGGACCCGATGGGCGCAGTGGCCGTCGGCCGCCCGGCCGAGGCCCCGAAGGACCGTCCGGAACGCTCCGCGGAACCCTTCCTGACCGTCCGGTAGCCCCTGCCGCATCGGGGCATGCGAAACCAGGGGCAGCACCTCACGCGCCCCTGGGGTACTGCCCTCTGCAGGCACGGCTACCGGTGGCGGTGGTCGTTGGGGGCGAGGCGGGGCCCGTAGCGGGGGGCGCGGGCGCCGGTCAGGCCGATCAGGCGGCAGACCCGGTGGCGCTGCGGGCGGTACGGCTCCAGCAGCTCCAGCATCTGGGCGTCGTCGCTGCGGGGGCGCCCGGCCAGCGCCCAGCCGACCAGGTTGGGCAGGTGGAAGTCGCCGACCGAGACCGCGTCCGGGTCGCCGTTGGCGCGCTGCAGGGTCTCCGCCGCCGTCCACACGCCGATGCCGGGAACGGCGGTCAGCCGGGCGAAGGCCTGCTCGTGGACCAGGCCCGACGCCTCCTCCAGCCGGGGCGCCAGCCGGGCCGCCCGGACGACGGTGGCGGACCGCTTCGGGTCGACGCCCGCACGGTGCCACTCCCAGCTGGGGATCAGCGCCCACTCCCGGGCCGAGGGCGGCACCCGCAGGCCGTCCTGCGGGCCGGGCGCCGGGGTGCCGAAGTCGTGCAGCAGGGTGCGCCAGGCGCGGTAGGCCTCCAGGGTGGTGACCTTCTGCTCCAGGACGGCCGGGACGAGCGAATCCATCACCAGGCCCGTCCGGGTGAGCCGTACGCCCGGGTGGCTGCGCTGCGCCTCACGGAGCGGGCCGGGCGGCAGCACCAGCGCGCCGGGGTCGTCCTCGGCGCCGAGCAGCCGGGGCAGCCCGTCCAGCAGCCAGTCGGCGCCGGGGCCCCAGGCCTGGCCCTCGATCTCGCCGGAGCGCGGGGTGATCCGCAGGGTGCCGGGGCCGGCCGGGGTGCGCGAGGCCCGCCAGACCGAACCGTCGGGGGTGGTGCGGAAGGCCGGGTCGGCGGGGCCGCGGCGGAGCGGGAACAGGGTGCGGCCGAGGTCGAGCGGGTGGTCGGGGCGCCACCGCCGTACCGTGCCCGGCATCGCGCCTCACTCCTTCACGTCCTGCCCGCCCTGCCCGTCGACCGCGCGGGCGCCTCGAAGAATACGCCGGGCGGACGGGCGGACGGCGATCGGCCGGACCTGCCGCGGGTGCGGCGGGTCCGGCCGGTGGTCGTACGGCGGGGGCGGGCGGATGGATGACGGCGGGCGGGTGGATGGTGGCGGGCGGCGTGGGGCGGGGCGGGGCTCACCGCCCCTGGAGGGTGGCCGCCGAGGCCCGGATGTCGCCGAGCCGGGCGTAGAGCTCCTCGCCGGGGCACTCGGTGTTGAAGGCGTCCCGGTGGCCGGAGATCGCGTTGAACTTCACCGAGGTGCCCTTCTTGTACTTGCTGCCGTCGGAGGCCGAGACGAGCGTGGCGGTGCCCTGCGCGTCCTTGCCGGTGAGGCCGAGCTTCCAGGCGGCGATCTGGGCGATGCCGTCGATCTGGGCCTCCGGCGCCTCGTCGGTGACGTAGGTGCCGAGGGCGGCGACCCCGGAGGAGTTGGTGTTGAAGCCGAGGGTGTGCGCGCCGAGGACGGGCTCCGCGACGCCGCCGGCGCGGCCCTCGTAGATGGTGCCGCAGCGGTCGACGAGGAAGTTGTAGCCGATGTCCCGCCAGCCGAGGCTCTCCACGTGGTACTGGTAGATCGCCCGGATGACCTTGGGCGAGTCGTCGCAGCTGTAGTCGTTGGCGGTGGCGGTGTGGTGGACGAAGACGGCCCGGACGTCGCCGGTGTAGACGAAGCCGCTCTCCCGGATCGACTCGTCGGCGCCCCAGCCGGCCCGGGTGACGATGCCGGGGCGGGGGGCCGCGCCGGCGTCGCGCGGGGCCGGCTCGGCGGGCCGCGGTTCGGGGGCGCCTGCCGGATCGGCGCCGGGGTCGACGAGTTCGGCGCGTAACCCGGCCGGGAAGGGTCGGCTGCCGGCGGTGACCCGGACGGCGACGCCGTTGCTCGGGCCGACCCAGAGCGGGGCGGTGGCCCCGCGCCCGGTGACCTCGTCCGGGCGGTCGTCCTGCTCCGGTTCCAGGTCGTGCCAGGGACCCCACGCGCCGGTCAGCGCGCTGCGGGTGCGGACCTGCACACCGCCGTCGAGGACCTCCGAGGGGTCGTCCCAGCTGACGCCCACCAGGGCGAAGGTGCCGGTGGTCCGCGGGCCGAGGTCACGGAGGGTGTCGGGGCCGCGCAGCCCGGAGCCCTCCAGGGGGATGGTCGTGACGCTGCCGGGCGAGGGGCGCGCGTGCGCGGGCACGGCGGCGAGGGTCGTCAGCAGCAGGGTGGTCGTGGTGGCGGCCGCCGCGAGGGCGGCCCGTCGTTCAAGGCGCATAAATCGGATATTGACGGCAAAAAACCTCGCCCGCCACGTCGATCGTCCGAGGTCGACACCCCTGCCGGACGTCTGCCGGTAGGCCGTAGGCTGGACCGCACCATGACTGCGCCTTTCGCTGCCGACGCCCGCATCCCCGCCGAGCTGCTGCATGCCTATCTGCGTCCCGGTGCCCCCGATGCCGACCCCTCCCGCCCCCTGATCACCTTCTACGACGACTCGACCGGTGAACGGGTCGAGCTCTCCGCGAAGACCTTCGACAACTGGGTCGCCAAGACCGCCAACCTGCTGCAGGACGAGCTGAACGCCGGCCCCGAGGACCGCGCCGCGCTGCTGCTGCCGGCGCACTGGCAGACCGCGGTGTGGCTGCTGGCCTGCTGGTCCGTCGGGGTGACCGCCGCGCCCGGCGGCGACCCCGGCTCCGCCGATCTGGTGATCAGCGGACCGGACGGCCTGGAGGCCGCCGAGGCCTGTTCCGGCGAACGGGTGGCGCTGGCGCTCCGTCCGCTCGGCGGCCGGTTCCCGCAGCGCCCGGACGGCTTCCTCGACTACGCCGCCGAGGTGCCCGGCCAGGGCGACCGGTTCGCCCCGTACTCCCCGGTCGTCCCCGAGTCCCAGGCGCTGGAGACCGAAATCGACGGGCTGCCGTTGAAGCTGACCGGCGAGCAGACCGTGCAGCTCGCCCGTGAGGGCGCGGCCCGGCTCGGCATCGGTGCCGGCGACCGGGTGATGTCCACCCTGTCGTACGGGGACTGGGCCGGGCTGGAGGCCGGGCTGCTGGCGCCGCTCGCGGCCGGCGCCTCGGTGGTGCTGTGCCGGAACTCCGAGGGGTTGACGGCGGATCAGTGGGAGAAGCGCGTCGAGTCCGAACGGGTGACGCTCCGCCTCGGCTGACCCGAACGGCCGAACCCGGCCGCCCCGTTCCGTCCGGCGGGTCCGACCCGCCGCCGAACGCCCGCGCACCGGCGGACCCCTTCGGGGCCGTCCGAACGCGCGGGCGTTCCGCTGTTTCTGACGGTTCACCGGACCGGGTCACATCCGTCCGATGCGGGCGGACGGTCGCGCGGGCTCGTCTAGGGTGTCCGAGGTGAACAGCGGACACCGGCGTCCGGGCCTCGCTCCTGGCGTCTTCCCCCGCGTGGCCGACCCGAGCGGCCCGCGGCCCGACGACTCCCCGCAGGCCCAGGCTCCCGGACGCCCCCGGAGAGCCGCGGCCGCCGCCCCGGCCGCGGGTGGGCGGGCGAAGCGCCGACGGGGCCAGCGGGGCCGCCGGGTCCGCCGGTCCGCCGAGCGCAGTCGGCGCCTCGCGCGCTGGACGGGGATCGCCGCCGCGCTGGCGCTGGTGGCCGGCTGCGGCGGCGTGTACTTCGCGTTCCAGCACTTCAGCGCGAACATCGCCTCGGTGGACGTCCACGTCGGCACGGACGCCGACCGGCCGCAGGTCATCGAGGGCGCGGTCAACATCCTGTTGATCGGCACCGACAGCCGGGTCGGCCTCGGCCGGACGTACGGCGACGAGGGCGGCACCGGGCACGCCGACACCACGCTGCTGCTGCACGTCGCCCGCGACCGCAGCAACGCCACCGTGCTGAGCATCCCGCGCGACCTGATGGTGCAGATCCCGGAGTGCCGTACCGGGGACCGGCGGATCCCCGGCGAGCGGCGGGCGATGTTCAACGCCAGCCTCGGCGAGGACGGCCGCGACCCCGGCTGCACCTGGACGACGGTGGAGAAGCTGACCGGCGTCCGGATCGACCACTTCATGATGGTGAACTTCGAGGCGGTCAAGACGCTCTCCACCGCGGTCGGCGGCGTCGAGGTCTGCGCGGCGAAGAGCATCGACGACCCGGACTCCCACCTTCGGATGACCAAGGGCCGCCATGTGGTGCAGGGCGAGGAGGCACTGGCCTTCGTCCGCACGCGGCACGCCGTCGGTCTGGGCGGCGACCTCACCCGCATCCCGCTCCAGCAGCAGTTCCTCAGCTCGATGATCCGCAAGGTCAAGAGCGGTGACACCCTGACCAGCCCGACCAAGCTGTGGCACCTCGCGGACGCCGCCACCAAGGCGCTCACCGTCGACTCCGGCATCGACGACGTCCGGCGGCTCAAGGACCTCGCGCTGGAGGTCGGCAAGGTCGACACCGGGCACATCACCTTCACCACCGTGCCGGTGCAGGACGACGCCCGGAACAAGGACCGGCTCGCCCTGCGCCAGCCCGACGCCTCCCAGCTGTTCGCGATGGTCGCGGCCGACCGGCCGCTGGACGCCGCCGCGCCCGGATCCGCGGCGCCCTCCCCCGGCGGGTCCGCGGCGGGCGCCGGCAGCGGTCCGCGCTCCTCGGCCACGCCCGCCAGCCGGGCCTCCGGCCACCCGGGCCTCGGCCCGCTGCTCGACCCGTCCGACGTCGAGGTGACCGTCCGCAACGGCAGCGGGGTCGGCCGGCAGGCCGGGCGGGCCACCGCCGAGCTCCAGGCCAAGGGCTTCACCAGGGCCACCGTCGGCGGCAACACCCGGGCCACGGCGGACAGTTCGATCGGCTACCCGGCCGGCCGGGCGGACCAGGCCGCCGCCCTCGCCGCGGCCCTCGGGCTGCCCGCCGACGCCGTCCGGCAGAGCGCGCAACTGAGTTCCGCGGACGGCCTGGTGGTGGTGCTCGGCCGGGACTACGTCGCGCCGGCCGGCACGGCGGGCGCCGCCGCCGGCGGGCCGTCGGCCTCCGCCTCCACCGCCCCGCCGGACGCGCCGGCGAAGAACCTGCAGCGCGTCCGGGCCGACGACACCGATGTGTGCGCGAAGTAGCCGAGCGGTCGACCGAGCGTCATTCTCCGTCCCGTCACGGTCGGTTCTGTAACCTTTCGGCCGCCCGAAGCGTCCTGTCTGTAGACCGACCGGCCAGGGGGAGACCGGGCCGAGCCGGCGCGGGGGCCTCCCGCTGCCGTGTGCCCGCCGGGCGGTCCGGATCGCCCCACCGGCCGACCGGCCACCGGGGCAGGAGACTGGGCGGACCACCATGACGAGCGTTGAGCCGATACCCGGCGGTCGGGCGGCCGCCCGGCGTGCCCGGCAGGGCGACGGTTCCCAGCGGCGGCCGCGCAAGCGCCGCTGGCTGCGCATCGTGGCGATCACCACCGGCGCCACCGTGGTGGCGGGTTGCGGCGCCGGCTACCTGTACTACCAGCACCTCAACGGCAACATCCGGGCCGGCACCAAGAACCTGACGGACGAACAGGGCAACCGCACCGCACCGGACGCCAAGGGCCGGACCCCGCTCAACATCCTCATGATCGGCACCGACAGCCGCGGCTCCGCCGAGAACGTGGCGCTCGGCGGCTCGGCCGACGAGGCCTCGCGCCCCGGCCTGGCGGACGTCCAGATGCTGCTGCACGTCTCCGCCGACCGCACCAACGCCTCGATGATCAGCATCCCGCGCGACACCATGGTGACGATCCCGACCTGTCACGACGACAAGGGCAAGACCTACAAGTCGACCACCCACACCCCGATCAACGAGGCACTCTCCCGCGGTGGCCCGGGCTGCGTCCTCGGCACCTGGATCGGCCTGACCGGCCTCGACATCGACCACTACATGATGGTCGACTTCGGCGGTGTCGTCCGGATGGCCGACGCCATCGGCGGCGTGCCCGTCTGCGTGGACCGCAACATGTGGGACCGCTACCGGCCCGGCCACGGCGGCACCGACCTCAAGCTGCCCAAGGGGACCACCAAGGTGAAGGGCGAGGACGCCCTCAAGTGGCTGCGCACCCGCGACGCCTGGGGCTCCGACATCGGCCGCACCAAGGCGCAGCACATGTACCTCAGCTCGATGACCCGCGAGCTGAAGGCCAGCGGCCGGCTCTCCGACCCGGGGCAGCTGATGTCGCTCGCCGAGGCGGCCACCAAGTCGCTCAGCGTCGACAACGACCTCGCCGACCTGAAGAAGCTCTACGACCTCGGCAACGAGCTGAAGCAGGTGCCGACCGAGCGGACCACGACCCTGACCGTGCCGGTGATCGCGGACCCGCAGAACCCCTCGGCCAAGCTGCTCCTCAAGCAGCCCGACGTGGAGCAGATCTGGAAGATGCTGCTCGCGGACGCCCCGCTGGACGACAAGGGCCCGGCCGCGGCGGTGTCCGCCTCCCCGACCCCGTCCGCCGTGCCCTCACCGGCCACCGGTGCCGACGCGCCCGCGAAGAGCACCGTCGCGGTGACCGTGCAGAACGGCACCGGCGTCACCAACCGGGCCGGCGACATCAAGAAGGCACTGGTCGTGGCCGGCTTCACCAAGGCGACGACGGCGCCCGGCGGCGGCGCCCGGGACACCACCCGGCTGACCTACGGCGCGGGCCAGCTGGCCAAGGCGCAGGTGGTGGCCGCCGCGCTCGGCCTACCGGCGAGCGCCCTGGTGGAGGCCGGCACGTCCACGACGCTCAGCCTGGTGATCGGCGCGGACTGGAAGAGCGGCACCACCTTCGCCCCGGCGACCGCGCCGACCGCGCTGCCGACCTCCGTCGAGGCCGACACCTCGGACAACGACAAGAACTGCATGACCGTCGTCCCGCAGGGCGGCCTCTACACCTACTGACGCCGGCTCAGGCCGACGGCCCGTCGCACCCGCCCTCCGCGAGCGGGGACAGCAGGCCGTCGGCCTCGGCGTAGCGCTCACCGGTGCGCGGGCAGCGCCAGAGGCCGTCGCCGGCGGGCTCCAGCGGCTCGCCGGCCCGGCCGACCCACTTGATCCGGCGGGCCGGCACCCCGGCCACCAGCGCGAAGTCGGGGACGTCCCGGTGCACCACCGCGCCGGCCGCGACCAGCGCCCAGCGGCCCACCGTCACCCCGGCGACCACCACCGCGCGGCCGCCGATCGAACAGCCCCGGCGGAGCGTCACCCCGCGGGCCTGCCAGTCGTCGCCGCGCTTCAGCCGTCCCTCGGGGTCGACCGAGCGCGGGTAGAGGTCGTTGGTGAGCACCGCGGCCGGGCCGACGAAGACACCGTCCTCGACCACCGCGGGCTCGTAGACCAGCGCGTGGTTCTGCAGCTTGACCCGGTCCCCCAGGCGCACCCCGGGCCCGACGTAGGCGCCGCGGCCGATGATGCACTCGGCACCGATCTCCGCGTGCTCGCGGACCTGCGCGAGGTGCCACACGGTGCTGCCGGGGCCGATCACGGCCCGCTCGTCGACATCGGCACTCGGCTCGATCCGAACGTCCGCGCCGGTACCGGCCGCCGCCCCCTCGGTGATCCCCATGGCGCCGAAGATAGCGGCGGGCGGCGCGGCGGGGAGGTGTTTCGCCCGGACCGGGCGGCCCGCGACGGCTTCACCGGCGGCAGGCTGCGGCGTCGCCCCGGCCGGGCGGGCGGTCGGGCAGGCCGCGGTGCAGCGGCCCGCCCGACCGAATACGGGTCAGGCCTTCTCGGTCCGCGGGGTCATCGGCTCGGGGCGCTTGCTGGCGATCACCCGGCGGGCGAGGCTGCGCGGCGAGGTGAGGAAGCCGAAGCCCCAGCTCATGTGCATGGTGGCGAGCGCCACCGGCAGCTGGAGGCGGGCCTTCGCGGAGAGCCCGCGGCCCTCCCGGACCGAACCGGCGAGGATGCCGAGCACGTAGCCGCCCGGGACGACCAGGAACACCGGGTGCAGTGCGGCACCCAGCCCCAGGCCGGCCAGGCAGGCCAGCAGGGCGGCCGGCGGAGCCAGGTAGCGCAGGTTCACCGAGCCGCGGTGGTAGCGGGTGACCACCCGGCGCCAGCGGCCGTAGTCCTTGTACTGCTTGGCGAGCGCCCGCACGCTGGGCCGCGGCCGGTAGGTGACCTTCAGCTGCGGGGTGAACCAGATCAGGCCGCCGTCCTGGCGGATGCGGTAGTTCAGCTCCCAGTCCTGGGCGCGGATGAACTCCTCGTTGTAGCCGCCCTGCTGCTCCAGCACCTCGCGGCGGAAGACGCCGAGGTAGACGGTGTCGGCCGGGCCGGCCAGGCCGCCGGTGTGGAAGGCCGCGTTGCCGACCCCGATCTTGGAGGTCATGGCGGCCGCGACCGCCTTCTCCCACTCGGTCTCGCCCTCGGCGTGCATGATGCCGCCGACGTTGGCGGCGTCCATCTCGCCGAGCAGCCGGACGGCGGTGTCGACGTAGCCCGGCGTCAGCAGACCGTGCCCGTCGACCCGTACCACGATCGGGTGGCGCGAGCCGCGGATAGCGGCGTTCAGCCCGGCCGGGGTGCGGCCGGTGGGGTTGGGCACCGTCTTGACCCGCGGATCCTCGGCGACCAGCTCGGCGGCGATCTCGTCCGTCCGGTCGGTGGACGGGCCGAGTGCGATCACCACCTCGAGGTCGCCGGCGTACTCCTGCTCCAGGATGTGCCGGACGGCGGTGCGCAGGTGTCGTTCCTCGTTGAGCACCGGCATGATCACGGAGACCGCCGGCAGCTCCTCAGCAGCCTTGGTGTTCATCGCGCCCCACGGTACCGGCGCCGCCCCGGCGATGTCAGACGAGGGTCCTCCGGCGGCCCCCAGCGCGCGCCCGGACCCGTGCGACGGAACGTTTCGCCGACCCGGGTGATCGGCGGCGCGCCGTGCCGCGGGCGGGCCCGCGGCGGCCCTACCATCCCGAAGATGTCCACCTCGCGCCGTCCCGGACCACCGCCGCCCCGCCGGGCGCGTGGGCACTCCGGCGGCCAGGCCCAGCGGGGCACCGGCCACGGCGGTTCGGGCCGCGGCGGATCCGGCGGCGGCAGGCGAACGGGCCACGGGGGCGCCGGCCGCGGCGGTCCCCCTCCCCCGGCCGCGGGCCGGGCACGGAGGAAGGAGTTACCGCGGCGCTGGGGCCGCTTGGCGGCCGGTGCGGTCTCCCTGGCGGTGCTCGCCACCTCCTGTGGGGGCTGGGCGGTCCTGCACGGGGTGGGCGACGCGATCCAGCGGGTCGACGCCATCGGCGGCACCGACCGGCCCGCCGACGAGGGCCTCACCACCTTCCTGGTGGCCGGCACCGACGACCGCGAGGGCATCCCGGAGACCACCCTCAAGAACGTGCTGCACGCGGGCGGCGAGTCCTGCCACTGCACCGACACCCTAATGGTCGTGCAGCTCGCCGGGAACGGCGGCCGGGCCACCGTGGTCAGCATCCCCCGCGACTCGTACGTGGAGATCCCGGCCCACCAGGACCCGGCCACCCACCGCCCGGTGCCGGCCGCCAAGGGCAAGATCAACGCGGCCTACGGGATGGGCGGTGCGCCGTTGACCGTCCGTACCGTCGAGCAGGCCACCGGGCTGCGGATCGACCACTACCTGCAGATCGACTTCCTCGGCTTCGTCGGCGCGGTGGACGCGCTCGGCGGCGTCGAGGTCTGCACCGCGAAGCCGCTCAAGGACCCGTACTCGGGGCTCGACCTGCCGGCCGGCACCAGCAGGCTGGACGGCGCGGGCGCCCTCAAGTACGTACGGGCCCGGCATGTGGACGGCAGCTCCGACCTCGGCCGGATGCACCGGCAGCAGCGCTTCGTCGCCCAGCTGCTGCGGCAGGCCACCGCGCAGGACGTGCTGCTCGACCCGGCCCGGCTCGGCTCGGTGCTCGGCAGCGCGCTGAAGTCCGTCAAGGCCGACAAGGGCCTCTCCACCGGCGCGCTCATCGACTTCGCGAGCCGGCTCAAGGACCTCTCGGCGGCCTCCGCCGACTTCGCGACGGTGCCGGTGTCCGACGTGGACCACCAGGTGCCCGGGTGGGGATCGACCGTGCTGTGGGACGCCAGGGCGGCGAAGGCGCTGTTCGACACCGTCCGGCAGGGGAAGCCTCTGACGGAGCACCCTGCCCCGGCGACCCAGGCGAGTCCGGCAGCGGCCCCGGCCGGGACCGTCCCCGCCGGGCAGATCCGGGTCCAGGTGCTGAACGGGACCGGCCAGACCGGGCTCGGCTTCCGGGTCGACGAGGAACTGCGCCGGGCGGGCTTCGCCACCACCGGCACCCCCTCCAACGCGGACGGCGCCAACGCGCGCACCGCCGTCCGCTACGACCCGCGCTGGGACGAGTCGGCGAGGACCCTCGCCGGCGCCCTGCCCGGCGTTGAACTCGTCCCCGTCCCGGGTCTCGGGGCCACCCTGCAGCTCGTGGTCGGCGGCGACTACCGCGGACCGGCCGCGCCCTCGGCGGCACCCTCCAACGCATCCTCCGCCCCGGCTCCCGCGGCGACCCCGGCCTCACCGTCGGCGTCCGCCTCCGCCGGCCCCACCGTGGCGGCGGAGACCGGCAGCGAGATCAGCTGCCGCTGAGTGTCCGGCCGGTACCGGTGCGCGGGCATGCCGAAGGGGCCGGGCGCTCGGCCCGGCCCCTTCGGTGCCGCGGTCCCCCGTCGGCAGTGCCGTTACCGGGGGGCGGCTCCCCCGTGGGTGGTGCGGTCAGTCGGTGGCGATGGCGGCCAGGATGTTCATCCGGCCGGCCCGGAAGGCCGGGAGGAGGGCGGCGAGGAGGCCGACCACCGCCGAGGCGATCAGGATGCCGATGATGGTGCCGGTCGGGACGGTCAGGGTGTCCAGGCCCTGGGTGGACAGCACCTCGCGGGAGGTGATGCCCCAGGCGAGGCCGAGGCCGGTGCCGAGGAGGGCGCCGAAGACGGCGATCACCACGGACTCCAGGCGGACCATCCGGCGCAGCTGCCGGCGGGAGAGGCCGATCGCCCGGAGGAGGCCGATCTCGCGGGTCCGTTCGACCACCGAGAGGGCGAGCGTGTTGACGACGCCGAGGACGGCGACCACGATCGCGAGGCCGAGCAGGCCGTAGACCATGTAGAGCAGCTGGTTGACCTGCTGCTGGATCAGGTCCTTGTAGCCGGCCTGGTCGCGGACGCTGATCTGCGGGTAGGCCTCCAGGGACTTCTGAAGGGCGGTCAGCGTCGTGTCCGGGTCGGCGCCGGGCGCCGCCTTGCCGTACAGCTGGACGGTGGCCGGCAGCTCCTTCTCCGGGACGGCCTTGGTGACGGTGTCGAGGTTGACGATGTAGGCGCCGGCGAACATCGACTCACCGGAGGAGGTGATCTGACCGATCGGCAGGGACTGGGTGCGGCCGTGGCCGTAGTCGGCCTTGACCGGGTCGCCGATCTTGAGGTGGTGCTTGGTGGCCCAGTCCTCGGGGACGGCGATGCCTCCGTCGAAGGCGGCGGTGAGGCTGCCGGCGGCGGTCTTGAGGCGGAAGTCCTCGGTGAACGTCCGGGTGGCGGAGATCAGGTCGGTCTTGGTGGTGGTGCCGTCCGGGGCGGTGATGATCGCGGGCACCTCCTTGGCCTCGGTGAGGTGGGCGATGCCCGGGGTGGCCTTGGCCGCGGCGACCATGGCCGGGGTGAGGCCGGTGCCCATCCCGTTGCCGGCGACGATGTAGTCGGCGCCGACGGTCTTGTCGATCTGGGCGTTGGCCGAGCTGACCATCGAGGAGGTCACCACGGAGGCGCCGGTGACCAGGGCGAGGCCGATCATCAGGGCGGCGGCGGTGGCGCCGGTGCGGCGCGGGTTGCGCATCGCGTTGCGCTGGGCGAGCTTGCCGGACGGGCCGAACAGGGCCGGCAGGACGGCGCCCAGCACCCGGATGATGCCGGTGGCCAGCAGCGGGCCGACGATCACGAAGCCGATCAAGCTGAGCAGGACGCCGAGGCCGAGCCACTGGCCGCCGGTGGCGGCCTTGTCGGCGGTGGCCGCGGCGGCCAGGCTCGCCGCGCCCAGGCCGGTGACGGCCAGGCCGACGACGGCGCGGATGCGGTTGGCGGAGGCCTCGGCCGGGGTGCCGTGGTCGCGCAGGGCGGCCATCGGGGAGATCCGGCCGGCCCGGCGGGCCGGGATCCAGGCGGCGAGGACGGTGATCAGGATGCCGACCGTGTAGGAGGCGGCCGGGACCGTCCAGGTGATGTCCAGCGAGGAGGCGTCGAGGTTCATCCCGACGGCCTTCATGAGCTGGATCAGCAGGGTGGCGAGGCCGAGGCCGGCCGCCAGGCCGAGGGTGGAGCCGAGCACGCCGAGGATCAGCGCCTCGACCAGCACCGAGCGGTTGACCTGGCTGCGGCTGCCGCCGATGGCGCGCAGCAGGCCGATCTCGCGGGTGCGCTGGGCGACCAGCATCGAGAAGGTGTTGATGATCAGGAAGCCGCCGACCAGCAGCGAGATGCCGGCGAAGCCGAGCATGGCGTACTTCATGAAGTTGAGGAAGGAGCCGACGCCCTTGTTGTTCTCGGCCTTCTGCTCGGCGGCCGTCTTGGCGTCGTAGCCGCTGCCGAGCGCGGAGAGCGCCTGCTGCTTGAGCTGGTCGTTGCTGCGGCTGCCGTCGCCGAAGACCTCGACGGTGGTGTAGGCGGTGGTGCCGAGGAGGTCCTGCTGGGCGGTCGGGGTGTCCAGGAAGGCCAGCGCCGCACCGGGGTTGGTCGTCCGGAAGGTGACGATGCCGGAGATGGTGAAGTCGTAGCTGCCGCTCATGGTGATGACGCGCAGCGGGCTGCCGAGCTTGAGGCCGGCCTTCTTGGCGGTGTCGGCGTCGAGCATGACCTGGCCGGCGCCCTTGGGGGCGCTGCCGGAGGTGATGTCGACGGAGTTGCGCGGGGTGTCGACCCAGTTGCCGGTGAGCGTGGGCGCGCCGGAGGTCGGGCCGACGGACTTGTTGGTGGCCGGGTCGACCAGGGTGGCGCTCTGCACGAAGACCTGGCCGAGGGCGGTCTTCACGCCGGGCAGGCCGGCGAGCTTCTGCACGGTGTCGACGGGGACGGTGGCGACCTTGCCGCCCCGCTCCTCGCCGGCGTCGAGGTCGTCCTTGGCCTGGCCGACGCTCAGGTCGGAGGCGGTGGAGGCGAAGAGGCGGTCGAAGGTGCCGGTGGCGGTGTTGGAGAAGACGAGCGTGCCGGACACGAAGGCGACGGACAGCACGACGGCGATCAGTGAGAGGACCATGCGCCCCTTGTGGGCGAAGAAGCTCCGTAGCGAGGTCTTGAGCAGCATCGGTGTGTCCCCCGGCTCAGCTGGTGCGCTTGCCGTCGAAGCGGCGCATGCGCTCGAGGACGGAGTCGGCGGTGGGGGCCTGCATCTCGTCGACGATCCGGCCGTCGGCGAGGAACAGCACGCGGTCCGCGTAGCCGGCGGCGACCGGGTCGTGGGTGACCATGACGATGGTCTGGCCCAGCTCGTCGACCGAGCGGCGCAGGAAGGTGAGGATCTCGGCGCCGGAGCGGGAGTCGAGGTTGCCGGTGGGCTCGTCGCCGAAGATGATCTCGGGCCGGGCGGCGAGCGCGCGGGCGACCGCGACGCGCTGCTGCTGGCCGCCGGAGAGCTGGGTCGGCCGGTGCTTGAGGCGATCGGCGAGGCCGACCGTCTCGACCACCTGGTCGAGCCAGGCGGTGTCGGGCTTGCGGCCGGCGATGTCCATCGGGAGCGTGATGTTCTCCAGTGCGTTCAGCGTGGGCAGCAGGTTGAACGCCTGGAAGATGAAGCCGATCTTGTCCCGGCGGAGCCGGGTGAGCTGCTTGTCCTTGAGGCCGGTGATCTCGGCGTCGCCGATCCAGATGCGCCCGTCGGTGACCGTGTCGAGGCCGGCCAGGCAGTGCATCAGGGTCGACTTGCCGGAGCCCGAGGGGCCCATGATCGCGGTGAACCGCCCGCGGTGGATGTCCACGTCGACGGTGTCGAGGGCCGTGACCCGGGTCTCCCCGGCGCCGTAGGCCTTGGTCACCTGGCGTGCGGAGGCGGCGAAGGCGCCCTGCCCGCCGGGCAGCTGGTGGTCATGCACGGCTTTGGCTGCCGTCGTCACTGGGATCTCCTCGGTACGTCGTCCACCCGTCGCCCCACAGCCTGCCAACGGTCAGCGGTGCTGCGACATGGTGCAGACAACCGTCTTCGAGGTGGGGCCAGCACCACCCCGGAAGGAGGAGCGGTCTGTAGGAACCACGTTAGGAGCGGGGGGTGGCGGTCTCGTCCTCCGCCGGGAGGAAGCCGGTTGACCGGGAGATGTACGGGGTGCGGCCGCCCTCCCCCTAGGGGACCGCTCCCCGGTACCAGGGTCAGCCGGCGGCCACCAGCTCGCCGGTGCGGGCGAGCGCCGCGGCGAAGCCGTCGACGACCGGGGTGAGCAGCAGGTCCGTCTCCGGTTCGACGGCGGTGGTGCCGTCCTCGCGGACGGTGATGTGGCGGTCGAGGACGAACCAGCCCTGGGTGATGTGTCCGGCGCCCATCGAGCTGAGCACCGGCCGCAGCGCGTAGTCCACGGCGAGGACGTGCGCGGGCGAGCCGCCGGTGGCGAGCGGCAGGACGGCCTTGCCGCTCAGCGCGTACTGCGGCAGGACGTCGAGCAGGGCCTTGAGGAGTCCGGAGTAGGCGGCCTTGTAGACGGGCGTGCCGATGACGATGCCGTCGGCCTCGGCGAAGAGGTCCAGGGCCCGGGCTATCGCGGGGTTCGCGGTGTCGGCGGAGAGCAGGGCCTCGGCGGGCAGGCTGCGGGCCTCGAAGGGGACGACCTCGTGGCCGTGCGCGGTGAGGCGGGCGTCGACGTGGCGGAGCAGCCGGGTGGTGCGGGAGGTCGGCGACGGGGAGCCGGAGACGGACAGGACGGTGGCCATGGGGTTCACCTCGGGTCTTGGCGGGCCGCCCTGCGGGCGGGACCTGCGTGCGGGCGGGGGCCCGGCGGGCTCGGAAGCGGTGCGGTGCTGCGCGGCGCGGCGCGCACCGCCGTGGGGGCGGTGCGGGGGCGCGGGGTGCGCGGTGCTGGGAAGGGTGTCGGCGAACGGTCAGCCACGACACAGCGAGCGGGCCACACGCAGCAGGTCGACGTGCCGCCGACGCGTGAGAATCCTTCGCTGTCCCATGGCGACTAGGCAAGCACGGGCCGTTTCGGCCGGTCAAGGTTGGTTCCAGCAGGTGAACATTCCGCCGATCCGTCCGCGCCGTGCATCAAATCGGATACAAGGGGCTCCGGGGCGGGGGCCGGACAACTGCGGCGTGCCGGTTTCGGGCATCCTCTCCCACATGAACACGTGGCAGGAGGACCGCCCGGGGGGCGGGGGCGCGTACGGGCAGGGCGACGGCGGGTACCGCCAGGGCGGTGCGGCGGCCGAGCCGCCGCTGCCGCCGGAGCTCAACCCGCGCGGCGCCGGTGCGGGTGTGCCGCAGGGCGGTCGGGGCGGCCACGGGGGTGCCGCCGTCCCGCCGCAGCAGGGCTACGGTCGGCCTCAGCAGGAGCAGTGGCAGGTGCCGCAGCAGCAGTCCGGCCACGGCCGTCCGGCGGCGCCGGGCGCTCCGGGTGCTCCCGCTCAGCCGGTCGGCCCGGGTGGTCCGGGCGGGGCCGGCGGTCCGGGTGGTCCGGGCGGTCCGAGACCGGCGGGGCAGGCCGCGCGCTGGCCGCGCAGCCGGAAGATCAAGGTGGGCGCGCTGGCGCTGGTCGGCGCGCTGCTGGTGACCGGCGTCGGCACCTACGTGTGGGCCGACTCCCAGCTGAACCACGAGAACGTGCTGGCCCCGTACGACGGCCGCCCGGCGGCGGGCAAGGGCACCAACTGGCTGATCGTCGGCTCGGACAGCCGGCAGGGGCTGTCGGACGCGGACGAGGACGCGCTGCACACCGGTTCGGCGCAGGGCAAGCGCAGCGACTCGATGATGCTGCTGCACATCGGCGACAACGGGAACACCCTGATGTCGATCCCGCGCGACTCCTGGGTGACGATCCCGGCGCACCAGGACACCAGTGGCAGCGGCAAGTCCATCCCGGCGGCGACCTCGAAGATCAACGCGGCCTTCGCGCGCGGCGGCGGCCGGCTGCTGGTGCAGACGGTGGAGTCGAACACCGGTGTGCACATCGACCACTACGCGGAGATCGGCTTCGCCGGCTTCGTCGGCATCGTCGACTCGGTCGGCGGCGTGGACATGTGCATCGATCAGCCCGTCAAGGACCGGGACTCGGGCCTCGACCTGAAGGCGGGCTGCCAGACGCTGGACGGCAAGCAGTCGCTGGCGTTCGTCCGGCAGCGGCACCAGATGGCCGACCAGGACCTCGGCCGGATGCGCAACCAGCAGAAGTTCCTGAGCGCGCTGGCGAGCCAGGCGGCGTCCCCGGCGACGCTGCTCAACCCGTTCACCTTCTACCCGATGGTGAGCTCCGGTCTCGGCACCCTGATCGTGGACGAGGACGCCGGGCTGACCGACCTCGGCTCGCTGTTCCTGGCGATGAAGGGCGTGTCCGGCGGCAGCGGCAAAAGCATCACGGTGCCGATCGGCAACCCGGACTTCCGCACCCCGACCGGCGAGTCGGCGGTCAAGTGGGACGCCGCCAAGTCCAAGCAGGTCTTCGACGCCTTCAAGAACGACACCGCGGTGCCGGACCTCAAGAAGTAGGCGCGGCCGGCACTCCGGCAGCGCCCGTGCGGGGCCGCGCGCCGTCCGGAAGGGCGGTGCGCGGCCCCGCACGCCGCTTTCCGGCACGGTGCGTCGCCACTCGGTCACAATGTGCCGCATGTCTCTGGTGACGTCCCTGATCTACCGCCGCCGCCACCCGCTGCTGGGCCGCCTCGTCCAGGAGGTGCTGGCGCTGTACGGCATGGAGGTGCCGGCCGCCGTCGAGATCGGCCCCGGGCTGACGGTGTTCCACCGCGGGTTCGGCACGGTGCTGCACCCGTACACCACGATCGGCGCCGGGGTGACGCTGTACAACGGGGTCACCGTCGGCCGGGCCGACCCGTGGGTGCCGCAGGAGCGGAGCGCGATGCGGCGGGTGGTGCTGGAGGACGGGGTGGTGGTCTGCGCCGGCGCGAAGATCGTCTGCAGGGAGGGCGTGCTGACGGTCGGCGCGGGCACGATCGTCGGCGCCAACGCGGTGCTCACCCGCTCCACCGGCCGCGGCGAGGTCTGGGCCGGCGTCCCGGCGCGCCGCGTCGGCATGCGGGAGCGGCCGCGGACGCACGAGGCCCCCGGCCGGGCGAGCGGCGGGCTCGTCCGGCCGGAGGCCTCCTGAGGCGCGTCCCGGGGGTTACGGGAGGTTGCGGGCCATGACGATGCGCTGGACCTGGTTGGTGCCCTCGTAGATCTGGGTGATCTTGGCGTCGCGCATCATCCGCTCGACCGGGTAGTCGCGGGTGTAGCCGTAGCCGCCGAGCAGCTGGACGGCGTCGGT
>NZ_JBFBJZ010000070.1:0-38168 GCF_040686255.1 Kitasatospora sp. NPDC085879 | reverse complement strand
CCTCCGCGGCCACCCCCCCACCATCGGGGGGGGGTCCCCCCCCGCAATCACCCCGCTCGCACCCCCCCCCGCCCCCCCCCCCCGCCCCCCCCGCGCCCCCCCCCCCCCCGCGCCGCGGCCGCACGCGCTCAGCGCCCCCACACCTCGCGGACCCGCCCGGCGATCCGGCGGCCCTGGGCGAGGCCGGCCGCGGCGGCGGGTGTCCGGACGGCCGGGTCCAGCGGATTGACGCCGAAGGCCGCCGCGGACTCCTCGTCCGGGGTCACCGCCAGCACCCCCGCACCGCGGCCCTCCAGCTCCGCGACCTGGGCAGTCAGCGCCTCGTCCGGCAGCGGGGCCAGCACCAGTACCCGGGCGCCCGTGGCGAGATCGGCGTTGACCGAGCTGCGGACACCGCCGTCCACGTACCGCGAACCGCCGAGCGTCACCGGCGGCCAGATCCCGGGGACGGCGCAACTGGCCGCCACCGCGTCCACCAGACCCACCCCGGCCGCCCGGTCGAAGAGTTCGACCTCGGCCGTGTCGGCGTCCACCGCCACCAGGGTGAGCGGCCGGGCCGGCCACTCGTGGTGCGGCAGGCGCGCCGCGACCACCTCACGGCGGGCCGCCTCGGGCACCGTCTCCGCGGCCAGCGCCAAGTCGCAGACCGCCCGGCGGAGTTCGACCGGGTCGACGGACTCCTCGACGAGCTTGCCCCAAGCCGCGGTCAGCGCCGCCACTGTGGCCGGGTCGGGCGTCAACTCGGCGTTCTGCAGCGCCGCTTCGCTCTGCCGGCGGTACAGTTCGGCCAACGGCAGACCGCTCGCCAACTGGCCTGCCACGGTGGCGCCCGCCGACGTTCCCACCACATGGTCCGCCGTGGCCGCCACCGCGACGCCCTCGGCCTCGAAGCCCGCCAACAACCCGGTCAGCCACGCGATCCCCGCCAGCCCGCCACCACCGAGCACCAGCGACCTCTGGTCCGTCATCCCCGCCTCCTCGCCGTCGGAGCGGGGCGTGGATGCCGCGCTCCATGGGTGCCAACGGGTCGGGGTGGGTGGGGTGTTCCGGCGGGGAACATGCAGCGGGGCGCAGCGGACGGTGTCCGTTGCGCCCCGGGTGCGGGTGCGGGCTCAGGCGGCGGTGGACCAGCGGCCGGTGGGGCGGGGAAGCCCGTAGTGGTCGCGGAGGGTGCGGCCGGTGTAGCCCTCGCGGAAGAGGCCACGCTTGCGGAGGATCGGCAGGACCTGCTCGACGAAGACGGTGAGGCCGTCGGGCAGGATCGGCGGCATCACGTTGAAGCCGTCGGCGGCGCCCCGGGTGAACCAGGTCTCGATGTGGTCGGCGATCTGCTCGGGGGTGCCGACGGCGACCTGGTGGCCGCGGCCGCCGCCGAGTCGGCCGATCAGCTGCCGCAGGGTCAGCCCGTCGCGTTCGGCGAGGTCGCGGACGAGTTCGAAGCGGCTCTTGGCGCCGTTGATCTCGGTGACCGGCGGCAGCGGGGGCAGCGGGGCGTCCAGCGGGTGGTCGGTGAGGTCGACGCCGAGGACCCCGGAGAGCACGGAGACGGCGCGGGCGGGGCTGATCAGGGCGTCGAGTTCCTCGTCGAGCCGGCGGGCCTCGGCCTCGGTGGAGCCGATCACGGGCACCACGCCGGGAAGGATCTTGATCTGCTGCGGGTCGCGGCCGGCGGTGGCGGCCTGCCGCTTGAGGTCGGCGTAGAAGGACCGGCCCTCCTCCAGGGTCTGCTGCGCGGTGAACACGGCCTCGGCCCAGCGGGCGGCGAAGGCGCGGCCGCTGCCGGAGGAGCCGGCCTGGACGAGCAGCGGGTGGCCCTGCGGGCTGCGCGGGATGTTGAGCGGGCCGCGGACGCGGAAGTGCGGGCCGGCGTGGTCGATCTCGTGCACCCGGTCGGGGTCGGCGAAGGAGCCGGTGGCACGGTCGAGGAGGAGCGCGCCGTCCTCCCAGCTGTCCCAGAGTGCGGTGACGACGTCGAGGAACTCGTCGGCGCGTTCGTAGCGGACGGCGTGCTCGGTGTTGGCGCTGCGCCCGAAGTTCTGGGCGGCGCGGTCGCCGGCCGAGGTGACGATGTTCCAGCCGGCCCGGCCGCGGCTGATGTGGTCGAGCGAGGCGAACTGCCGGGCGAGGTTGTAGGGCTCGGAGAAGCCGGTGGAGACGGTGCCGATGAGGCCGATCCGCTCGGTGACGACGGCGAGCGCGGTGAGCAGGGTGAACGGTTCGAAGTGGCTGATCAGGCCCCATCCGCCGTCCGATCGGGCCTCGACACCGTCGGCGAGGAAGACCGAGTCGAAGGAGGCGGCCTCGGCCTGCCGGGCGAGGTTCTGGAAGTGGCCGATGTCGGCGGCCTGCGCCGGGTCGGTCCGGGGGTGGCGCCAGGCGGCCTCGTGGTGGCCGACGCCCATGAGGAAGAGGTTGAAGTGCAGCTGGCGGTCGTTCTCGGGCATGGCGGAGGGCTCCGGCTGGGAGGAGGGGACGAGGGGTCCCTGCCATCCTCGGGTCGGCCCCGCGGGTGGACAACGATTCGTCGGCCCGGCGGAATTAATCCGCCGTTGACGGCCTGTTCGCAGTGGTCGGGGCGGTGGCGTCGGCAGTAAGCCCGGGCGGGTGGCGGCGGTCAGGAGGCCCGGGCGGTGCGCAGCTCCATCGGCCGCCGGTACGCGCTGTCGAGGACCCCGGCGCCGGCGGCGACGGCCAGCAGGTCCAGTCCGAAGGAGCCTGCGGTGACCAGCTGGCCGGGTTCGGGCCGGGCGTGCGCGAGCACCTGCCGGTGGAGGACCTCCGCGAGGTGCGGGGAGACGGCGAGCCCGGCCTCGCTGACGACGAGCACCTCCGGGTTGAGGACGTCGAGCAGCAGCGCGGCGGCGGGCGCGATCAGCCGCAGCCGCTCCTCGAAGAGCTCCAGGACGGGGCGGTGGCCGGCGGCGGCGCGGGTCAGCAGCAGGTCGAGGTCGGGCTGGGGGACGACGCCGAGCCGGTGGGCGCGGCGGACCAGGGCGCGGTCGGAGACGGTGGCCTGGAGGCAGCCGGTGCGGCCGCAGGGGCAGGGCTCGGTGGAGCCGGGCACCGGCAGGTGGCCGATGTCGCCGGCCCGGGAGCGCCGGCCCTGCAGGACGCCGCCGCCGGTGGCGATGGCGGCGTCGACGACGTTGCCGACGAAGAGCTGGACGAGTTCGGTGGCGTCCCGGCCGGCGCCGAAGAGCAGTTCGGCCCGGGCGAGGGCGCGGGCGTGGCTGTCGACGTGCACGGGCAGCCGGGTCACCCCGGAGAGCAGCTCGCGGACCGGGACGTCGTGCCAGCCGAGCGGGGCGTGCTCGACGACGACGCCGCGCTCGGAGTCGACCCAGCCGCCGGTGACCACGCCGACGCCGAGCAGGGACCGCCCGGCGGCGCGGCGGGCGGTGAAGGAGGGCAGGTGGGTGCGGATGGTGCGGAGCACGGCGGCGGCGTCGCCGTGCCGGGGGAGGCGTTCGTGGGCGACGACCCGGCCGCGCAGGTCGAGCAGGGCGAAGGTGAGCCAGGGCACGCCGATGTGGACGCCGCAGGCGAGGTGGTGGCGGGTGTCGATGTCGAGCGGCAGCCGGGGTCGGCCGGCCCGGGGCGGGCCGTCGGGTGGCGGAAGTTCGCGCAGCAGGCCGAGGGCGATGAGGTCGGCGGTGTGGCGGGAGACGGCGGCGGCGCTGAGTCCGGTGGTCCGGCCGACCGCGGGGCGGGTCAGCGCGCCGCGCGCCAGGACGCTGCGCAGCACCGCGCCCGCGCCGCCGCCCTCGGCGGGCTGCGGGGCTCGGCCGAACGCGGGGGAGGCGACCAGGGAGAGCATGCGGTCGATGGTCGCAGCGGGGTGTTGCGCGGGCGTGGCAGCGGCGTGAAGCGGTGCGTGCGGTGGCGGCGTGAAGGTGCGCGGGCCGGTGCGCGGGGGCGGTGTGCGGCCCGCGGGGCGGCGCTGCGGCCCGGCGGGCGTCGGGGCGTGCGACGGCCGCGCGGGTGTGACCTGCGGCCCTGCCACCGAGGCCCTGCCAACCGGTAGCCTTTCCGACATGAGTGGTGACATTCGCAGCGACCAGCCGCAGGGGCGCTTCCGACGCATGCTGAACCGGCTGACCTCCTCCACCGAGGAGTTGGAGGCCGAGGAGCTGCGCCAGGACACCGCCGAGTCGGGGTGCACCCCGATCGCCAGCTGCGGGGACCGCGAGGTGGTCACCGTGGCCGGGACGCTGCGCACAGTGACGATCCGCCCGCGGGCGGGCGTGCCGGCCCTGGAGGCCGAACTCTTCGACGGCAGCGACGCGCTGGACGTGGTCTGGCTCGGCCGCCGCTCGATCGTGGGCATAGAACCGGGCCGGCGGCTCATCGCCTCCGGTCGGATCAGCCATGCACGCGGGCGCCGCGTGCTGTTCAACCCCCGCTACGAGCTGCGTCCGGTTGGACACGGGAGCGAATCAGCGTGAGCAACCTTCCCGGCGGCGAGTCCGCCGCCCGCACCGCCGGCCTGCCGACCGGGTTCGAGCCGGCCGTGGCGCACGATCCGGCACCGGAGACCGAGCAGGAGGCGGCCGCACGTGAGGCCGCCGCGTCCAAGGAGGCCGCCGACACGGTGATCAAGGCCTTCGGCGGCGTCCGCGGCATGATCGACATGACGCTGCCTGGCCTGGTCTTCATCGTGGCCTTCAACCTGACCCACCAGGTCGCCACCGCGGCCTGGTCGGCGCTCGGTCTGAGCGCGCTGTTCGTGGTGGTCCGGCTGGCGAAGCGGGAGACGATCCAGCACGCGTTCAGCGGCGTGTTCGGTGTCGCGATCGGCGCCTGGATCTCGATGAAGACCGGCAAGGCGGAGAACTTCTACCTGCCGGGCCTGCTGTACAACGTGGGCTACTGCGTGGCGCTGGCCGTCTCGGCGCTGGTGCGCTGGCCGCTGATCGGTGTGATGCTCGGCCCGATCACCGGCGAGATGTTCACCTGGCGCAACCAGAACCCGGGGCGGCTCGCCGCGTACACCAAGGCGACCTGGGCCTGGGTGGCGATCATGGGCATCAAGCCGGTGATCCTCTTCCCGCTGTACTTCACCGGGAACGTCAACCTGCTGGGCTGGCTGAAGGTCGCGCTCGGCATCCCGCCGATGCTGCTGGCGATGTACGTGACCTGGCAGATCCTGCTGAAGGCGCCGCCGCCGATCAAGGCGCAGACGGACACGGAGTGACGAGAAGGGGCCGTACCCGCCGGGTACGGCCCCTTCTCCGTGCGCCGGGGGCTGCTACTGGGCGCCGGAGCCCGCCGACAGCAGGCCCTCCAGCTCCTCCTCGCGCTCCTGGGCGGCCACGAACAGCAGCTCGTCGCCGGCCTCCAGGGTGTCGTCCTTGCCCGGCACCAGCACCCGGCCCTCGCGGATGATCGTCACCAGGGCGGTGTCCACCGGCCACGGCACGTCGGCGACCCGGGTGCCGACCAGCTCGGTGTCCGCGGCGAGGGTCAGCTCGACCAGGTTGGCGTTGCCCTGGCTGAAGCGCATCAGCCGGACGAGGTCGCCGACGCTGACGGCCTCCTCGACCAGCGCCGACATCAGGCGCGGGGTGGAGACGGCGACGTCCACGCCCCAGGACTCGTTGAAGAGCCACTCGTTCTTCGGGTTGTTGACCCGGGCGACCACCCGCGGCACGCCGTACTCGGTCTTCGCGAGCAGCGAGACGACCAGGTTGACCTTGTCGTCGCCGGTCGCGGCGATCACCACGTGGCAGCGCTGCAGGGCGGCCTCGTCCAGCGAGGTGATCTCGCAGGCGTCGGCCAGCAGCCACTCGGCCATCGGCACCCGCTCGACCGAGATCGAGTTCGGGTTCTTGTCGATCAGGAGGACGTCGTGGCCGTTCTCCAGCAGCTCGCCCGCGATCGAGCGGCCGACCGCACCGGCCCCGGCAATGGCGACTCGCATCAGTGACCACCCTCCTCGGGGCCCTTTGCGAACGCGGCCTCGACCGCGTCCAGCTCGCTCCGGCGCAGGGTCACGTGCAGCAGGTCGCCCTCCTGGACGACCATCTGCGGCGCGGGCAGCACGCCCTCGCCGAGCCGGGTGAGGAACGCCACCCGCACTCCGGCGGCCTCCTCCAGCACGCTCAGCTTGTGCCCGACCCAGCTCGGCGCGTACGCGACCTCGGCGAGCTGGATGCTGCCGCTCGGGTCCTGCCAGAGCGGCTCGGCACCGCTCGGCAGCAGCCGGCGCAGCATCTGGTCGGCCGTCCAGCGGACGGTGGCGACGGTCGGGATGCCCAGGCGCTGGTAGACCTCGGCGCGGCGGGGGTCGTAGATCCGGGCGGCGACGTTCTCGACGCCGAAGTTCTCGCGGGCGACCCGGGCGGCGATGATGTTGGAGTTGTCACCGCTGGAGACGGCGGCGAAGGCGCCCGCCTCCTCGATGCCCGCCTCGCGCAGGGTGTCCTGGTCGAAGCCGACGCCGGTCACCCTCCGGCCGTTGAACCCGGCGCCGAGACGGCGGAACGCCGTCGGGTCCTGGTCCACCACGGCCACCGAGTGACCTTGTTTCTCCAGGGCTCTCGCGAGGGCCGAGCCCACGCGTCCGCAGCCCATGATGACGATGTGCACGGGACGCTACCTCACCCGGTCCGTTGGGGTCATGACCTGCGCAAACACCGCTCATCATCCTTCCGCACCCCCGCATGTGGGGGGTGAATCGTCGTCGGCGCCTTCGACCATGGCGCACCGGGCAAACAGGGTGTTGCCCGCAAACTCTTCATCCGACACGCTAGCCGGTCCACCGAACACAGTCTCGACGGAGGGGGCACCGGTCGTCGGACCATGTATCGGCAGCCCCTACGATTCCTTGATGTGCCTATGCCTGCCGATCTCCCGAAACGCATCCTGATCGGGCGAGCGCTCCGCAGCGACAAGCTGGGGGAGACGCTCCTGCCCAAGCGGATCGCGCTGCCCGTGTTCGCCTCGGACGCGCTGTCCTCCGTCGCCTACGCCCCCGAGGAGATCCTCCTCACGCTGTCAGTCGCCGGGGCCTCGGCGATCCACTTCTCGTGGCAGATCGGCGTCGTCGTCGCCATCGTGATGCTCGCGGTGGTCGCCTCGTACCGGCAGAACGTGCACGCCTATCCCAGCGGCGGCGGCGACTACGAGGTCGCCACCGTCAACCACGGCCCCAACTCCGGCCTGGTCGTGGCGAGCGCCCTGCTCGTCGACTACGTGCTCACCGTGGCCGTGTCCACCACCTCGGGCGTCGCCAACGTCGTCTCCGCGGTGCCCGCGCTGCGCGGCCACGAACTGCCGCTGTCGATCATCGTGGTCATCCTGCTCATGGGCATGAACCTGCGCGGCGTCCGCGAGTCCGGCAGCGCCTTCGCCGTCCCCACCTACGCCTTCATGATCGGCGTGATGGGCATGGTGGCCTGGGGTGCGATCCGCTCCGCCCTCGGCCAGACGATGAACGCCGAGAGCGCCGGCTTCCACCTGGAGGCCACGCCCGGCAACGGCTCGCTGGCCGGCTTCGCGATGGTCTTCCTCCTGCTGAGAGCCTTCTCCTCCGGCTGTGCCGCGCTCACCGGTGTCGAGGCGATCTCCAACGGCGTCCCGGCCTTCCGCAAGCCGAAGAGCAAGAACGCCGCCACCACCCTGCTGATGATGGCCTCCGTCGCCGTCGTGATGTTCATGGGCATCATCTGGCTGGCCCGCCTCACCCACGTGCAGATGGCCGAGGACCCGGCCCAGCAGCTCGTCGGCGCCGCCCCCGACTACCACCAGAAGACCGCGCTGGCCCAGATCAGCGAGGCCGTGTTCTCCAACTTCACGCCCGGCTTCTACTTCGTCGCCGCCGTGACCGGCCTGATCCTGGTGCTCGCCGCCAACACCGCCTTCAACGGCTTCCCGGTGCTCGGCTCGATCCTCGCCCAGGACCGCTACCTGCCCCGCCAGCTGCACACCCGCGGCGACCGCCTGGCCTTCTCCAACGGCATCATCCTGCTGGCCGGTGTGGCGATCCTCTTCATCATCGCCTTCGACGCCGACCCGACCCGGCTGATCCAGCTCTACATCGTCGGCGTCTTCGTCTCCTTCAACATGAGCCAGTCCGGCATGATCCGGCACTGGACCCGCCTGCTGCGCACCGAGACCGACCCGAAGAAGCGCTCGCACATGCAGCGCAGCCGGGCGATCAACACCTTCGGCCTGGTGATGACCATGGCCGTGCTCATCGTCGTCCTCGCCACCAAGATCAGCCACGCCTGGATCGCCATCGCGACCATGGTCGTGCTCTTCGTGATGATGAAGGCGATCCGCAGCCACTACGAGCGGGTCTCCGCCGAGCTGGTCGCCGCCGAGGAGCCCGAGGACGTCGCCCCGCCCACCCGGGTGCACGCCATCGTCCTGGTCTCCAAGCTGCACAAGCCCGCGCTGCGCGCCCTCGCGTACGCCCGGCTGGCGCGCGCGCACACCCTGGAGGCCGTCACCGTCAACGTGGACCCGGCCGACACCGAGGCGCTGCGCCAGGACTGGGACGCCCGCGGCATCGACGTCCCGCTGAAGGTCCTCGACTCGCCGTTCCGCGAGATCACCGGCCCCGTCCTCGACTACGTCAAGAACCTGCGCCGCAACAGCCCGCGCGACGTCGTCTCCGTCTACATCCCGGAGTACGTGGTCGGCCACTGGTACGAGCACCTGCTGCACAACCAGAGCGCGCTGCGCCTCAAGGGTCGACTGCTGTTCAAGCCCGGCGTGATGGTGACGTCCGTACCCTGGCAGTTGGAGTCCTCCGAGCGGCGCAAGCCGCAGAAGGCCTGGTCCGCCCCCGGCGCCGTGCGCCGCGGCGAGCCCCGCCACCAGGGCAACCGGCCCTTCGAGACCTCCGACACCACCCGGACCGGCAGCAAGGACGGATCATCGTGACCCGCAACAACCCGCCCCGCTCGGGCGGCTCCGCAGGCCGCTCCGGCCGCTCCGGCGGCCGCCCGGGCCAGGTGGCCCACCCCCGTTGGAGCAACCGGTCCGCGCGTCCGGCGGCCACCGACCGCGAGGGCTACACCGCCCAGACCGCACCCCTGGCCCCGCGCGAGGAGGCGCCCGCGGCGGACGAGCAGACCACCGCGCAGGGCCGCGGTACGGGCAGGAAGGACGAGCGTCCGCGCAAGCAGGCCGTCAATCCGCCGAAGGCGCTGCGCACCGGCGGGCCGCAGGCGAAGGCCGCCAAGCCCAAGTCGGCCGCCAAGTCGGCCGCCCCGAAGTCGGCCCCGAAGTCGAGCCGGCCGAAGGCCGTGCAGCCGAAGGTGCCGAGCGGTGATCCGCTGGTCGGCGAGCGGTACGAGGTCGAGGTCGGCCCGGTCGCGCACGGCGGCGGCCACTGCGTCGCCCGCTACGAGGGCCGGGTGCTGTTCGTCCGGCACACCCTGCCCGGCGAGCGGGTGATCGCCGAGGTCACCGAGGGCACCACCACGTCCCGCTTCCTGCGGGCCGACGCGGTGGAGGTCTTGGAGCCCGCGAAGGAGCGCATCGCCGCGCCCTGCCCGTTCTCCGGCCCCGGCAAGTGCGGCGGCTGCGACTGGCAGCACGTCACGCCCGGCGGCCAGCGCAAGCTGAAGTCGCAGGTGCTCACCGAGCAGCTCGCCAAGCTCGCCGGCCTCACCCCGGCCGAGGCCGGCTGGGACGGCTCGGTGGAGCCGGTCGGCGGCAAGCTCCCGGCGGGCGAGGTGCCCGCCTGGCGTACCCGCGTGCAGTACACCGTCGACCCGGAGACCGGGCGGGCCGGGCTGCGCAAGCACCGCTCGCACGACGTCCAGCCGGTCGACCGCTGCCTGATCGCCGCCGAGGGCGTCACCGAACTCGGCATCGAGTCCCGGGAGTGGCAGGGCGTGGCCGCCATCGAGGCGATCGCCGCGACCGGCTCCTCCGACCGCCAGGTCATCCTGCGGCCCCGCCCGGGCGAGCAGCTGCCGCTGGTCGAGCTCGACCGGCCGGTGTCCATCTCCCGGGTGGACGAGCAGGAGCTCTTCCACCGGGTGCACGGCCGGACCTTCGTCCGCGAGCGGGCGGCCGGCCGCACCTGGCGGGTCTCCGAGGGCGGCTTCTGGCAGATCCACCCGCAGGCGCCGGACACCCTGGTCGACGCGGTGCTGGAGGGCCTCGACCCGCAGTGGGGCGAGATGGCCCTCGACCTGTACTGCGGCGTCGGCCTCTTCGCCGGCGCGCTCGCGGACCGGGTCGGCGAGGACGGCGCGGTGCTCGGCATCGAGTCGTCCAAGCAGTCCGTGGCCGACGCCCGGCACAACCTGGCCGCGCTGGAGAACGTCCGGATCGAGTGCGACCGGGTGGAGACCCTGCTGCCGCGCACCGGCATCACCGCCACCGACCTGATCGTGCTCGACCCGCCGCGGGCCGGCGCCGGCCGCGAGACCGTCGCGCACCTGGTCGGCCTGGAGGCCCGCCGGATCGCGTACGTGGCCTGCGACCCGGCCGCGCTCGCCCGCGACCTGGCGTTCTTCCGCGAGGGCGGCTACCGGCCGGTCTCGCTGCGGGCCTTCGACCTGTTCCCGATGACCCATCACTTCGAGTGCGTGGCCATCCTGGAGCCCACCGGCGAGGGCTCGGGCGCGGGCTTCGGCGCTGGCTTCGGCGAGGACGGGTAACCGCCTTCGCGGTCTGCGGCACCGCTGCGATCGGCGGGCACGGGAGGAGACTCCGGTGCCCGCCGATCGGCGTTCCGGGGCTCGGGGCTCCCGTCGCGGGGCCGGAGGCGGGCCGGAGCCTCGCGTTCAGGGGCCGGAGGCGGGCCGGAGCCTCCGGTTCCGCGAAGGCATGGCGGGAATTCGCCGTACAGGTATGTGCGGCCCGCCGGCCACCCGGTGGACGGTCGGAGGCCGGCTGCCGTTCGCCCGGGGGCGGTCGGCGCAGGTCTCGGGCGCTGCCGGGCGGTGCCGGCGGATCGGCCTGCCGGGCTGGTTTCCGGTGGGGCGTGAACGGACATCTGAGGGGAGCGGGTACGGCGAGGAGGCCGGATTGCGCCCTTGCTGTGCTAGCACCCCAGCGCTAGCTTGAATTCATGGCCAAGAAACAACTCAACGTCCGGGTGGACGCAACCACCGCCGAGATGGCCCGGGAACGGGCCGAGCAGCAGGGGATCAGCATGAACCAGTACATCGAACGGCTCGTCCAGCAGGACATGGGCGAGGCCGGACGCCTCTTCGTGGACACCGCGGCCCAGTTCATGAAGGAGTACGAGACGGCCTTCCTGGCCGAGTTCGCCGAGCCGGGCGCCCAGGATGTGCGCCGTTGAAGCTCGAGGTCGACCTCTCGTGGCTGCTCATGACCGCTGAGCAGTACACCCCGGGAGACCCCCAGGTCACCGACTACGGGTCGCTGCTGGCCGCGGTCGCCCGGCACCAGGCCGAGATCTTCGACATCGCCGTCTACCCCGAACCGCACGACCGGGCCGCGGCCCTGATGCACCAGCTGATCCGCATCCCCTCGCTGGAGCGGAACAACGAGCTGTTCGCCACCGCCGTCGCCTACGCCTATCTGGTCGCCAGCGGCTGCAGCGTCGCCACCACCGCGCGCGAGGTCCGCAGCCTCGCCCGCGCGATCCGCGAGGGCAAGATCGGGGTCGCCGGGGTCGCCGAACGGCTCTCCGCATGGGTCGTCGACGAGCCCGAGGAGGAAGAGGTCGGCGGGGACGACGACGAGGACGAGACCGACTGACTCGTTAGGCTTGGGGCCCACCCCCGAGCCCGACGAGGAACGCCACGTTGCTGCAGGACATCGAGCCCCACCTGGCCTGCCCGCACTGCGCGCAGCACCTCGCCCTCGACGGCCGTACCCTGCGCTGCCCCGCCGGGCACAGCTTCGACCAGGCCCGGCAGGGCTACGTCAGCCTGCTCCCCGGCGACGCGCACACCGGCACCGGCGACACCGCGGAGATGGTCGCCGCCCGCAGCGACTTCCTCGCCGCCGGACACTACCTGCCCGTCGCCGAGGCACTCGCCGACGCCGCCGCGGCCGCACTCGGGACGGCCTCCGACGGACCGGCCTCCGACGGGCCGGCCTCCGACGGGCCGCTCTCCGACAGGCTGGTCGTCGACCTCGGCGCCGGGACCGGCCACTACCTGGCGCACGTCCTCGACCGCCTCGACGGCCCGGCCGGCGCCGCCCTGGACATCTCCAAGTACGCGCTCCGCCGCGCCGCCAAGGCGCACCCCCGGATCGGCGCCGTGGTCTGCGACGCCTGGCGCCCACTGCCGCTGCTGGACGGCTGCGCCGACCTCGTCCTCAACGTCTTCGCACCCCGCAACGGACCGGAGATCCGCCGGGTGCTGCGTCCCGGCGGCCGCCTGCTGCTGGTCGCGCCCACCTCCCGCCACCTGCGCGAACTCGTCTCCGGCCTCGGTCTGCTGTCGGTGGACGAGGAGAAGGAGCGCCGGATCGACGAGAAGCTCAGCCCCTGGCTGCGGCTGGTCGACCGCACCGAGGTGGAGTTCACCCTCCGCCTCCCGCACACCGCCGCCGCCGCGGTCGTCGGCATGGGCCCCAACGCCTGGCACACCGCGCCGGACCGGCTCGCCGCCGCGCTCGCCGCCCTGCCGGAGCCGGTCGAGGTCACCGGGTCCGTCCGGCTGGCCGTCTACGACTGACGCGGCGTTCCCGCTCCCTCGCGAGCCGAACGGGCCGAACGGGCCGACGTCGGCTTCGCGGTCCGGGTGGGCCGTTCCGCCGCGCCGCGTGGACCCGCCGAGGAGGCGATGGCGGCGGTGTGCGAATGCTGAGCCGTTCGTGTGAACCGGCCCGAGCAGGGACGTTTCGTCTGGCGCTGTGGCCGCTAAGGTCCCCCGGGTGACCAGCGAAGCCGCCGCTCCCGCCGCCCCGATCGCCCGTCCCACCCGCCGTCCCGCGGTCGAGGAACTCCGGCTGACCTCCTTCAAGTCCTACCGGCGCACCACCCTGCCGCTCTCCGGCCTGACCGTCCTGCACGGCCCGTCCGGCGTCGGCAAGTCGAACGCGCTGGACGCCCTCGCGGTACTCTCCAGGCTCGCCATCGGCGAGGAGATCACCCCCTCGCTGGACGGCGTCGGCGGCACCGTCGGGCCGCTCGCCGGACCGGTGCGCGGCGGCCTGTCGGGCTGCGTTCCGCACGGCCGCAACGCCATCATTCTCGGCTGCACCGTCCGCTCCTGTGCCGGGCCGATCCGGCTGGAGCTGGTCGTCCGCACCGACGGCCGCGTCCGGGTGGCCAGGGAGTGGCTGACCCTCGCCGGCGAGACCCTGGTGGAGACCGGCGAACAGGACATCGCCCAGGGCCGCGTCAACGTCACCTGGCACAACGACACCCGACAGGGCGACATCCGGGCGCCCTTCCCCAGCGACAGCCTGATCACCGCTCAGATCCCCCTCCGGGTCGCCGGCTCCTCGCCCGGCGAGCGCAAGGTGCTCGCCGCCGCCGAACAGCTGCTCACCGCCCTGCGCGAGGTCTTCCCGCTGCACCCCGTACCCGCCGCCATGCGCAGCTGGACCAGGCCCGAACCGCAGGCCCGGCTGGTCGGCACCGCGTCCAACATCTCCGCCGTGCTCGCCCGCCTGGAGAACGAGTGCAGCCGCCGCTACGGGCGCCTCCTCAAGGCCGTCCAGGCCGCCGCCCCGCACCCGCTGCTCGGACTGGAGGTCGCCCGCCGCGGCGACGACGCCCAGCAGCGGCTGATGGCCGTCTTCGACGAGGGCGTGCTCGGCCGGACCGGCGCCGACCAGGCCTCCGACGGCATGCTGCGGCTGCTCGCCTTCGCCGCGGTGCTGCTCACCGGGGCCGGGGTGTTGGACGTCGACGCGGCGGCCGAGGTGCCGTCCGCACACCGGCAGCTGACCGTCCTGGCCGAGGACCTGGGGGCCGGGCTCGGCACCGAGCAGGTCGCCTCGCTGCTGCGGGTCGCCCGCGAGGTGTGCGACAAGGGGGACGTCCGGCTGCTGGCCGCGCTCCAGGAGCCGGCCGCCGCCGCGGAGGTGGAGGGCCTGGACCTCGTCGAGTGCCGCCGCGACCCCGCCACCGGCCACAGCGTGCTCGTCCTGCCGGACCGGCCCCGGGTCCCGCAGCAGGGCGGGCGGGGTGCCGTCGATGCGGTAGACCTGGGGGCGTGAGCGACGACACCCACCGCCCCGAGCCGCACCACCCCGTCTCCGGCCGGTCTGATTCCGACCGGCCTGGGTCCGACCTGCCTGGGTCCGCCTCCGCCGCTTCCGACCGGCCTGCGTCCGCCTCTGCCGGCGGCGGGGCGGCGGCGGAGGATTCGCTGGTGCGGCTGAGCCGGCGGCTCGGCGAGTTCGCGGCGGCACGGAGCTGGCAGCCGTACCACACGCCGAAGAACCTGGCGGCGGCGCTCAGCGTGGAGGCCGCCGAGCTGCTGGAGATCTTCCAGTGGCTGACGCCCGAGCAGGCGGACGCCGTGATGGCCGACCCGGAGCGCGCCCACCGGGTCCGGGACGAGGTCGCCGACGTGCTGGCCTACCTGCTGCAGTTCTGCACCGTGGTCGGTGTGGATCCGGAGGAGGCACTGGCCGCCAAGATCGAACGGAACGAGAAGCGCTTCCCTGCGCCGGCTCCGACCTCGACACCCGACCAGGATCAGTCGGACGATCAGACCGGCTGAGCCGGTTCCGAGGGGGATTCCTCCCTCGTAGGGGTGAGTCCGGTTGTCCACAGGGGCGGGTTGTCCACAGGTTCACGGCCGGGATCCGCGGAGGGCGGGGGAGGCCAGCACGCTTGCGTCGTGACACACCGTCGGCAACGGCGGTCCGATGCGAGCGAGGGGAGCGGCGTCATGGACGCGCTGCGACTGATCAAGACGACCCGGCACGCGCTGGCCGAGGCCAGGACGGCCCAGGGCGTGCTGCTGGAGGCCCGTCAGGCCGGCCTGCTCACCGAGGCCGTCGGCGCCCGGATCGCCGAGCAGGACTCCGGTGAGATCGGCGCCCTCGGCCAGCTGCTCTGCGACACGGGAGCGCACGCGGCGGGTTGCCTCGACGAGCAGCCGGCCGCCTGCGAAACCCTCGACACATCCGACCCGCCCGGCCCGGACTGGACCGCCGGCCGCGCCCACCGCCTGGACGAACTCGGCGACCTCGACCCCGTGCTGTGCGAACTCTGCTTCCTGCTCCACGAGGTGGCCGAGGCACTCGTCGTGCTCGCCTGCGGAGCCGAGGCGGAGAGCGTCTACTGGCGCTGCATCGACGGCGTGGACGCGGGCGCCGACTGCAAGGAGGTGGCGGCCGATCTGCTGCGCGCCGTCCGCCGCGAGAACGGCCTCCCGCCGCCGGATGAGGACGGTCCGGAGTACCTGGACGGAGGCCTCTTCGACCCGTCGGCGGACGACGTGCCCGACCCGCCGCCCGGACACCTCCCGGCCCGATCGACGGCCGGGCAAACGGTCGGGGCAGCGGCCGGGCCGGGCGTGGACCTGGCCGGCCCGGCGGAGCACCCGGGAGCGCTGTCCGTCCGCCTCGCGCCGCCGGTCGGTGCGGCCGCCGGGTCGGTGGGTCAGCCGTGAGCGTCCGGCATGGACGCCTCGTCGTCCGGCGCATCGGCCCGGGCCACGGACGAGCGCAGATCGATGCCGAGCCCGGCCAGGCTGGCACTCACGGTCGCCAGCAACTCCTCCATCTGCTGCAGCAGGTCCTTGGGCGCCTCGGCCGCGGACACGTCCTGCGCGAAGTTCTGGGACGCCAGGGCGGATGCCTCGCCGCTCGGCTCGGACTGGGGGTCGGACATGGGGGTGCCCTTCCAACTCGGTGGTGCGGAGCGCGCCGTCCGATACCGGCGCCGCCCGTCCAACGACCCCCGCCCGCAGGCGGTCACCTGGGACCACTCGTTGAGGTCCAAGAGTGCCGCGGGGTCAGCCCACCGGGTGAGCGCGGCTTGCGGCCCGGGTCGGGCCTCGGCTAGGGCCGCCCCCTGCAGCCTCCGAGGCTCGACGGCGGCCGCCCCGGAACGGCAGCGGGCCCGGGCACGTACCAAGAGGTACGCCGCCCGGGCCCGCCCGGAGCACAGGAGATCAGTTGTGCGCGTGCAGCTCCGCGTTCAGGCCACCCCACGAGCCGGACCGGGCGATGACCTCGACCGCGCCGCTCTGCGAGTTGCGGCGGAACAGCAGGTTGTCCTGGCCGGAGAGCTCGACCGCCTTGGCGATCTTGCCGTCCGGGGTGGTCACCCGGGTGCCGGCGGTCACGTAGAGACCGGCCTCCACGACACAGTCGTTGCCCAGCGCGATGCCGATGCCGGCGTTGGCGCCGAGCAGGCAGCGCTCGCCGACCGACACGACCTGCTTGCCGCCGCCGGACAGCGTGCCCATGATCGAGGCGCCGCCGCCGATGTCGCTGTGGTCGCCGACCACGACACCGGCGCTGATCCGGCCCTCCACCATCGAGGTGCCCAGGGTGCCCGCGTTGAAGTTGACGAAGCCCTCGTGCATCACCGTGGTGCCCTCGGCGAGGTGTGCACCGAGCCGGACGCGGTCCGCGTGGGCGATCCGCACGCCCGTCGGGGCGACGTAGTCGGTCATCCGCGGGAACTTGTCCACGCCGTACACGGCCAGCTGACCGCCCTGCGCGCGCACGCCCAGGCGGGCCTGCTCCACGTTCGCCACCGGCACCGGGCCGATGCTCGTCCAGGCGACGTTGGCGAGCAGACCGAAGATGCCCTCCAGGTTCTGCCCGTGCGGCTTGACCAGACGGTGGCTCAGCAGGTGCAGACGCAGGTAGGCGTCGTGCGCGTCGAGCGGCTTGTCGTCGAGGGAGGAGATCGTGGTGCGCACGGCGACGACCTCGACGCCGCGGCGGGCGTCGGTGCGCAGCGCCTCGGCGGCGCCGGCACCGAGCCCGGCCTCGGCCTGCTCGGCGGTCAGCCGCACGGTGCCCGCCGGGCCGGGCTCGGCCGTCAGCTCGGGCGCGGGGAACCAGGTGTCCAGGACGGTGCCGTCGGCGGCGATCGTCGCCAGGCCGACCGCGACGGCGCCGCGGGCGAGGGAGGAGGTTTCAGCAGTCACATCGTGCACGTTAACGAATCGGGGGTGGCCGTGCCGAACGCGCTCACCGTGCGGACATCGCGGCCGGCTCCCCGAGCACCCCCGCCGGGCCCACCAGCGGCCCCGATCCGCGGCCCGCCCCGACCCAACGACGTAGCCCGATCCGCGGTCCGAGCAGGGCCAAAACCCGGTGACCGGCCGATCATCCGTCCGCAATACTCGACCGGGTGTTCATCTCGATCTCCACCACGGCCACAGCCGATCGTCCGGCGACCGACCTGGGCTTTCTGCTGCACAAACACCCGGAGAAGGTGCAGCGCTTCTCCACCTCGCACGGTGTGGCGCACGTCTTCTACCCGGAAGCCACCGAGCAGGTCTGCACGGCGGCGCTGCTGCTCGACATCGACCCCGTGGCGCTGGTGCGCCAGGGCCGCGGTCGTGGCCGCGCCGGCTCGCCCGACCTCGCCCTCGCCCAGTACGTGAACGACCGGCCCTACGCCGCGTCCTCACTCCTGGCGGTCGCGCTGCGGGCGGTGTTCCGGTCGGCGATGAAGGGCGCCTGCGAGAAGCTCCCCGGCCGGGCCGAGCTGCCCATGCCGCTGCGCATCTCGCTCCCCGCGGTGCCCGCGACCGGCGGTGGCGAGGGTGGCCCGGGGATGGTGCGGCGGCTCTTCGAACCGCTCGGCTGGCAGGTCGAGGCCACGGCGATCCCGCTGGACGAGGCCTTCCCCGAGTGGGGCGAGTCCCGCTACGTCCGGGTGGAGCTGACCGGTGAACTGCGACTGGCCGATGCGCTCCAGCAGCTGTACGTGCTGCTGCCGGTGCTCGACGGTGCCAAGCACTACTGGGTGGCGCCCGACGAGGTCGACAAGCTGCTCGCCGCCGGCGAGGGCTGGCTGGGCGGCCACCCGGAGCTCGCCGTGATCACCCGCCGCTACCTGGCCCGCCGCTGGTCGCTGACCCGGCTCGCGATGGAGCGGCTGGCGCTGGCCAGACTCGCCGAGGCCGACGACCGCGAGGCCGAGGAGCTGGACAACGCCGTCGACGACGACCCGGACGCCGCGGACGAAACCCCGGACAGCACCACCCCGGACGCGAACGCCGACGTTGCAAGGGCCACCACTCCTCCGCACACCACTCCTCCGCACACCACTCCTCCGCACACCACTCCACCGGACACCACAGCACCGGACACCACAGCACCGGACACCACAGCTCCGGACACCGACGGCAGGCCGGTCCCGCTCGCGGTCCAGCGGCGCGCCGCCATCCTGGCCGCGCTGGCCGAGACCGGCGCCGCCCGGGTGCTCGACCTCGGCTGCGGCCAGGGCGAGCTCGTCGGTGAACTGCTCAAGGACATCAGGGTCACGGAGGTGCTCGGCGTGGACGTCTCCTCCCGCGCGCTGGCCGCGGCCGCCCGCCGGCTGCGGCTCGACCGGATGACCGAGCGCCAGGCCGCCCGGGTACGCCTGGTTCAGGGTGCGCTCACCTACACCGACGCCCGGCTCAAGGGCTACGACGCCGCCGTCCTGTCCGAGGTGATCGAGCACCTCGACCTGCCCAGGCTGCCCGCCCTCGAGTACGCGGTGTTCGGCGCGGCCCGTCCGCAGACCGTCGTCGTCACCACCCCGAACGTCGAGTACAACGTCCGCTGGGAGACCCTCCCGGCCGGCCACGTCCGACACTCGGACCACCGGTTCGAGTGGAGCCGCGCCGAGTTCGCCGACTGGGCCGAGCGGGTCGCCCGCACCTACGGCTACACGGTCGCCCTGCGGCCCGTCGGCCCGGTCGACGAGGAGGTCGGCGCGCCGACCCAGCTCGCCCTGTTCCGCGCGGGCAACCCCGACAATGCCCCTGAGAGGAGCGTGACCCGATGACCTCCGATGCCCGGCCCACCGGCGGCCGTCCCGACGACGACCTGCCCACCGGCGCAGCAGCCGCCGAGACTGCCGACCCGGCCGCCGCCGAGGCCGCCGAGGCCGCGCAGCCCACCCGCAGACTCCCCGTCACCGACGTGTCCCTGGTGGTCCTGATCGGCACCAGTGGCTCCGGCAAGTCCACCTTCGCGCGCCGGCACTTCCTGCCCACCCAGGTCGTCTCCTCCGACTACTGCCGCGGTCTCGTCGCCGACGACGAGAACGACCAGTCGGCCTCCACCGACGCCTTCGAGGTGCTCCACTACATCGTCGGCAAGCGGCTCGCGGCCGGCCGGCTCACCGTCGTCGACGC
Organism: Kitasatospora sp. NPDC085879; assembly: GCF_040686255.1. Classification (NCBI taxonomy): domain Bacteria; kingdom Bacillati; phylum Actinomycetota; class Actinomycetes; order Kitasatosporales; family Streptomycetaceae; genus Kitasatospora; species Kitasatospora sp. NPDC085879. The sequence continues at coordinate 18,948 of NZ_JBFBJZ010000070.1, read as the reverse complement.
GACCAATGTGCAGCCGGAGTCCCGCAAGGCGCTGGTCAGGATCGCCCGCGAGTACGATGTGCTGCCCATCGCGATCGTGCTGGACGTGCCGACCGGCGTCTGCGCCGAGCGCAACAGCACCCGTCCCGACCGGCAGCTGCCCGCACACGTCCTGCCGCGCCAGCAGCGCGAGCTGCGCCGCTCGATCAAGGGCCTGGAGCGCGAGGGCTTCCGCAAGGTGCACATCCTGCGCGGCGAGGCGGAGGTGGCGGCCGCCGAGGTCGTCCCCGAGAAGCGCTTCAACGACCTGCGGCACCTCACCGGCCCGTTCGACATCGTCGGCGACATCCACGGCTGCCGCTCGGAGCTGGAGACGCTGCTGGTCCGCCTCGGCTACCGGATCGCCCGTGACGACCGGGGCCGGGCCGTGGACGCCGTCCACCCCGAGGGCCGCACCGCCGTGTTCGTCGGCGACCTGGTCGACCGCGGTCCGGACACCCCGGGCGTCCTGCGCCTGGTGATGGGCATGGTCGCGGCCGGCCACGCCCTCTGCGTGCCGGGCAACCACGAGAACAAGCTCGGCCGGTACATGGACGGCCGCAAGGTCACCGTCTCGTACGGCCTGCAGGAGTCGATCGACCAGCTCGCCGCCGAGCCGGAGGAGTTCCTGGCCGAGGTCAGGGCCTTCATGCGCGGCCTGGTCAGCCACTACCTGCTGGACGGCGGCGCCCTGGTGGTCTGCCACGCCGGCCTGCCCGAGAAGTACCACGGCCGCAACTCCGGCCGGGTCCGCTCGCACGCCCTCTACGGCGACACCACCGGCGAGACCGACGAGTACGGTCTGCCGGTCCGCTACCCGTGGGCCGAGGAGTACCGCGGCAAGGCACTGGTCGTCTACGGCCACACCCCGACGCCCACGGCGAGCTTCGTCAACAACACCATCTGCCTGGACACCGGCTGCGTCTTCGGTGGCGACCTCACCGCCCTGCGCTACCCGGAGCGCGAGATCGTCACCGTCCCGGCCGAGCAGGAGTGGTACGCCCCCGTGCGTCCGCTGCACACCGACGCGCCCGGCGGCCGCGAGGGCCGTCCGCTGGACCTCGCCGACGTGGCCGGTCGGCGGATCGTCGAGACGGCGCACCACGGCCGGGTCTCCGTCCGTGAGGAGAACGCCGCCGCGGCGCTGGAGGTGATGAGCCGCTTCGCGCTCGACCCCCGGCTGCTGGCCTACCTGCCGCCGACCATGGCGCCGTCCGCGACCTCCCGCCGAGACGGCTACCTGGAGCACCCGGAGGAGGCCTTCTTCTCCTACCGCCACGACGGTGTGCAGCAGGTGGTCTGCGAGGAGAAGCACATGGGCTCCCGCGCGGTCGTCCTGGTCGCCCGGGACGAGGCGGCGCTGGAGAAGAAGTTCGGCCTCGACGGCCCCGGTGCGATCTGGACACGCACCGGCCGGGCCTTCCTCAGCGACGAGGAGCTGACCGGTGCCGTCCTCGCCCGGGTGCGGGCGGCCGCCGAGCGGGCCGGCCTGTTCGACGAGCTGGCCACCGGATGGCTGCTCCTGGACGCCGAGCTGATGCCGTGGTCGCTGAAGGCCGCCGATCTGCTGCGCCGCCAGTACGCGGCGGTCGGCGCGGCCGCAGGCGCCGCCCTTCCGCGGGTGCTCGAAGCCCTCGACCTTGCCGCCGAGCGCGGTCTGGACGTGGCCGACCTGACGGCCCGGCAGCGCCGGCGCGCGCAGGACGCGGAGGCCTTCACCGCGGCCTACCGGCGCTACTGCTGGCCGACCGAAGGCCTCAGCGGCATCCGGCTGGCCCCGTTCCAGGTGCTCGCCGCCGAGGGGGCGAACCTCGCGGTGCTGCCGCACGACCGGCACCTCGCCTGGATCGACCGGCTGGTCGACGCCGACGACCCGGCCGAGCCGATCCTCCGGCGGACCGGCAGGCTCGTCGTCGACACCACGGACGAGGCCTCCGTCGCCGCCGGCATCGCCTGGTGGGAGGAGCTCACCGAGGCGGGCGGCGAGGGCATGGTGGTCAAGCCGCTGGCCTCGCTCGTCCGTGAGGCCGGCGGGCGCCTGGTGCAGCCCGGTGTGAAGGTCCGGGGCCGGGAGTACCTGCGGATCATCTACGGCCCCGACTACACCCAGTACCTGGACCAGCTGCGGCAGCGCTTCCTCGGGCACAAGCGCTCGCTGGCGCTGCGCGAGTACGCGCTCGGCCTGGAGGCGCTCGACCGGCTGGCCGCCGGCGAGCCGCTCTGGCGGGTGCACGAGCCGGTGTTCGCGGTGCTGGCCCTGGAGTCGGAGCCGGTCGACCCGCGGCTGTGAGCTGCCCGTGCGCGCCCCCGCCGTCCCCGTGACGCCGCCCCGGCCCGCCCCCGCGCCTCCCGCGGGGGCGGGCCGGGGCGTCCGCGTCACACCCCACTGCTGCATAGAAATTCCGAGGGTCGTATACACTTCCCGTCTCACCATCGAATGAACCAGGATGACCCAGGAGCCCGGCATGGCGTTCAACCTCCGGAACAGGCACTTCCTCAAGGAGCTCGACTTCACTCCCCAGGAGTTCCGCTTCCTGGTGGACCTCGCCGCCCAACTGAAGGCCGCCAAGTACGCCGGCACCGAGCAGCCCCGGCTGCGCGGCAAGAACATCGCCCTGATCTTCGAGAAGACGTCCACCCGCACCCGCTGCGCCTTCGAGGTGGCCGCCCACGACCAGGGCGCCTCCACCACCTACCTCGACCCGGCGGGTTCCCAGATCGGCCACAAGGAGTCCATCCGCGACTCGGCCCGGGTGCTCGGCCGGATGTTCGACGGCATCGAGTACCGCGGCCACGGCCAGGAGATCGTCGAGGAGCTGGCCGCGCACGCCGGTGTCCCGGTGTGGAACGGGCTGACCGACGAGTGGCACCCGACCCAGATGCTCGCGGACGTCCTCACCGTCCGCGAGCACTGCGTCAAGCCGCTCGGCGAGGTCGCCCTCGCCTACCTCGGCGACGCCCGCAACAACATGGGCAACTCGCTGCTCGTCACCGGCGCGCTGCTCGGCATGGACGTGCGCATCGTGGCCCCGCGGCAGCTCTGGCCGGCCGACGACGTGCAGAAGGCCGCCCAGGAGCTCGCCGCCACCACCGGGGCCCGGATCACCGTCACCGAGTCGGTGGCGGAGGGCGTGGCCGGTGCCGACTTCCTCTACACCGACGTCTGGGTCTCGATGGGCGAGCCCAAGGAGGTGTGGGCCGAGCGGATCGCCCTGCTGAAGCCGTACCAGGTCTCCATGGACACCGTCCGCGCGACCGGCAACCCCGCCGTCAAGTTCCTGCACTGCCTGCCCGCGTACCACGACCTCGGCACCGAGATCGGTCGCCAGATGTACGAGGAGACCGGGATGACGGAGCTGGAGTGCACGGACGAGCTCTTCGAGTCGGCGCACTCGGTGGTCTTCGACCAGGCGGAGAACCGGCTGCACACCATCAAGGCGGTGCTGGTCGCCACGCTCGGTTCCTGAAGCAGGCTTCTGAGCTGGATTCCTGAGACGGGTTCCCGGGTCGGCTCACGGGCCCGACTCCCGGGCCCGGCTCGCGCGGCGCCCAGTCGCCGGTCAGAAGTCGACGTTCACGCACGCCACCCGGGTGCCCGCAGTTCGGGCGCCCTCGGCGTGCACGGTGTGCAGCACCAGTGACCGTGCCCCGCCGGGCCGGAACCGCCAGCCCACCCGGGTCCGCGCCGCTGCGTCCCCCTGCGCGTCGGTGCGCAGCGCCAGCCGGACCTCGTTGCGGTCGTTGGCGTAGGCGGGGTCGGTCGAGGGCTGCACCGGGTCCGCGGTGTCCTGGTAGTGCGGGCCGGAGGCAGCCGGGTCCGCCGCGCAGCGGCCGGTGTGCACGTGGGCGGCCAGCTCCGTGGCGGGCGCCACCCCGGTGAGCTCCACCACGACCGTCGTCCCGCCGGCGTCCCGGGCCTCGGTGACCCGGATGTGGGAGCCGTAGGGCACCACGTCCGGCGCGTGGCTGGTCGCCACCGGCGGGACGAAGGCGGTGGCCGGGTCGAAGTCCGCCGACACGACCGTGCCGGGCCCGGCGAACGCGGGCAGCAGCAGGAGTGCGGGCAGCGCGGTAGTGAACGGGACGGGCATCGGCGCACCTCTCGACGGGCCGCGGCGGACGGGCACCGGGCGGGGACAGCACCCCACCGTGGCGGGCGGCGCCGCGCCGTGCACGCCGCCGTGCCGCCGGGTCACCCGGACGAGCGGTCACCCCCGGACGAGCGGCCGGTCCCCGGAGTACCGCCGGCGGCGGACGGGCCGGGCAGGATGCCGCGGATCTCGCACCGCGGGCCGCTGGCCCGCATCAGCCGCAGGTCCGCGGTGACCAGGGGAGCGCCGAGTTCCTCGGCGACCGCGACATAGGCGGCGTCGTCCGGGGTGAGGTTGTCCTTGAGCGCCCAGATCCGGCCGAGCAGGGGTGTCACGTCCACCCGCCGGACGGTCAGTGCGGGCAGCTGTCCGGCGATCTCGGCGACCCGCTCGGCGGTGACCTCGCGCGCGAGGTACAGGCCGCGCAGGGACTGCATCACCTCGATCAGCACGTGGTCCGGCGCGGCCCACTCGGTGTCCCGGGCCAGTTCGGCCCGTGCGGCCCGGCCGCGTTCCCCGTCGTCCGCCAGTGCCAGTACCAGCGCGGACGCGTCCACCACGATCACTCGGCCTGCCCCCGGCTGTCGCTCCGGCCGGCTCCCGTCGTGCCGCCGGCTCGGCACCACCGTAGCCGTCACCGACCCTCTGCCGCGGGCCCGACCTCCCGGGCGCCTGCTGCCGCCTCCCGCCCGCCGCCTCCCGCCCGCCACCCGTCGGCCGCCGGGTCAACGGGCCGCCAGCAGTCCCACCAGCACCGAGCTCGCGTTGGCCGTGAGCGCGGCCGCGCCGAGCAGCGGCCAGGGCAGGCGTCCGCGGCCGGCCGCACCTCCCGTGGGCGTCCCCGGCCGTCCAACGGGTTCCCGCGCCGCCCCTGCCGTGGCCGTGCCCCGCTCCGCCGTCAGCAGTCCCGCCAGCGCGGCCTCGACCAGGCAGACCGAGACCTCGGCGAGCCCGAACGCCGTCCAGTAGGCTGCGGCGGGCCCGGCGGCGGCGTGCCGGAGCGACCACCAGAGCACCGGGTGCGTCAGACCGTTCACCGCGGCCCCCGTCAGGGCGGCCCGCGCGGGGCGGACGCCGCCGAGCGCGCCGAGCGCCGCGGTGTACAGCGGCACCTCGACGAGCAGCGTGAGGGCGAGAGCCAAGGGGTACGGCACGGTGTGATCGTGCCAGGGGCACGGCGGCGGCCGGGCGGGCAGGGGAGGACCGACGTGGCAGTGGGCGCGGTACCGGCGGTGCGGACGGCGGGCGGGGCCCTGCCGACGGCCGGGTTCGTGCTGGCCGCGGCCCTCGCCCTGACGGTCGCCCTGCGGGCCCCGGCCGGTCTGGCGGTGCTCGGTCTGGCGACCTTCGGCATCCTGCACAACGTCCTCGAACTGCGGTACGTCGCGGGCCGCTTCGAGCACGTCCTGGCGGGCCCCTTCCTGCGGCTGCTGCTGGTGCTGATCACCGGGATCGTGGTCTGCCGGCTCCTTCCGCCGGGTCCGCTCCCGCACACCGCCGAGATCCTGCTCGCGTACGGACTGCTGGCGGCGGCCTGCCTGCGGGCGCTGCGGGCCCGGCCGCTCGCGCTCGCCGGGGCCGGCCTGGTGCTGGCGGCGGCCGCGACGCTCTCGCTGGCCTTCCCCGCGTACCACTTCGTGGTGCTGGCGCACCTGCACAACCTGGTGCCGCTGGTCTTCCTCTGGGAGTGGTCGAGGTGCCTGCCGCGCGGCCGTGCGGTCTTCCTGGCGGTGCAGTGCGGCTGGGTGCTGGCGGTGCCGGCGCTGCTGCTGGGCGGCGCGTTGGACGGGGTGCTGACCCCGGCGGACGGGGGAGTGGCCCGGCTGGCGGCCGCGTACACGCCGCCGGCGTGGCTGCACACCGCGGCGGGGCTGCGCTTCGTGGCGGTCTTCGCCTTCCTGCAGACCATGCACTACGTGGTGTGGGTGTGGTTCCTGCCGCGCTTCGCGCCGGACGCCTCGGCGGCCTTCGAGCGGAGGGCGCCGCTGCTGCGCGGTCGGCGGGCCTGGCTGCTCGGCGTGGCCGCGGGGGCGGCGCTCGCCGTGCTGTTCGCCACCGACTGGGCGCAGGGCAAGGCGCTGTACGCGGCGGTGGCGAGCTACCACGCCTACCTGGAGTTCCCCGTCCTCCTGCTGCTGGTGGCGGGCCTCGCCCCGGCGCCGTCCGACCGTCGAAAGGACCTCTCGTGAACGCAACGGCCGCCCTGCTCGCGGACATCGCCCCGGAGCCCGCGGACTCCGCCGGGACACTGGTGATCGTCGTGGTGGGAGCCCTGGTGGTGGTGGGCGTGCTGGCCATGCTCTGGTACGCGCGGTCGCGCCGCAGGGGCTGAACTGCTGCGGTTGCGCCGGGGCATCGCCGGGTGAAGTTTGGACGCAGCCATGCACTATGGTTTATCTCGACATCGAGATAACTACGCACTATGCTTTATCTTGACGTCAAGATATCTGCCGAGAGGCGCACGCCTTCCATCATCGGCGCGGTGAGCTTAACTAAGGCTTACCTTACCACCGGGTGGACCCAGAAGGAGTCAGTCGTGTCCGCGAACAGCTTCGACGCCCGCAGCTCGCTGCAGGTGGGCGACGAGTCGTACGAGATCTTCAAGCTCTCCGCCGTCGAGGGTTCCGAGCGGCTGCCGTACAGCCTCAAGGTCCTGCTGGAGAACCTGCTCCGCACCGAGGACGGCGCGAACATCACCGCCGACCACATCCGGGCCCTGGGCAACTGGGACGCGACGGCCGAGCCGTCCGAGGAGATCCAGTTCACCCCGGCCCGCGTGATCATGCAGGACTTCACCGGTGTGCCGTGCGTCGTCGACCTCGCCACCATGCGTGAGGCCGTGAAGGAGCTGGGCGGCGACCCGTCCAAGATCAACCCGCTGGCGCCGGCCGAGCTGGTCATCGACCACTCCGTCATCGCCGACAAGTTCGGCACCCCGGACGCCTTCGTCCAGAACGTCGAGATCGAGTACGGCCGCAACAAGGAGCGCTACCAGTTCCTGCGCTGGGGCCAGACCGCATTCGACGAGTTCAAGGTCGTCCCGCCCGGCACCGGCATCGTCCACCAGGTCAACATCGAGCACCTGGCCCGTACCGTCATGGTCCGGGGCGGCCAGGCGTACCCCGACACCTGCGTCGGCACCGACTCGCACACCACCATGGTCAACGGCCTCGGCGTGCTCGGCTGGGGCGTCGGCGGCATCGAGGCCGAGGCCGCGATGCTCGGCCAGCCGGTCTCCATGCTGATCCCGCGCGTGGTCGGCTTCAAGCTCAACGGCCAGCTCCCGGCCGGCACCACCGCCACCGACCTGGTGCTCACCATCACCGAGATGCTGCGCAAGCACGGTGTGGTCGGCAAGTTCGTCGAGTTCTACGGCGAGGGCGTCACCTCGATCCCGCTGGCCAACCGCGCCACCATCGGCAACATGTCGCCGGAGTTCGGCTCGACCTGTGCGATCTTCCCGATCGACGCCGAGACCATCAACTACCTGAAGCTCACCGGCCGCGACGAGCAGCAGCTCGCGCTGGTCGAGGCGTACGCCAAGGAGCAGGGCCTCTGGCACGACCCGTCGGTCGAGCCGGTCTACTCCGAGTACCTGGAGCTGGACGTCTCCACCGTCGTCCCGTCGATCTCCGGCCCGAAGCGCCCGCAGGACCGCGTGATCCTGGCCGAGGCCGCGGGCAAGTTCGCCGAGGCGCTGCCGACCTACTCCGCCGAGGCCTCGAAGCCGACCGCCGTCACCGCCCCCGACGGCTCGTCCTACGAGATCGACAACGGCGCGGTCGTGATCGCCTCGATCACCTCCTGCACCAACACCTCCAACCCCTCCGTCATGCTGGGCGCCGCCCTGCTGGCGAAGAAGGCCGTGGAGAAGGGCCTCACGGTCAAGCCGTGGGTCAAGACCACCCTGGCCCCCGGGTCCAAGGTCGTCATGGACTACTACGAGAAGGCCGGCCTGCTCCCGTACATGGAGAAGCTGGGCTTCAACCTGGTCGGCTACGGCTGCGTCACCTGCATCGGCAACTCGGGCCCGCTGCCCGAGGAGGTCTCGGCCGCCGTCAACGAGTCGGACCTCGCGGTCGTCTCGGTGCTCTCCGGCAACCGCAACTTCGAGGGCCGGATCAACCCCGACGTCAAGATGAACTACCTGGCGTCCCCGCCGCTGGTGGTCGCGTACGCCCTCGCCGGCAACATGAACGTCGACATCACCCGTGACGCCCTGGGCCAGGACGCCGACGGCAACGACGTCTTCCTCGCCGACATCTGGCCGTCCGAGCAGGAGGTCGCCGACACCGTCGCCGGCTCCATCGACGAGGCCATGTTCGACAAGGGCTACCAGGACGTCTTCGCCGGCGACCACCGCTGGCAGTCGCTCCCCGTGCCGACCGGCAACACCTTCGAGTGGGACGCCGAGTCCACCTACGTCCGCAAGCCCCCGTACTTCGAGGGCATGGCCAAGACCCCGAGCCCGGTGAACGACATCGCCGGCGCCCGCGTCCTGGCCAAGCTGGGCGACTCGGTCACCACCGACCACATCTCCCCGGCCGGCAACATCAAGCCGGGCACCCCGGCGGCGCAGTACCTCACCGAGCACGGTGTGGAGAAGCGTGACTTCAACTCCTACGGCTCGCGCCGTGGCAACCACGAGGTCATGATCCGCGGCACCTTCGCCAACATCCGCCTGCGCAACCAGATCGCGCCGGGCACCGAGGGCGGCTACACCCGCGACTTCACCCAGGCCGACGCGCCGGTGTCGTTCATCTACGACGCCTCGCAGAACTACCAGGCCGCCGGCACCCCGCTGGTCGTCCTGGCCGGCAAGGAGTACGGCTCCGGCTCGTCCCGCGACTGGGCCGCCAAGGGCACCGCGCTGCTCGGCGTCAAGGCCGTCATCGCCGAGTCCTACGAGCGCATCCACCGCTCGAACCTGATCGGCATGGGCGTCCTGCCGCTGCAGTTCCCGGCGGGCAAGACGGCCGACTCGCTGGGCCTGACCGGCGAGGAGACCTTCTCCTTCTCCGGCGTGACCGAGCTCAACGAGGGCCGCACCCCGAAGACCGTCAAGGTCACCGCGGTCGGCGCGGACGGGACCAGCACCGCCTTCGACGCGGTCGTCCGCATCGACACCCCCGGTGAGGCGGACTACTACCGCAACGGCGGCATCCTGCAGTACGTGCTGCGCAGCCTGATCGGCTGAGTCCCGCACCGGAACGCGAGCGGCCGGGCCGCACCCCCACCCCGGGGGTGCGGCCCGGCCGCCGTCGTAGTAGCACGGAAGCATGGCGACGCGATCCGAGGTGTGGGACCTCGTCCACGCCGAACGGCGGGCCCTATTGGCGGACGTCCGGGACCTGGCCGCGGAACAGTGGATGGTGGAGTCGCTATGCGTGGGGCGGAGCGTCCGCGACACGCTGGCGCACATGGCGGCGACGGCCCGGATGAGCCCGCCGAGGTTCTTCCTCAAGATGGCCCGGGCCGGCTTCCGGTTCGAGGTGATGACGGCCCGGGAGATCGCCGAACTGACCGCCGGAGAGCCGGCCGCCACCGTGGCTGCCTTCGAGGCGGAGCTCGACTCGGTCGGCCACCCGCCCGGCCCGACGGACACCTGGCTCGGCGAGACGGTGGTGCACGCCGAGGACATCCGCCGCCCGCTCGGCATCACCCGCGCCTACCCGCCGAAGGCGCTGACCCGCTGCGCCGACCTCTACCTCCGCTCCAACCTGCTGATCGGGGGCAAGCGCCGGGCCGCCGGGCTGCGGCTGCGGGCCGCCGACACCTCCTGGAGCTCCGGGGACGGCCCGGAGGTGGTCGGACCGATGCTCTCCCTGCTGCTGGCCGTCACCGGCCGTCCTGCCGGCCTCGCCGGCCTGTCCGGGGACGGTCTGCCGGTGCTCACCTCCCGGCTCTGAGCCCCGCCCCGGTGCCCGCCTCCGGCGCACCGCGCCAACGCCCGTCGGCGCCCGCCCCCTTGTGCGCATCGGCTCCAGTGGACTAAACCTCTGTCTCGGCTTGGTTCAGACCAATTGACGCCGACTCAGAGAAGGCCACGGGCATGCCCAGACGCACCTCCGCAGTCCTCGCGATGGCAGTCGCCGCCGCGCTTGCCGCACCCACCGCCGCACAGGCCCACGACCACGGCCCCCGCCTCAAGGGCGAGCGGGTGGGCTACTTCACCCAGTGGGGCATATACGGCGGCTTCTCCGCCAGGAAGGTGCAGGACTCCGGCCAGGCCGGAAAGCTCACCGTCCTCAACTACGCCTTCGGCAACGTCTCCGCCGACGGCACCTGCTTCGAGGCCAACGCCGCCGGCGTCGGCGACGCCTGGGCCGACTACCAGCGCCCGGTCGGCGCCGATGAGTCGGTGGACGGCGTCGCCGACACCGCCGAGCAGCCGCTGAAGGGCAACTTCAACCAGCTGCGCAAGCTCAAGGCGAAGAACCCGCAGCTGCGGGCCGTCGTCTCGCTCGGCGGCTGGACCTGGTCCAAGTACTTCTCGGACGCCGCCGCCACCGATGCCGCCCGCAAGGAGTTCGTCTCCTCCTGCATCGACCTCTACCTCAGGGGCGACCTGCCGCAGCTCGGCTCCGCCGAGGGCGGGCCGGGCGCGGGCGCCGGCGTCTTCGACGGCATCGACATCGACTGGGAGTACCCGGGCGGCGGGGGCGACGCCGGCAACGTCGTCCGCCCGGAGGACGGCCGGAACTACACCCTGCTGATGCAGGAGTTCCGCCGCCAGCTGGACGCCCTCGGCCGGCAGCGGCACGCCCACTACCTGCTGACCGCCGCCGTCCCCGCCGGCGAGGACAAGGCCGACCGGCTGGAGGTCCGCAAGGTCGCCAAGTCGGTCGACTGGCTGAACCTCATGACGTACGACCTGCACGGCCCCTGGGAGGCCCAGGGCCCGACGAACCACCAGGCCAACCTGTACTCCGACCCGGCCGACCCGTCGCCGCAGAACGCCGGCCTCAGTGCCGACAAGGTGGTCCGGCACTACCTGGCCAAGGGCCTGCCGCCGGCCAAGGCGGTGCTCGGCGTGCCGTTCTACGGCTACGGCTGGACGGGCGTGCCGGACGGCGGCCGCGCCGGCCTGTACCAGAGCGCCACCGGTCTCGCCCGGGGCGGCAACCTGCCCTGGAATCGGATCAAGGACCTGCCCGGCACCGTCCACGAGGACCGCCGGCACGGGGCGACCTGGAAGTACGACGGCACCGAGTTCTGGACGTACGACACGCCCGAGCTGCTCACCCGGAAGGCGCGCTATGTCGCGACCAACGGTCTCGGTGGTGTGATGGCCTGGTCGCTGGAGAACGACGACACCGCGGGCACCCTCGTCGCCGCCCTGGACGCCGGTCTGCGGAGGTAACGGCAGGCGGTCGCCGCCGGACGGCGCGCAGTTTCGCGTATCACGATTTCGGTTCGTGGATGCGCGAAGCTGCGCGTTTCCATGTTCAAACGAGCAAGAACGCGCTACCTTCTCGGTACTGGTCGGGCGGCCGCAATGGGCAGGCTCCCTGCGCATTGCACATGCTGCACCGCCCGCAACGCTTTGACTCCCAACCTGACCCATCCAGCGGCCCGACTATTGCCGGAGGGTGAACAGTGGACTATACCTGTGCGCATCGACTTCACGCCTCTGACCGGCGCAGTTGCCGCTAGGCGGGCCCGAACAAACGGGAATTGACATCTCGTCATACCCCGGGGCATCACCATCTTCTTGGACATCGAGGGGCTAGGGGCACACTTCATGGGCTCTGCAACCGAGTACAACCGCCGGGACATCTTCAAGCGCGCCGCCGGCATCGCCGTGCTCGCGGCCACCGGCGGCTCTCTGCTCACCGCGTGTGCCGGCGGCACCGGCGGCAGCAGCGACAAGGGCGCCAAGGGCGCCGCGGGCTACAACCTGACCGACGCGAAGAACCCGTTCGGCGTCAAGGACGGCGAGGGCCTCGAGGTATTCATCTTCGACGGCGGCTACGGCAACGAGTACGCCAAGGCGTTCGAGGCGATCTACGCCAAGAGCTACCCCGGCGCCAAGATCAACCACCAGGCCGACAAGGACGTCACCGGCAAGCTCCAGCCGCGCTTCAACGCCGGCTCCCCGCCGGACGTCATCGACGACTCCGGCGCCAAGCAGATGAAGCTCGACGTCCTCGCCGACTCCGGCCAGCTGACCGACCTGGCCCCGCTGCTGGACGCCCCGTACATCGACGACCCGTCGAAGAAGATCCGTGACGTGCTGATGCCCGGCACCGTCGAGTCCGGCACCGTCAAGGGCAAGGTCTACAACCTGTCCTACGTCTACACCGTCTGGGGCTTCTGGTACTCCGGCAAGCTCTTCAAGGACAACGGCTGGACGGCGCCGAAGACCTGGGCCGAGTTCATCGACCTCTGCGGCAAGATCAAGGCCAAGGGCATCGCCCCGCTCGCCCACCAGGGCAAGTACCCGTACTACATCAACGTCGTCATGATGGACATGATCGCCAAGCAGGGCGGCCTGGACCTCATGAAGCGGATCGACAGCCTCGACGCCACCGCCTGGGACGACCCGGCCGTGAAGACCGCCGTGGAGTCGTTCTTCCAGGTCGTCGACAAGGACTTCCTGCTGCCCGGCACCAACGGCATGACCCACACCGAGTCGCAGACCGCCTGGAACCAGTACAAGGCCGCGTTCATCCCCTCCGGCTCCTGGCTGGAGAACGAGCAGCTGCCGACCACCCCGGCCGACTTCGACATGAAGTTCCTGCCGATCCCGTCGCTGCCCGGCGACAAGCTGCCCTTCGAGGCGATCCGCGCCGGTGCGGGCGAGCCCTTCATCGTCCCGTCCAAGGCCAAGAACGTGGCCGGCGGCCTGGAGCTCCTCCGGATGATGCTGACCAAGGAGGCCTCGGGCAAGTTCGCCCAGACCGCCAACAGCCTCACCTGCCTCAAGGACGGCGTCGGCCCGGAGGTGAAGCTCAAGCCCGGCACCCAGTCCACCGTGGTGGCCCTGAAGGCGGCCGGCACCAACACCTTCAACTTCCAGTACCCGAACACCGCCTCCAAGTTCGACGAGGACCTGCAGAACGCCTCGGGCGAGCTCATGGCCAAGCGCATCACTCCGGCGGAGTGGATCAAGCGGGCCAAGGAGTCGGCCGGCAAGAACAAGACCGCCTGACCGGTCGGACTAGAACAGCGCACCGGGGGCCCCGAACCGCCCCCGGTGCGTCCGCCTGACGGACAGGAGAAGTGACCGCAATGCGTCACGGCAAGTACCCCTTCATCGTGGGGTTCCTCTTTCTCCCGATCGTGCTGTACGTCGGCCTGGTGCTCTGGCCGTACGCGCAGACCTTCGGATACTCCCTGACCAACTGGTCGGGTGCGAGCCAGGAGATGGATTTCATCGGCCTGGACAACTACACGAGACTCCTCGATGACGAGGTCTTCGGCGGGGCGCTGTGGCACAACCTGCTGCTGCTGATCCTGCTGCCGATCGTGACGATACTGATCGCGCTCTTCTTCGCCTTCATGCTCAACGTCGGTGGGAAGACCGGCACCGGCGGCGTCCAGGGCGTGCGCGGCGCCGGCTTCTACAAGGTGGTCTTCTTCTTCCCGCAGGTGCTGTCGATCGCGATCCTCGCCGTCCTGTGGGGCGCGGTCTACCGCACCGACGGCAGCGGCCTCGCCAACGGCATCCTGATCAAGCTCGGCCTCGCCTCCGCGCACGACCCGGTGCAGTTCCTGTCCGACCCGGACATGGTGCTCTGGTGCGTCCTCGCCGTCCTCGTCTGGTCCGGCGTCGGCTTCTACCTGGTGCTGTTCTCCGCGGCCATGCAGTCCATCCCCAAGGACATCTACGAGGCCGCCCTGCTGGACGGCGCCAAGCGCGGACAGACCTTCTTCAAGATCACCCTGCCGCTGCTCTGGGAGACCGTCCAGACCGCCTGGGTGTACCTGGCGATCGTCGCGATGGACGCCTTCGCCCTCGTCTCCAGCATCACCCCGGGCGCCTACTTCGGCGGCGGCCCGGACCACCACAGCGAGCTGATCTCGACCTACCTGATGCGCAGTTTCCTGCGCAACGGCGAGGCCGGCTACGCCTGTGCCATGGGTGTGGTGATCTTCTTCTTCACCCTGATCCTGACCATCGTCTCGCTCTGGGTCACCAAGCGCGACAAGATCGAGTACTGAGCGGGGGCCGGGACATGAGCGAACGAAGTGAGCTCATCAAGAAGACCTGGGCGTTGTGCGAAGCACGCGCCGAGCGGAGCGAGGCGTGGGCATGAGCACTCTCGACAAGGCCGCGAGCCTTCCCGGCCAGCGCAGCGGCAGCCGGCCCGCCGACCGCCCGCAGCGGTTCGCCGACGGCGGCGGCGTGCTGAACGCCTTCTCGCACGGCTTCCTCGCCCTGTGGGCCACGATGATCATCCTGCCGCTGGCCTGGGTCGTCCTCGGTTCCTTCAAGACGGACAGCCAGATCAACGGCTCCGCCTGGAGCTGGCCCGAGTCCTTCGGGTTCGGCGCCTTCAGCCGGGCCTGGGAGAAGGGCATCGGCGGATTCTTCGTCAACACCCTGATCGTCCTCGCCGGGTCCCTCACCCTGACCATGCTGCTCGGCTCGATGGCCGCCTACGTGCTGGCCCGCTACGAGTTCAAGGGCAACAAGGTCATCTACTACCTGTTCGTCGCCGGCGCGATGTTCCCGGTGTACCTGGCCCTCGTCCCGTTGTTCTTCATGGTCCGCAACCTGGGCGAGATCAGCCCGCTGCTCGGCCTGAACAGCTACCTCGGCCTGATCCTGGTGTACGTCGCCTACTCGCTGCCGTTCACCGTCTTCTTCATGTACTCGTTCTTCCGGACCCTGCCGACCGCCGTGCACGAGGCGGCGATGCTGGACGGCTGCTCGCACACCCGGGCGTTCTTCCAGATCATGGTGCCGATGGCCAAGCCGGGCCTGATCAGCGTCGGCATCTTCAACGTCCTCGGCCAGTGGAACCAGTACATCCTGCCGGTGACCCTGATGCAGCCGACCACCGCCGGCGAGGCCGACCACTCGATGCTCGCCCAGGGCCTGGTCAACCTCGCCCTGCAGTCCGGTTACAAGAGCGACGCCCCGGCCCTGTTCGCCGGTATGACGATCGCCATGCTGCCGGTGCTGGTGGTCTACCTCTCCTTCCAGCGCCAGGTCCAGGCCGGCCTCACCTCGGCCACGCTGAAGTAGTCGGGGTACGCACGGAAAAGGGGCGCGTGGGTCACCACCACGCGCCCCTTGTGGTTCGCCCCGGTGTCCGCCGGGTCAGCCGCGGTCGCAGGCCTGTGCCCGCAGGGCCCGGGCCAGGTCGTCGCGGCACTCGACCACCAGCCGCCGCAGGGCCGGGGCCGCGTCCTCGTGCTCGGCGAGCCAGGCGTCCGCCGCGTCCATCGTCCTCTGCTCGGTCTGGTACTTCGGGAAGAAGCCGCCGACGATCCGCATCGCGATCTCGATCGACCGCTGCTCCCAGATGTCCTCCAGCATCGCGAAGTACGGGTCGGCGTACGGCGCCGTCAGCTCCCGCTGCCCGGCCTGCGCGAAGCCCGCGATCTGGGCCTCCACCAGGGCGTTCGGCAGTTCGTCGGAGTCGACGACGGCCGTCCAGGCGGCGGCCTTGGCGCCGGGCGTGGGGAGCGCGGCGAGGCACTGGGTCAGCTGGCGGCGGCCGCTCGCGGTGTTGTCACGCTGCAGCTCCCGCTCGATCTCCTCGCCCGTGGCGGCGCCGCCCGCGGCGAGCGCCAGCCAGAACGCCCACCGCAGTTCCTGGTCGACCTCCAGGCCGTCGATCCGGGCGGTGCCCCCCAGCAGGCCGCGGACCAGCTGCAGCTGCTCGGAGCCGTGCGCCGAGGCGGCGACGAACCGAGCCCAGGCCAGCTGGTGGTCACTGCCGGGCACCGCCGCCCGCAGCTCCCGGACGGCGCACTCGGCGAGCAGCCGGCCGCTCTCCTCGCGCCAGGCCGGGTCGGCGTACAGGTCGACCGCGGTCTGCGCCTGCAGGTGCAGCGACTGCAGGACGCCGATCTCGGACTCCCGGCCGGCGAAGTCCATCACCAGCGCCAGGTAGTCGCGGGCCGGCATCAGCCCGTCCCGGGTCAGGTTCCACACCGCGGACCAGGCCAGCGCCCGGGCCAGGTCGTCGTGGACGTCGCCGAGGCCGGCGCGCAGCGTCGCCAGCGACTCCTCGTCGAAACGGATCTTGCAGTACGTCAGGTCGTCGTCGTTGACCAGCACCAGCGCCGGCCGGCGCAGCCCGACGGCGTCGGCGACCACCGTCCGGCCGCCGGTCACGTCCAGCTCCAGCCGCGCGGTGCGCACCAGCGCCCCGGAGTCGTCCCGGTCGTAGAGGCCGACGGCGATCCGGTGCGGGCGCGGGGTGCCGCCGTCCTGGACGACGGCGAGCTCGGTGATCCGGCCCTCGGCGTCCACGGTGAGCTGCGGGGCGAGCGTGTTGACCCCGGAGGTCTGCAGCCAGGCGGCCGACCAGGCGGTCAGGTCGCGGCCGCTGGTCTCCTCCAGCGCGTCCAGCAGGTCGGTGAGCACGGTGTTGCCGTACGCGTGCCGCTTGAAGTAGGCACGGGCCCCGGCCAGGAAGGGCTCGCGGCCGACGTACGCCACCAGCTGCTTGAGCACCGAGGCGCCCTTGGCGTAGGTGATGCCGTCGAAGTTGAGCTTGGCGTCCTCCAGGTCCCGGATGTCCGCGGTGATCGGGTGGGTGGTCGGGAACTGGTCCTGCCGGTACGCCCACGCCTTGCGGCGGTTCGCGAAGGTGACCCACACCGCCCGGTACCGGGTCGCCTCGATCTGCGAGAACGAGCCCATGAAGTCCGCGAAGGACTCCTTCAGCCACAGGTCGTCCCACCACTTCATGGTGACCAGGTCGCCGAACCACATGTGCGCCATCTCGTGCAGCACCACGTTGGCCCGGCCCTCGTACGCGGCCTCGGTGACCCGCGACCGGAAGACGAACTCCTCGCGGAAGGTCACGCAGCCCGGGTTCTCCATCGCGCCGATGTTGTACTCAGGGACGAAGCACTGGTCGTACTTGCCGAACGGGTACGGGTAGTCGAACTCGTCGTGGAAGAAGTCCAGGCCCTGCTTGGTGACGGTGAAGATCTCGTCCGAGTCGAAGTACGGCGCCAGCGAGCGGCGGCAGGTCGCGGCGAGCGGGATCTCCAGCGCGGTGCCGTCCGGCAGGGTGCGGCTGTAGTGGTCGCGGGCCACGTGGTACGGGCCGGCCACCACCGCGGTCAGGTAGGTGGAGATCGGCTTCGTCGGGGCGAACCGCCAGGTACGGGTGCCGCTGCCGTCCGCGGCGACCTCCCCGTGCACCGCGTTGGCGTACACGTCCCAGGCCGCCGGGGCGACCACGGTGAAGGAGAACGGCGCCTTCAGGTCCGGCTGCTCGAAGTTCGCGAACACCCGGCGGGCGTCGGCCGGCTCGAAGTGGGTGTACAGGTAGGTCTCGCCGTCCGCCGGGTCGACGAACCGGTGCAGGCCCTCGCCAGTGCGGCTGTACGCGCAGTCCGCTTCCACCACGAGCTCGTTCTGCTCGGCCAGGCCCGGCACCGCCACCCGGACGCCGTCGAACACCTCGGCCGGGTCCAGCGCCCGGCCGTTCAGCACCACCGAGCGGACGGCCGGCGCCAGCAGGTCCACGAACGTGTCCGCACCCGGCGTCGAACAGCGGAAGGCGATCGTCGTGGTGGATCGGAAGACGTCGACCGCCGGGTCCGGCGCGGAGGTGACGTCCAGCTGGACCCGGTAGCCCTCCACCTGGATCAACTCGGCCCGTCGCTGGGCTTCTTCGCGGCTCAGGTTCTTGCCCGGCACGGCGGTACTCCTTTGTCCGGATCGCACGCTGTGAGGAAAATGCGCAGGCCGAGCCGGTGGGCCCGGCCGGTGGGCATCCTTTCACGCCGGGCCCGCGCCGCCCGGGCACGGCACCGGACGGTGCGCACGGAATCAACCGGGCCGCCGCACGGTTGGCACCGCGGGGTACACCCCGCACCCGAACGCCGACTGAAGGACGCCGTCCGTGACGACTGCCGACTCCCGCAAGATCGCCGACTTCTGGTTCGACCCGATCTGCCCCTGGGCCTGGATGACCTCCCGCTGGATGCTGGAGGTCGAGCAGCAGCGCCCGGTGGACACCCGCTGGCACGTGATGAGCCTGTCCGTGCTCAACGAGGGCCGCGACGAGCTGCCGGAGAAGTACAAGGAGCTGCTCGCCAAGGGCTGGGGCCCGGTGCGCGTGCTCATCGCCGCCGCCCAGGCGCACGGCGACAAGGTGCTCGGCCCGCTCTACACCGAGCTCGGCCTGCGCTTCCACAACCAGGGCCTGCCGAACGAGCGCGCCACCATCGAGGCGGCCCTGGAGGCGGCCGGCCTGCCGGTCGAGCTCGCGGACGCCGCCGACACCGACGCCTACGACGAGGCCCTGCGCGCCTCCCACCAGGAGGGCATCTCGCTGGTCGGTGAGGACGTCGGCACCCCGGTGATCGCCGTCGACGGACCGGACGGCGACCGGATCGCCTTCTTCGGCCCGGTGGTCACCCCCACTCCGCGCGGCGAGGCCGCCGCCCGCCTGTGGGACGGCACCGTCCTGGTCGCCTCCACCCCGGGCTTCTACGAGATCAAGCGCACCCGCACCGCCGGCCCGTCCTTCGAGTAAGGACCCCGGCGGGGGACGACAGAGGGGCGCGGGGACCGCGGGTGGGGAGGCACAGCCTGTGCCTCCCCGAGGAAGACGGCGAGGGCGGCGAGCAGCACGGGGACGGCGACCACCCGCAGGCCGACGGCCATGCCGGCGGTGAACTCGGCCGGGCCGTGGGC
>NZ_JBFBJZ010000069.1:0-38376 GCF_040686255.1 Kitasatospora sp. NPDC085879 | reverse complement strand
GGCTTGTCCACCGCCGCGCGCGCGCGGGGGGCCCGCGGCGCCGGCGAGGGCGCCGGTCCGGGGGCCCCCCCGGGGGGGGGGGGGGGGGGGGGCCGCCCCCCCCCCCGCCGCACACCTGGATCCGGTCGGTCGTCAGGCGGTGCCGTTGGCGCCGCACTTCACGATCGGGTCGATGCAGTCGCGGACCCGGCGGGCCATCTCGGCCGCCGGCCAGACGTTGAAGAAGTCGCCGTGCATGGTGTAGCCGGGGCCGGAGGCCAGCCGCAGCCGGGCGGGGTCACCCGTCACCGGGTAGCGCAGCACCTGGCGGAGCTTGGGCACCGGGATCGGATGGCCGGCCGGGCAGGCGCCGTCGACCGGGTAGGACATGTGGCTCTTGTGGTCGGCCGAGTCGAGGTCCTTGCCGTTCCAGCACTGCGGGAAGTCCAGGTAGGACTCCAGCATCGAGCCGGCCGGGCAGTCGACGAAGTCGTGCGAGGGGTTGACCTCACCCGCGTGCAGGCAGGACCAGCGGGCGATGCTGTTGTCGTTCGGTCCGGTGGCCTTGGCGTTGCCGGCGACGATCCGCAGGCCGCGCGGCAGGGGCTGGGTCTGCGCGATGACGTCGTCGCGGACGCCCTCGCCGAGGTAGTAGAAGGTGGTTCCGGTGGGCTCCACGGGGACGTTGTCGCTGTACAGCGTCGGCACCCAGTAGGAGGAGGTGTCGACGGTGGGGTTGCAGGTGCCGCCCGACTGTTCCAGGCGGCCGAGGTCGGAGTTGGCGTCGGTGGCCGCGTTGCCGAAGAAGCTGTGCATGTGGGAGGCGCCGGGCAGGCCGGGGAAGACGATCGGGTCGTCGGGCAGGCGGTGGCTGAACGGGCAGTCGGCGAGGAACTCGGCGACCCGCACGGCGCCCGGCGGCACGCCCTGGGTGCCGACCGTGCCGTAGACCTGGAACTCCCAGAGCGAGATGCCCCAGACGGTCGCCCGGGCGGTGGCCAGGATCCGGACGTAGCGGCCGGTCGCGGAGAGGTCGAGGGTCTGCCGGCCGCCGCTGGAGCCGGTGACCTGGCGGACGGTCAGCCAGTCCGTGCCGTTGGCGGAGACCTGTACCTGGTAGGCGTTGGCGTAGGCCGCCTCCCAGCCGAGGACGATGCGGTCGATCGCGGCGTTCCCGCCGAGGTCGACCCGGATCCACTGGTTGTCGGCGGCTGCGCTGGACCAGCGGGTGCCGTCGTTGCCGTCGACGGCGAGCGAGGCCGGGTGGGCGGCGTTCTCCACCGAGGAGGCGGTGACCGGGCGGCCCTGCGAGATCGGCTGGTCAACGGCCTGGGCCGGGCCGGAGGTGCCGGTCAGCACCGCACCCGCGGTGAGGACGGCGGCGGCCAGGGCGACCAGCCGGCGGCGCCAGAGCGAGCGTCGGCGGGTGTGCGGGCGCGGTCGCGACCGCAGCACGATGGGACTCATGGCTCTCCAATCGGGTGGGGGTCGGAGCGTGAGCGCACGGTGGCCGGGTGGGGCGGCGACACCGCATGAGAGAGCGCTCTCTCACGGAAGATAGGAGTGCCCATGGGGCGTGTCAAGGCATTCTGAGGGGCTCCGTCAACGGATCGACGGAAGGCATGGGTGCGCCCGACACCCCGTCAGAGAGCGCTCACCGACGCCTGATGCGAGAAACGGCTCCTCGTTCCGAGCCTTCGGCCGCCCCTAGGTCAGCGGGGCCGCAGGCCGTCGAAGACGACCTCGAAGATCCGCTCCCGGGCCGCCGGGTCGCCGGCGAGCTGCTCCATCGTCGCGCCTGTGCCGACCAGCAGGGCGATCAGTTCCGGCGGGCCGAGGTCCGGGCGGACCGCCCCGGCCCGCTGCGCACCGGCCAGCACCTCGGTCAGCTGCGTCTGGATCGCCGCACTCGACTCCCGCAGGGCCTCGTGGACGTCCACTCCCACCGCGGTCAGCGCCCGGGTGAACTCGTTCTTGCCCATGGACTGCTCGACCACCAGGCGGAAGCAGCCGAAGAACGCCTCGTCGGGCGGCGCCGTGGCGGCGATCCCGACGAGCCCGGCCTTGATCGTCTCGAGTCGGCGCACCATCACCGCTTCGAGCAGCGCCTCCTTGGTCGGGAAATGCCGGAAGAGCGTTCCGACCCCGACCCCGGCAGTCCGGGCGATCTCCTCGGTCGGCACGCCGAGGCCGCGCGTGGTGAACACCTCCGTGGCGACGTCCAGCAGCCTGGCGCGGTTGCGGGCCGCGTCCGCCCGCAACGGGCGCTCCTGAGCGCCGCTCATCCTCCCACCCCTTCTCGAACCCTTCCTGCCGCGGCAGGTTCTTGCCGTGGCAGCGCGGCACCGGACGGCACTGGACAACCGGAGTCGGTAGTCCGTATCGTCGAAAGCGGATTCGCTAGTCCGATTCTAGCAACGCATTCCACTGGGGGTTGATCATGTCCGAGACACTGCCGGCGCGCGAGGTCTTCCGCAAGCTGCTCGACGGGATCGGCGCGGGCCGCTTCGCCGACCTGGCCGAGCTCTATGCCGAGGACGCCGTGGTGGAGACCGTCTTCGAGCCCGTCGGGCCGCGCCGGTTCGAGGGGCGGGCCGCGCTCAGGGAGCGGTTCGCGGCGGTCGCCGAGCACAGCCCGGTGGAACTGACGCCGGAGAACGTGGTGATCCGGGAGACCGACGACCCGGAGGTGATCGTCGCGGAGTTCGACTACCGGGTGCACCACCGGGTGACCGGACGCACCTTCGAGTCCGCCAACATCCAGGTGCTGCGGGTCCGCGACGGTCTGATCGTCACCAGCCGGGACTTCCACGACCACCTGGCCCTGATCGTGGCCGGCGGCCAGCTGCCGCAGCTGGTGGAGGCGTTGGAGCACAGCTGAGTCCTCGCCCGAGGGCCCGTCCACGCCCCCCGTGCGGGTGCCGCCGGAAAACCCTGCTCCCCCCGGCCCGTACGGCCGTTACCATCGGCGCCGCACCCGATCACGGCGGGCCGGCCACCGCCGACCGCGGCGGTTCACACGGAGGACCCGATGACGCAGGCACCCGAGCGGCGGGCCGACCACCCCGAGCGGCTGGCGGCCGGCCACCCCTTCCGGCAGTGGAAGACCTGGCGGATCCCCGGCACCCGGCTTACCCTCACCGGCTACTCCCGGGCGAACGACAAGACCTTCTTCCACGTCCCCGAGCTGCGGTGCAGCCTCGACGCCGGGCTCTGCGAGGGACGGCAGGTGGACACCGTCTTCCTGACCCACACCCACGCCGACCACGCCAAGGACCTCGACTTCCTCGCCGCCAAGGCCTCCGGGGTGGACATCCACCTGCCGGCCGCCGCCGTGCCGTACGTCGAGTCGTTCCTGCGCGCCTCCGCCGAGCTGAACCACGGCCCTGCGTTCGACCCCGCGCTGGCCGGGCACCGGCTGCACGGGGTGCGCGACGGCGAGGAGTTCGCCTTTGGGCGCGGCGGCCACCGGGTACGGGTGGTGGAGTGCGAGCACAAGGTGCCGTGCGTCGGCTACGCGTTCTCCGAGGTCCGGCGCACGCTCGCGCCGGAGTACGAGGAGTTGCGGCGCTCGCTGCTCGCCGACGGGCGCGGCGCCGAGTTCGGACGGATCGTGGCGCAGCGGCGCCGGGAGGGGGCGGAGGTCGAACGGGAGGTCCGCCGGCCGCTCTTCGCCTACCTCGGCGACACCCACGTGAACGTCTTCGAGCGGAACCCGTGGCTGTTCGAGTACCCGGTGGTGATCACCGAGTGCACCTACCTCGACGACGCGGAGCTGGCGCGGGCGGACCGGGTGGGCCACACGGTGTGGAGCCGGCTGCGGCCGGTGGTGGAGGCGCACCCGGAGACGCTGTTCGTGCTGATCCACTTCAGCCTGCGCCACTCCGACCGGGAGGTGCTGGAGTTCTTCCGGTCGGAGTGGGCCCGCTCGGGGCGGCTCGACAACGTCCTGCTGTGGGCGCACCCGGAGAGCAGCCTGCCGGAGCAGCACCAGAGCGCGGGCTGACCGGCCACCTGCAACGTCGGGCGCTGCTACCGGCCGTCCTTGTCGGGGTCGGCGGCGAGGGTGATGACGCCGAGGTGGCCGTCGCCGTCCTCGGTGATCTTCAGCAGCATGGCGGGCTCGTAGATGCTGTCGCCGTCGTTGAAGGTGTCGCGGCCGGTGTGCGCCGCATAGGGCTGCTTGCCGAGGACGGCCGAGTTGAGGCTCTCGTCCATCATCAGCTGGGTGGTGAGGGTCCGTTCGTCGTTCACGTGGACCATGGCGTGGATGTGCACGGTGCGGCCGGAGTACCAGCCGGGCCAGATGGTGGTGAACGAGACGATGCCGTTCTTGTCGGTGACCTGGGCGCCGCGCAGGTAGCGCTTGTCGTCCTGCGGGACGAGGTCGCCCTGCCCGCCGCCGGAGCCGCCGCCGGGTGCCCCCGACGGGGGTGTCCCGCCCGGTGCCCCCGGCCCGCCCGAGGGGGGTGTCCCGCCGGGCGCGCCGCCGGGAGCTCCGCCGCCGCCCGTGGAGAGTGCCTCGGCGCCGGAGTAGTGGCCGGCCGCGTCGCAGTGCCAGATCTCCACCACCGCGTCGGGCAGGGCCTGGCAGCTCTCGCTGTCCTGGACGCGGATCGCCAGCCTCAGCCGGGAGCCCTCGCGGTCCTCCCGGATGTCGGAGCGCACCTTGTCGGCGTCGAAGTAGTACGGCCCCTGCGTGGTCGAGGGCGAGAGGGTGCAGGTGTTGGAGCCGGCGAAGAGTCCGGTCAGGTCGGCCGTGCCGGTGGCCTGCGGCGAGACGGTGACGCTCGCGCCGTCGGAGGCGGTGGCCGTGGTGGTGCTGCCGCCGCCCCTGCCGCAGGCGGCGAGCAGTGCGCCGAGCCCGATGCTGCCGAGGCCGGCCAGGGCGGTCCGCCGGCTGACCCGCCGGCCCTCGTCGTGGTCGTGTTCCATGCCGTCGATCCTGGGCTGCGCGGATGAGACCGGGCTGTGGACACACTCGACGGGCCATGAGAAGCCCGTTGTCCCCCGCCCGCCCGGCCGGCGGCGGCGGCGGTCAGCCCACAGGCCGGGCGTCCGGCCGCACCGTCCGGCCCGCCGCCGCGGCGCCGCGCACCTGCGCCAGCTGCTCCGGGGTGAAGCCGCGCTTCAGGATCGGGGTGAAGAGCCTCGGTGCGTGGAACAGCAGGACGAAGTCCGCGGTCTCGACGACCCGGACGGCCCACCAGGCGATCTCCGTGGTGTGGCCCGGCCGTCGGACGGTCACCCCGGCCTCGGTCACGGTGACCTCGGTGGGGCCGGGCGGGACCGGCGTCTGCTGCCGGGCGGCCAACCGCGTTCCCCAGGTGAGGTGGGCCAGCAGGAAGAGGCCGACGAGGAACGACCAGCCGCCGGGCAGGGTGTCCCCGCCGGCCAGGATCCACAGCGGGCCGCCCGACAGCAGCACGGCGCTCAGCACCCAGGCCTTCCGCCTCGGCGCCGTCAGGGCCTGTTGGAAGGCCCGCACGCGTTCCTGCGGTGTGGGCTCGTAGCCGGCCGTGATCTGCATGGTGCTCCGTTCGCAAGGGACGGATCATCATGGCGCAGGCACCGTCGGCTGTGAAGGGCAGGTCAGCAGGGTTGCCGCCAGGCGTCCAGCTCCAGACGCTTGGTCATCGAGCTGAGGCCCAGCTGCCGGCTCTTGGCGCAGTACTGGTCGTTGGGTGTCTTGTACTCGACGTGGAAGACCGCCTTGCCGGCCGCGATGAAGGGCTTGAGGGCGTCGCACTCGTCGTACTCGGCGCACTGCTCGTTGACCGCGAAGTCGAAGTCGCCCACCAGAGAGGGGATCTGGCCGAGGTCGTTCTTGAGACCGACGGCGAGTCCGCGGTCGTGGGCGAGCTTGGCGATGGCCCGGTTGTAGGCGAGCTGGTCGCCGGCGCTGATCGGGAAGCCGGTGTCGGCGCGGTAGTTCTCCACGAGGTCGGGTTCGACGGCGTCGAAGCCCTTGTCGCGGCACATGTCGAAGCGCCTGGCCATCAGCGGCAGCAGGACGTCGGTACGACGGATGTCCAGCGAGGACTCACCCTTCCAGCCGTTGGCCCCGCCGCGGACGGCCTTCGGGAAGGCCCCCGCGTCGGAGCGGTAGTCCTCGTAGGCGCCGACGTTGACGTAGCAGATCACCTTGCGGCCCTTGGCGTGCAGGGCGGCGACGGTGGCGGCGTCGTTCTCGAAGCCGTCGATGTCGTAGACCGGGACGTCGACGCCGGTGTCGACCCGGCCGTCCAGCTGCCACTGCCAGGCGGTGCGCGGCGCGGGCTGCCAGCGGGCGGCCGAGGTCGGGCGGTTGCCGGTGGGGCTGCCGGAGGCGGCGTTGTCGTTGCCGGGGGTCGGCGACGGGCTCACCGTGGGACTGCCGCTCGCCGTGCCGGAGCCGGACGGCGCCGGGTTCGCCGTCCCGGAGGGGGCCGCCGTGGGCTCGTCCGGGTCGGGGCCGTCGTCGCCGCCCCCGCCGGAACACCCGGCGAGGGCGAGCAGCACGGCGGCCGCGGCGAGGGCGGCGGGGTGGCGGCGGGTCATGGGTCGGTCTCCGTCCGGGTGGGCGTGGTGGACTGCCCCGCGAGGGCCGGGGTGAGGGCCGGTGACAGGGTGCGCCACGGGTTGTCGCCGTCGCCCGGTGTCGCGTAGTGGACGGCGGCCCCGCGCAGCCTGGCCTCGCGGGGGACGGCGCGCAGCCGGCCGGACGGCACGCCGTGCACCAGGTGGCAGAAGAGCTCCGGCGGGTGGTCGGCCGTCCAGCGCGGCACGGGAGCCGCCTCGTACGCCTCCCAGTCTCCCTCGAAGGTGACCAGCAGGTCGGCGACGCCGCCGGTCGCGTACGCCGGATCGGGGTGGGTGCCGTGGCCGAGCACCACGCTCTCGCAGCCGAGGGCGCGGGCGGCGACGGTGAGCCGCCGCTGGTAGGGCAGGAAGGCCGGGTCGGTGCACACCTGGTCGAAGTAGACGCCGTCGGTGCCGTACCAGGTGCGGTGGCGCTGGAGGTCCTCGACGACGGCGGCGTGCGGGCGGCGCCCGTACCCGGTGTCGACGTAGCCGAGGATGCGCACCCCGGCCTCGCGGAGTTCGGCGACGGGTTCGGCGAGGACCGGGTCGGGTGCCTCGCCGGGGCCGTCGGCGGCGTTGACGACCACGCCGTACAGGCGCGGTGCGGCCCGGACGAGGGCCCGCCAGGCGGACGGGTCCTCGGCCGGGTGCACGTAGAGCGGTACCAGCAGACGCTCCATCAGGCGGCGCGCTCCGTGGTGTCGTGCCCGGTGTCCTTCAGGCTGTGCCAGAGGTCGGCGAGCGACTCGGCGAGGCCGATCCGCGGCTCCCAGCCGAGGGCGCGGGCCGCCGTGATGTCGGCCTGCTGCCAGGAGACGGCGGCGGAGCGCTCGCTGCCGGCGCCGTGTTCCTCGATCCGGCCGGCGAACTGCGCGGCGGTGACCAGGGCGTCGGCGACGGCGCGGACCGGGAGGGCCGCACCGCCGGCGATGTTGAGCACCGGCGGCAGCGGGTGCGCGGCGGTGAGCGCGGCGCCCACCGCGCGGGCGACGTCGCGGGCGTCCACGAAGTCGCGGTGCGCGGAGAGGTCGCCGACGGTGACGGTGCCGTCGGGGCCGGCCCGGCGGAGTTCGGCGGCGAGCCGGCCGGCCAGCGAGGTGCCGGGCGCGCCGGGGCCGACCGGGTTGAACACCCGCAGCACCACCGCGTCCTGGCCGTTGGCGGCGGCCTCCGCGACGGCGAGGGTGCCGGCCAGCTTGGTGGCGCCGTAGAGGCCGCCCGGCCGCGGGGCGGCGGTCTCGGCGAGCGAGGTGCCGTGCTCGCAGGCGCCGTACTCGGCGGCGGAGCCGAGGTGGACGAGCCGGGTGCCGGGCAGCGTCGCGCGCAGGGCGGCGGCGAGCACGGCGGGGCCGCGGGCGTTGAGACCGGTCTGCAGCAGGGCGTCGCCGGTGACGGCGCCGGCGCAGTTCACCACCGCCGCGGGGCGGAGGTCGGCGAGCAGCGCGGCGAGGCCCTCGGCGGTCTCGTTCGCGAGGTCGATCCGCAGGTCGGCGGCGGCGGAGTGGCCGGCGCGGAGCACCCGCGCACCGGGGAGGGTGCGCAGGTGCTCGGCGATGTGGCCGCCCAGGAAGCCGGTGGCTCCGAGGACGAGGACGTCCATGGGTCAGGCACCCCGCAGCAGCAGGTCGCGGTTCTCGCGGAAGTCGGCGTTGGCCCGGTCGTAGTCGTCGGGGCGGCCGATGTCGAGCCAGTAGCCGTTGAACTCGTAGGCCTGCGGCGGGGTGCCGGCGTCCAGCAGGTCGAGGACCAGGTCGTCGAAGCCGAGCGGCTTGCCGGGGGTGTAGCGGGTGAGGGTGGGCTTGGAGAGGCCGTAGACGCCCATCGAGACGTGGTAGTCCATGCTGGGCTTCTCGCGGAACTCGGTGACCCGGCCCTGCTCGGTGGTGAGGACGCCGAAGTCGATGTTGACCTTGCGCGCGTAGGTGGCGATGGTGAGCGGCGCGCCGGCGTCGATGTGCTGCTTGAGGACGTCGCCGTAGTCGAGGTCGGTGAGCACGTCGCCGTTCATGACGAGGAAGTGCTCGGGCAGGGTGTCGAGCATGGTGAGCAGCGGGCCCATGGTGCCGAGCGGCGTCTCCTCGGTGGTGTAGGAGACGTCCATGCCCCACTGGGAGCCGTCGCCGACGTAGGCGCGGATGATGTGGCCGAGGTGGCCGATCGCCAGGGTGCAGCTCTCGAATCCGGCCGCGACCAGCTGGCGCATCACGATCTCGAGGATGGCGTGCTGGTCGCCGATCGGCACGAGCGGCTTGGGCAGCGCGGTGGTGTACGGGCGCAGGCGAACGCCCTTGCCGCCGGCCAGGATGACAGCGTGCATGCTGGTGCTCCTTGTCTGTGTGCGGTGGGTTCGGGCGCGGGTCAGACGTTGTACAGGTCGGTCTTGTAGCGGGCCAGGTTGGCCGGGTCGCGGAAGAACTCGATGGTGTGCAGCAGGCCGTCCTCCAGGGAGTGGGTGGGGGCCCAGCCGGTGGCCTCGCGCAGCCGGGTGGCGTCGGCGACGAGTCGCATGACCTCGGAGGCCGCGGGGCGGATGCGGTCGCTGTCCTCACGGACCGTCAGGTCGGTGTCCATCAGCTTGCCGATCAGGGTGACCAGGTCGCCGACGGAGATCTCGCCGCCGGTGCCGGCGTTGAAGGTGCGGCCGACGACCTGCTCGGCGGGGGCGGTGCCGACGGTCGCGAAGGCGGCGGCGGTGTCCTTGACGAAGAGGAAGTCGCGGGTGGGGCGGAGGTCGCCGAGGGTGATGGTGCGCTCGCCGGCGGCGACCTGGCCGATCACGGTCGGGATGACGGCGCGCATGGACTGGCGCGGGCCGAAGGTGTTGAACGGACGGAGCGTCACCACGGGGGTCTCGAAGCTCGCGTGGTAACTGTCCGCGAGCCGGTCGCCGCCGGCCTTGGAGGCCGCGTACGGGGACTGGGTGTTGATCGGGTGGTCCTCGGTGATCGGGACGGTCTGCGCGGTGCCGTAGGTCTCGCTGGTGGAGGTGTGCACCAGGCGCGGGATCTCCAGGTGGCGGACGGCCTCCAGCACGTTGAGGGTGCCGGTGACGTTGGTCTCCACGTAGGAGTGCGGGGCCTGGTACGAGTAGGGGATCGCGATGAGCGCGGCCAGGTGGTAGACCGCGTCGGTGCCCTTCACCAGGCCGGTGACGGAGCCGGGGTCGCGGACGTCGCCGAGGACGATCTCCACGCTGTCCAGCACGTCCGGACTCAGTGTCTCCAGCCAGCCGAACGACGAGAAGGAGTTGTACTGGACCATCGCGCGGACGCGGTGTCCGTCGGCGACGAGCTTCTCGACGAGGTGCGAGCCGATGAAGCCCTCGGCTCCGGTGACGGCGGCGGTGGTGGTGCTGCTCATGGCGAGCCTCCGGTGGTGTGGACGTGTGGTGTGGCTCGCGGGCCCGTGGACGGGCGCGCGGTGGGGGGTTCAGGAGTGCCGTGGTCACGGCGTGTGGGCCCGGCGGGCACCGCGTCATCTGTGCGCGGTGATGCGGCCGGTTCTGGCGCGGGCGGCGAGCACCAGCGCGCCGACGGCGAGGCCGGTGACGGTGAGTCTCGCCGCGGTGGCCGAGGCGGGGTGCAGCGCGCCGGCCGTGCTCTCGGCGACGGCGGCGGCGGTACATATCAGGGCGGTCGGCCAGACGGCGCCGAAGACCTGGAGCAGCAGGGCCGTCCAGAGCAGCGCGCCGAGCAGCAGCAGGCCGCCGAGCTGGACGGGGCCGGGCGGCGCCCCCGTCCAGAGCAGGCAGGCGCCGGCGCCGAGGACGGCGAGGACGGCGAGGTAGCCCGCGATGAGCCTGACGAGCGTGCGGTCGGTGCGGGTGCGGAACTGGTCGGCGGTGGTACTGGTGTACAGCGCCGTCACCGAGCGGCTGCGGAACCGGAAGAGCAGCCATTCGGCGAGGCCCATGCTGAGGGTCAGCGCGACCGCGGCGGAGGCGCCGCCGGGGACGGCTTGCCGCCAGGGGTCGCCGAAGGAGGCGGTGATCACCAGCGCGCCGACCGCCAGGCCGAACAGGCCGTGCGGCAGGCTGTCGGCGAGCGGCACGCCGGACTCCGGCGCCTTGTCGCCGGCCTTCAGCCGCTGCCCGATCTCGATGCCCGCGAAGACGGCGGCGAGGGCGAGCGAGAGGGCCGGTCCGGTGATCCGCAGCCAGTTCGGCAGGTCGGTGGCGAGCGAGGCGGCGGCGCCGACCGTGGTCGGGGCGAGCGCGCCCATCAGCCGCTTGGCCCGCCGGGTCACCAGCAGGACGGTGGCCGAGGCGAGGTAGAGCGACTGCCCGGCGGCGAACAGCAGCACGGCGGTGCCCGCGCCGGCCAGGGCTGCCACGCCGGTGCCGAGCGCGGTGGCGGTGAGACCGCCGCGCAGCAGGCTGCGGCCGACCGCGGCCCGGGCACCGAGCGCCCGCCAGGCGTACGCCCGGTGGGCGAGCGCCTGGTTGAGGCCCCAGCCGATCAGCGCGGTGAGCGCGAGCGCGCTGCCGGCCCCGGGGGACTGCAGGAAGCGCGCGATCGGCAGGTAGGCGAGGCCGGGCAGGGCGAACAGCAGGCCGCGCAGCACGGTGCGCAGCGGGTCGGCCTGCCAGGGGTCGTGCGGCTCCGGCGGCGCGGCGTGGCGCCGCTCGGTGCGGGCGAAGAGCTCCTCGGCGATCGCGAAGGAGTCGGTGCGGCCGTAGCGGACGGCGGCCTGTTCGTCCGTCAGGCCGTCGGACTCGAGGACGGCGGCGATCTCGAAGGGGTGGACGGCTCGGGCGCAGACGTCGGCGAGCCGTTCGGCGAGTTCGTCCAGCGGGTCCTCGGGCAGCGGGACGGGCTCCGCCGTGCGCGGGTCGATGACGCGCAGGGCGAGGGTCTCGTCCGGCTTCCCGGCGGGGCCGGCCCCGCGGGTGAGCTCGCCGGGCGGCGGGACGCGCAGGGCGAGCGTCTCGTCGGCCCTTTCGGCGGCCTTGCGGCGGGGCAGGTGCAGGACGACGGTGTCCTCGGGGCGGGGGCCGTCCTCGGAGAGGTTCAGCAGGGTGCTCATCCGGCGGCTCCGACGGCGGAGCGGGCGGCGGCGTCGGCGGCCTGGGCGGCGGCCTCGGCGCGCTGCGCGGGCGTCCACCAGTCGAAGGGACCGTCGTCGTGGGCCGTGCGGAAGCGGTCGCGGCGGTCGAGTTCGCGGTAGATGTCGCGGAAGGAGTCGATGGTCTGGCGGAGGGTGAACTGCTCGATGACGCGCAGCCGGGCGCCGCGGCCCATCTCGGCGCGGCGGTCGGCGTCGCGGAGCAGTTCGAGCGCGGCCTTCGCCATCGCCTCGGGCTCGCGCGGCGGGACGACGAGACCGGTGTCGCCGACGGCCTCGCGGACGCCGCCGACGTCGGTGGAGACGGTGGCCCGGCCGCAGGACATCGCCTCGATGAGGGTGAACGGGAAGCCCTCGCTGATGCTGGAGAGCATCACCACGTTGCCGGCCGCGTAGGCGTCCCGGATGTCATCGACGCGGCCCTCGAAGACCACGGCGTCGCCGATGCCGAGGTCGGCGGCGAGTGCCTCGCAGCGCTCCCGGTAGGCGGCGCCGCCGGCGGGGGTGCCGCCGAACAGGCGCAGCCGGGCACCGGGTATCTCGGCGCGGACGAGGGCGAAGGCGCGGATCAGCGTCTCCAGGTCCTTGATCGGGTCGACCCGGCCGGCCCAGCTGAGGGTGGGCACCTCGGGCTCGGGCCCGGCGGGCGGGAAGGCCTCCGGGTCGACGCCGTTGTACACGGTGCGGATGCGCTCGGCGGGGGTGCCGGCGCGCTCCTCCCAGCGGCGGTTGTAGCGGTTGCCGGGGGTGACGAGCGCGGCCCGGGCGTAGCTCTCGACGGCGAGCATCCGGTAGAAGCCGAGGACGAGCGCCTTGACCGGCCAGGCGTAGCCGGTGCCGTAGCCGAGGTAGCGCTCGCGCAGGTAGATGCCGTGCTCGGTGAGCAGGAACGGCGTGCCGTGCAGGTGGTTGCCGACCAGACCCGGCAGGGCGGCGAGGCCGCCGCTGACGGCGTGCAGGACGCCACCGGGCTTGGGGTGGGCGGCGAGCGGGCGGAGCGCGTGCTCGAGGAGTTCGGTGGCGGTGAGCGCGTCGTGCAGGCTGGGCCTGGCGGCGGCGGTGGCGAGGTGGGGGCGGTTCCACACGTCCGCGAGGACCCGCAGCGCGGCCTCGGAGCGCAGCGCGGGGCTGAGCCGGCCGGCCCTGGCGTGGTCGGCGAGGACGTACAGCTCAGGGCCGAATGCGTCCTCCTCGGCGGGGTCGAGCAGGGAGAGCAGGAAGCGTTCGTAGCCGGTGAGGAAGGCGCGCATCGCGGCGCCCTTGGGGGCCTGGCCCTCGGGGGCGGGGCCCCAGAGCGGGACGGCGCGGACGTCGGTGACGTGGGCGGGAAGGTCCCAGGAGAGCGGCTGTCCGGCGGTGCCGGTGATCGCGATGACCCGGAACTCGGTCTCGGGCATGCCGGTGACGAGCTGGTCGCACCAGACGCTGACGCCGCCGTGGCTGTGCGGGTAGGTGCCCTCGGTGAGCATGGTCACGCGGGTGCCGACCAGGTGCGCCAGGTCGGCCGGGCGTGCCGTGCCCGGCGCGTCGGGCACGGTCCCGGCCGCGGGCACGGCGTGCAGACGTGTGTTCATGGATTCCCCCCCAGGAAATCCCGCCCCCGGGTTGGCGGGCGGTGCAGTGCGCGTGGTGCGGGGCGGTGCCCGGACCGGAGAGGTTCGCTCCCCGATCCGGGCCGCCGTCGGCTCTCGCCGTCCGGTCGGATCAGAGGATGTTGCGGGTCGAGCGGGTGCCGGCCCTGGTGGACCTGGGCGCGGCGGTGGCGGCCTTGGCGGTGCTGCCGGCCGTGCCCTTGGCGGTGCTGCTCTTCGCGGTGGTGCTCTTGGCGGTGGTGCTCTTGGCGGTGAGCTTGTTGAGCGTGGTGCCGTTCGCGGCCGGGCCGGCCGGGACGGGGGTCTTGACGCCCTTCGGCACCGGGAGGCTCGCGACCGTCGTGGCGATGATCGTCTTGACGGTCTTGAGCCCCGCGCTGATCGGCACCTCGGAGCCGGCGAGCTTCAGCGTCACGCTGCTCTGGGCGAGGCCGGGGCCGACCCAGCCGGACAGTTGCCCGGCGTACGCGGAGCCGAAGTTGGTGGTGCCGATCAGCTGCTGCTGCTTGGTGCCGCCGGGCATGGTGGCCTCGGCGAGGACGCCCGACGGCGCGCTGACGGTGATGGTGTCGCCGACCCGGTAGGCGGTGACCTGTCCGGCGTCGACGGCGTTCTTCCACTGGGCGCGGCGCTGCAGCTCGGTGCCGATGTCCTTCTGGCGGAGGTTCACCAGCGGGGTGTTCGAGGCGTACAGCCCGTCGTACTCGGCGAGGATCCGCTCCATCACCGGGTAGGCGATGCGGTCCTCGGCGTAGTTCGACTGGTGGACGAAGTGCGGCCGCGGGTCGTTGTTGATCGCCCGGTTGACGGCCAGTCGGGCCTCCAGCGGGACGATGTAGTCGCCGTAGCCGGTGTTGAGGTCCAGCGGGGTGGGCAGGCAGGTGCTGGTCGCGGGGTTGTCCTCGCAGATGCCGCTGCCGCCCTGGGCGCGGGAGGTGTAGATCCAGTTGTACTCGTCCACCTCCTCGACCGTCTTCGCCGCGTTGTAGAACACGTTGAGCGGGTAGCGCGGGACGGTGAGGGCGTTGCCGACGGCCCGCTGGTCGTGCTCGCGGGAGGAGTCGCTGGCGGTCCAGCGCACGCCCGTGTTGTTGAGCGAGGGCGCGAGGTAGGGGTTGTCGGTGGGCTGCTGCGGGTTGGTGACCAGGCCGGAGTGCTCGCCGGTGACGAGCTCGGTCGGGTCGGCCGCGGTCAGGCCGTTGTTCGCCGCCCAGGTGCGGTTGTTGGTGATCTGGGAGGTGATGTCGGCC
This sequence comes from Kitasatospora sp. NPDC085879, assembly GCF_040686255.1. NCBI lineage: Bacteria > Bacillati > Actinomycetota > Actinomycetes > Kitasatosporales > Streptomycetaceae > Kitasatospora > Kitasatospora sp. NPDC085879. Next base: position 23,927 of record NZ_JBFBJZ010000069.1, on the reverse strand, counting down.
TGGCTGGTCCACACCGTCTGCCCGCTGGCGTTGGTGGTGCAGCGCCACGGCACCACGGTGACGTCCTGCACGCAGCCGAGGAACTGGTGCGTGTAGGTGTGGTTGATCCAGCGGTAGGCGGACTGGTCGGCGATCAGCTTGGCGGCCAGCGGGTCGGTGCCGTCGCCGTCGGCCTTGAAGTCCTCCGAGCCGCCGCCGTTGTACGCCAGGTCGACCTTGAAGTCGTGGCTCGCCTGCCACTGCTTCAGGTACTCGGCGTCCGCCACCGTCATCCGGCTGGGGTGCTCCTCCGGGTTGCTGCCGGGCGGGCAGGTGACGTCGCCGGGAGTGCACTTGAGGGTGGTGTCCCAGCGGTCGTCCGACATGAAGACGTCGTCGACGTGCAGGGCGAAGTAGTTGCGGTCGTAGCCCAGGTGGATGCCCTCGGTGGCCCACTCGACGATGCCGCGGGCGAGCTCGCGGTACTGCCGCTGGTAGGCGTTGTAGACGAAGGTGACGACCAGTTCGCGGCGGCCGTCGTGGGCGTACTCGCCGACCAGCGAGCCCCGGGTGCCGGTGCCGGGGATCGGCGCGTCCACGTACGGGGTGAAGGTGGCGCCGGCCGCCTGCTGGGCGAGCGGGGTGGCGAGGTAGCCGTAGCTCTCCGAGACGGAGGGCGAGTTGTCCTCGAAGGCGATGCCGCCCTCGAGGTAGCCGAACGGCCCGGACTTGCCGGCCGCCGTCACCTGCGCCTGGACGCCGTCCAGGGTGCCGGCGTACGCGCCGGGCAGGGTGCCCCAGTTGAGGCCGACGTTGGCGCCCGCGTAGGTGTAGGCGTCGACCTGGCGGATGCCGAACTGCTGCTCGTAGGAGGCGAGCGCGGTGAGCTCGGCGGCGCTCAGGCCGGCCGGGCTCTCGCTCGGCATCACCACGGCCTGGAACTTGGCGCGCGGGGCGCCGTTCACGGTGTCGCTGAGGAAGCCGGCGGCGATGGTCTGGCGACCCGCCGAGGCGAGGTCGATCCGGGTGTACGGAACGCCGGTGCTGTCGAGTTCGGCGACGATCGCGCCGACGGCCGGTCCGCCGTCGTCGACGACCAGCAGCCGCAGGTCGATCCTGGGAGTCGTGGCCGCGTACGCGCCGGGCATCGGCGCGAGCGTCATGACGAGACCCGCCACCGTGCAGGCAGCGGCAATTCGGGCTCTACGCCCCATGAGGTGTCCCTCCCCCTCGGACGGCGCGCGTTGCGCGGAGAGTCGCCGTCCGGATTGTGCGATGTGCGAGTGCGCATTGCGGTGTACGTGTGGTCACCAAAAACGCGGCGCCCAGGGCGCCGCGCAACGTCATCCCCCGCCGCACATCGTATGACCATCAGCCCCGGGCGCATCCACCGAATCACCCAGGAGAGTGCAAAGTTGTCGAATAATCAGCACATAGGTCATTTGCCATTTCACACGTACCCACCCCGAGCACCCCGCGCGCCCGCCACTCAGCAAACTCCCAGGTGACCGGGGGGTAGCAAGCAGCCCCGTCGAGCCGCTCGACCAGGGAACCGTACCCGGCCGAAGCCGTCCGTGCACCCGGACGACTCCCAGCAAGAGCTCAGGATCACCGCGGCGGACGCCCGACCGGCCCCTTCGGCCTCACAAACGGACTCTGATGTTCCGTTACCGATGGCGCGTCGGAACCGGGCCGCAGTTGCGCCACCGGTACGGTTCTGTGACGAGACCGCGACAGTGCAGGGGAAGGCCACGTCCATGACACCGTGCTCCCCCTCCGCCGGCTGCTCCTGCTCACCCCGGGACCTCGCCGAGCAGGCGCGCGCCTGGTCGTTGCCGCGGCACCGCCGGCCGACCCCGGCCGGGACGGGCCAGGTCATCGACACCTTCCTCTCCTGGTGGGGTCGCGCCCGCCGCGCCGATCTGCGCTAGCTGTCCCGGGTCCGGATCGGGCCACCGCGCCGAAACCATCTCGCCCGCTCCCCTCCGGGGATGTCGAAATCGCGCCGCCGGCTTCTACCCACCTGTGACAGCGGCCCGCCCGGGCCCGTCCAGAGCGAGGAGAGAACGATGAAGTACATGCTGCTGATGCAGTTCAGCGCGCAGGGCACCGACTTCCCTCCGATCACCGAGTGGACCGAGGAGGAGGTGCAGGCGCACATCGCCTTCATGGCCGCCACCAACGAGAAGCTGGTCGCCGACGGCGAGTTCGTGGACGGCCAGGGCCTGGCCTTCCCGGACACCGCGAAGATCGTCCGGGCCTCGGGCGGCGGCAGCCCGCTGGTCACCGAGGGGCCGTTCCCCGAGACCAAGGAGTTCCTGGCCGGCTACTGGATCGTCGACTGCGAGAACGAGCAGCGGGCGATCGAGATCGCCGCGCACGCCTCCGCCGCGCCCGGCCCCGGCGGCAAGCCGCTCAACATGGCGATCGAGGTGCGCCAGGTGATGGCCGCCCCGCCGACCGAGCTCTGACCGCTGACCGGCACCGGCCCCCGCGTCGACGACCTGCTGCGCGAACTCGCGCCGCGGGTCGTCGGCGTGCTCACCCGCAGGTACGGCGACTTCTACGCCGCCGAGGACGCCGTCCAGGAGGCTCTGCTCGCGGCAGCCGTCCAGTGGCCCGAGCAGGGCCTGCCGGACCACCCGCAGGCCTGGCTGGTGCAGGTCGCCGCCCGGCGGACGACCGAGCAGATCCGCAGCGAGACGGCCCGCCGCCGGCGCGAGGAGACCGTGGCCGCCCGCGAGCCGGAGGACCGCCGCACCGCGCCGCCCGCCGACGAGGACGGCACCGCGGACCGGGACGACTCGCTCACCGTGCTCTTCCTCTGCTGCCACCCGGTGCTCACGCCGGCCGCCGCCGTCGCACTCACCCTCCGATCGGTGGGCGGACTCACCACCGCGGAGATCGCCCGCGCCTTCATGGTGCCGGAGGCCACCATGGGGCAGCGGATCAGCCGCGCCAAGCAGAGGATCAGGTCCTCCGGCGTGCCGTTCTCGATGCCCGCCCCCGAGGAGCTGCCGCGCCGCCTCGACCTGGTGCTGCAGGTCCTCTACCTGGTCTTCACCGAGGGCCACACCAGCAGCAGCGGCCCTGACCTGCAGCGCGTCGACCTCTCCCGGGAGGCGATCCGGCTCGCCCGGGCGCTGCACCGGGCCGTCCCCGACAGCAGCGAGGCGGCCGGGCTGCTCGCCCTGATGCTGCTCACCCACGCCCGCAGCACCGCCCGCACCGGGCCGGACGGCGAACTCGTCCCGCTCGCCGAGCAGGACCGCGGCCGCTGGGACGCCTCGGCGATCGCCGAGGGCACCGCGCTGATCACCGCGACCCTGCCGCGCGGACCGGTCGGCCCCTACCAGGTGCAGGCCGCCGTCGCCGCCGTGCACGACGAGGCCGCCACCGCGGAGGCCACCGACTGGCCGCAGATCCTGGCGCTGTACGGCGTGCTGGAACGCCTCTCCGACAGCCCGGTGGTCCGGCTCAACCGCGCGGTGGCCGCCGCCATGGTGCACGGCCCGCGTACCGGCCTCGACCTGCTCGCCCGCCTCGACACCCCCGACGCCCTCGCCGGCCACCAGCGCCTGTTCGCCGCCCGGGCCCACCTGGAGGAGATGGCCGGCGACCGGCAGGCCGCCCTCGCCGACTACCGCGCGGCCGCCGAACGCGCCACCAGCCTCCCCGAACGGCACTACCTCAACCTGCGCGCGGCACGGCTGGCCTCCCGGACCGGCTGACCACGCGGCGACCGCGTCACCGGAGACGGCGAGCCACTCGCCCCGGATGCCGGCCGTGTAACCGACGTCGCGGGAGTGGACGCCGCCGTCCGCTGCCACGGCGAAGAGTTGATTGACGCCGTTGAGTCCGACGTTCGACCACCCACGTCGGTGACGTCGGCCGGGCCCCGGGAGAGCACGGTGGCGGCCGCGGGCCCGGATAGCCTGCCTGCATGACCGAGACCTCCGGCTCCGACCACCTCGACACCACCCGGTCCGCGTACGACGCGGTGGCCGTGCGCTACACCGAACTGTTCGCGGACGACCTCGCCGGGTACCCGCTGGACCGGGCGATGCTCGCGGCCTTCGCCGAGCTGGCGCGGCAGCAGGGCGGCGGCCCGGTGGCCGATCTCGGCTGCGGGCCAGGCCATGTGACGGCACACCTGCGGGATCTGGGGCTGATGGCGTTCGGGGTGGACCTGGCACCGGCCATGGTCGCGATCGCCCGGTCGAGGCACCCCGAACTGCGGTTCGAGGAGGGCTCGATGGCCGACCTCGGGCTCGCCGACGGCTCGCTCGGCGGCATCCTCGCCCGCTACTCCCTGATCCACACCCCGCCGGAGGAGCTGCCGGCGGTGTTCGCCGAGTTCCACCGGCTGCTGGCACCGGGCGGACATCTGCTGCTGGCCTTCCAGGCCGTCGACCGACCCGTCCCACCGGTCGAGGCCTTCGACCACAAGGTGGCACTCGCCTACCGCTGGTGGCCGGACGCACTCGCCGCACTCCTGGCGGACGCCGGCCTCCCGGAGGTCGCCCGGTCCGTCCGCGCCCCGTACGAGGGCGAACGCCCCGGCCCCCAGGCGCATCTGCTCGCCCGTCGTCAACCCGCCGACTGACGGCCTAACGGTCGAGCGCGGCGAGGACGGCCAGTTGCTCGGTGACGCGGTCGGCCGACCAGGAGAGCAGCCAGGCGGTGTGGTCGGGGGCGTAGCCGCGGGGCGCGCTCTCCACCCGCATGACGAGCGCGAGGTAGATGCGGTAGAGCGCCAGGCGTGCCCGGGCGGACGGGCTGTCGGTGGCGAGGGCGGGGGTGACGCTCCGGTAGCCCGCCATCAGGTCGGGGTCGCCCTCGGGGGTGCCGAGCGGGTCGAGGCCGACGAGTTCGGCGAGCGGGTCGCCGAAGAAGGCGCGTTCGCCGTCGATGAGGCCGCCGAGGCGCGGGCCGCCCTCGGGGTCGCGGGTGACGACGAGGTTGCCCTCCCAGGCGTCGAAGTGGACGAGGGCGGGTCGGCGGACGTCGGCCAGTGCCTCGGCGAACCGTTCCGGCAGGCCGGCCAGGGTGTCGGCGGGCGCGGGGAGCGGCACGTCGAAGCGGGCGGCGTCGGCGAGTACGGCCTGCAGCATGCCGGTGAACGCCTCCGGCCAGTCGGTGCCCTGCAGGCCGGGGACGGGCTGCGGGTAGCCGAAGCGCGGGCCGGTGGCGGTGGCGATCCGGGCGGCGGCCGCACCCAACTCGCGGCGCAGCGCGGCCCGGTGCTCCGGTGTCAGCTCGTTCCGCAGCTCGTCCCAGGTGGCGCCGTCGAGGTAGCCGAGCAGCAGCCACTCGCCGGAGTTCTCGGGGCCGGCCGGTTCGTGGTGCAGGACGGCGGGGACGGGCGCGCCGGTGGGGGCCGCGAGCCGGTGGAAGAGTGTCTCGGTGCCGAGCAGGCCCTGCTCGTGGGTGAGCGCGGGCGCGTCGGCGGGCGGCGCGGCCTTGAGCACCAGGCGTCGGCCGTCGGCGAGTTCGACCAGCCGGGCGGAGTTGTAGAGCCCGCCGTGCAGCGCCCGCCCACCGGTCACCCGTACCGCGCCGAGCACCTGCCGGACGCATCGCTCCACACGTTCCTGCTCGGCCCCGTCGGTCACGGCGGCAGCGGTCACAGCGGCGGCAGACATGGCGGCGGCGGACATGGCGCTCCTCGGTGGTCGGCACGGGATCCTCGGACGCCGCGACACGCGGCGGGACAGCGCCCCGAAGGCAGCGCCGTCCGGGAGTCTAGCGCCGCCGCGCCCACTTTTGTCGAGCCTTGAAATAAGCAGCGTGCACCGGCCGGGGGCGGTCGCTGTACGCTGCCCGAGAGGAGGGCCGACGGCAGAAGCGTTCCGGCCCATCCATAAGTCAAACCTATGGGGCCATAAAGCAGAGGTATGTACCGCGGCGCGGCCGCGGCGGCGAAGGTGGCACTCGGAAACCTCTCCGCCGTCCGTTCCCGGGTCGTCCGCGGCCCGCCCCTGCCGAAGGATGCCGCCATGTCCCGCCCCGTCCGGGTCGCGATCGTCGGAGCCGGCCCCGCCGGTGTGTACGCGGCCGACGCCCTGCTCAAGTCCGACCTCGCCGCCGAGCCCGGTGTCTCGATCGACATCCTGGAGCGGCTGCCCGCCCCCTTCGGGCTGATCCGCTACGGCGTGGCGCCCGACCACCCGCGGATCAAGGGCATCGTCACCGCCCTGCACCAGGTGCTCGACAAGCCTCAGGTCCGGTTCTTCGGCAACGTCGACTACCCCGGCGACCTCGCCCTCGACGACCTGCACCGCTTCTACGACGCCCTGGTCTTCGCGACCGGCGCGGTGGCCGACCGCGACCTCCTGATACCCGGCATCGAGCTGGACGGCTCGTACGGCGCGGCCGACTTCGTCTCCTGGTACGACGGCCACCCGGACGTGCCCCGCAGCTGGCCGCTGGAGGCCGAGAAGGTCGCGGTGCTCGGTGTCGGCAACGTCGCTCTCGACGTGGCCCGCATCCTGGCCAAGACGGCGGACGAGCTGCTGCCCACCGAGATCCCGGGCAACGTGTACGACGGCCTGGCCGCGAACCGGGCCGTGGAGATCCACGTCTTCGGGCGGCGCGGCCCGGCGCAGGCCAAGTTCAGCCCGATGGAGCTGCGCGAGCTCGACCACTCCCCGACCATCGAGGTGATCGTCGACCCGGAGGACATCGACTACGACGACGGCTCGATCGCCACCCGGCGCGGCAACAAGCAGGCCGACATGGTGGCCTCGACGCTGGAGAACTGGGCGATCCGCGACACCGGCGACCGCCCGCACCGGATCCACCTGCACTTCTTCGAGTCCCCGGTGGAGATCCTCGGCGAGGACGGCCGGGTGGTGGGCCTGCGCACCGAGCGCACCGCCCTCGACGGCACCGGCGACACCAAGGGCACCGGTGTCTTCCAGGACTGGGACGTCCAGGCGGTGTACCGCGCGGTCGGCTACAAGTCGGACGAGCTGCCGAAGCTGCCCTTCGACAGCATCGCGGCGACCGTCCCGCACGAGGCCGGCCGGGTGCTGGAGGCCGGGGCGCACCTGCCGTCCACGTACGTCACCGGCTGGGTCAAGCGCGGTCCGGTCGGCCTGATCGGGCACACCAAGGGCGATGCCAACGAGACCGTCGCCTGCCTGGTCGCGGACCAGCGGGCCGGGCTGCTGCGGCTCGCCGAGTCGCCGGCCGAGGACGCGGTGGTGGCCTTCCTCGAGGAGCGCGGCGTCGACTACACGACCTGGGAGGGCTGGCAGCGCCTGGACGCGCACGAGCGGGCGCTCGGCGAGCGCGAGGGCCGGGAGCGGATCAAGGTCGTCCCCCGCGACGGGATGCTGCGCGCCTCCGGCAGCTCGCTGACGGTCGGCCGGGAGCCCGCCGCGGGCGAGTGAGCGGACCACGCCGGGACGGCCCGGGACGGCGGACGGGCTCCGCGGCCCCGGGCCGTCGCCCTGCTCAGAGCCGGACGTGTGCCCCCGGGGCGAGGCGGTGCAGGCGGTCGGCCAGCCCGGCGGTGTCGAAGGCCTTGGTGAGCGCGTCGCCGTCCTCGGTGAAGTGCGTCCAGTGCTCGAAGTGCAGCGGCACGACGTGGCGGGCGCCGAGGATCGCGGCGGCCTCGGCGGCCTGTGCGCTGGTGAGGGTGAGCGGCGCGTCCGGGATCAGCGGGGTGCGGGCCGCGCCCGCGAAAATCAGCGCGACGTCGACCGGTCCGACCCGGTCGGCGATCTCGCGGACGATGTCCAGCGAGGCGTTGTCGCCGCTCACGTAGACGGTGGGCAGGCCTCCGCCGGAGAGCACGAATCCGGTGACCTCGCCGACCAGCGGCTCGCTGCCCTGCGGGCCGTGCAACGCGGGCACGCCGGTGACGCGGAGCGAGCCGCCGTCGGGCCGGGGCAGCACGGTGTGCGCCCAGTTGGGCAGCGCCCGGACCACCCCGCCGAGCCGGTCGGCCGCCGAGCCGGTCGACAGCACCGTCGGCACCGCGCCACCGGTGACCAGCTCGCGGCCGGAGGCGTCGAGGTTGTCCGGGTGGTGGTCGTGCGAGAGCAGGACGGCGTCCACCGGGCCGACCTCGGCGAGCGGCAGCCCCGGGCCGGCCGTCTTGGTCAGGCTGCGGGCGCCGACCGGGTGGGAGCCGGGCCCGTCGAAGGTCGGATCGGTGAGCAGCCGGACGCCGCCGAGCTCCAGGACGGCGGTCGGCCCGCCGATGTAACGGACGGTCAAGGTGGTCATGGCCCGGTCCCCTTCAGCCGATGATCTCGGTACACCGGGGACAAGCCCGCGGCGATCGCGGTTGTTCCCGCGACGGCGCACGACCTGGCCACGGCCGGGGTGGTGCGGTGGCGCGCAGGGGTTGTCCGAACGACACCCGCGCGCCCCCGGCCGCCGCCTCGCTCAGGACGGCAGGGTGATGATCTGCCAGCGCTGGTTCGGGTTGGTCAGCTCGCCGCACTCGTGGACGTAGACGTTCTCACCGTCGCTGTCGAGGCACTGCAGGGTCTGCTGGTTCTGCAGGGTGATCACCGGTCCGGCCTTGTTCTTCTCCCACCAGTGCTGGTAGCCGCTGCTGTTGCAGTCGTGGGCGTAGGCCGCCGTGCCGTTGTTGTCCAGGCACTGGCCGGAGGCGACGCCCTTGTAGACGATCGACCCGTCGCCGAGCAGGTCCCGGGCGAACTGCTGCCGCAGGTCGTCCGCGTGGCAGTCGCGCAGCTTGTAGTTGTCGCCGCCGCCGGGCGTGTCGAAGATGCACTTGCCGAACTTGGCGCTCTTGAACTGCACGAGCTCCCCGAACTCGGCCGGCGGCGTCGCCGCGGCGGGGGCGGCGGTCAGCAGCGGCACGGAGAGGGCGGCGCTCAGCGCCGGCAGCAGGAGTCTCGCGGGGGTGGGCACACGCACGGCGGTGGATCCTTTCGAGAGGGGTCCGCAGGCCTTGGGGACGGCAGCGGTACGGACCGGACGGCCTGACGCACAGCCACGTTCCGTTCTCGAACGATGCTAGATCGCCACAAATCGACCCACCCGTGGAGCGGAGCCGCCGGTGGCCGGACCGGGCCGCGGCACGGCGGCCTCCCGCGCGGCCCGGTGCGGGCCGCGCGGGGCGCGTACGGTGCGTCAGGACGCCGGGGCCGCGTCCTCGTCCAGGAAGGGCAGGTCCTGGATCTCCAGCCCATCGCTGCCCAGCCGCGTCCGCTCGGCGTGCTCCCGCATCCGGGCGCCGTAGACCGGATGGTCCATCAGACCGGTGTAGGTGTCGAAGTCCAGGTCGAGCAGGCCGGCCTCGTCGGCGAGGTACACGTCCAGCCCCGGGTACATCACCGCCACGTACGGCATGTCGTCGAGGTCGGTGACCAGCACCGGGTACTCCCCCGCCGAGTCGGGCTCGCCGATGTACAGCAGCCGCCGTGAGTCGCAGCCGCCGACCAGCGGCAGGCAGCGCCCCGGCAGCAGCGCCTCGAACTCGGCGAACATCTCCGACCACACGGTCGTGCCGGTGTCGAAGCCGTACAGCTCGTCGGCGGTCTCCGCGAGGGAGCCGCCACCGAGGTCGGGCGAGGACGGCTCGGGGTACCAGCCGAGGCCCACCGGCAGCGCGGAGTCGAAGGCCAGCCAGCGCCGCAGGCTGGGCGGCAGCGGGCGCCCGCCGGGCATCCGGAGCCGGTCGATGGCCTCGGCGGGCAGCGGCACCGGCTCGTCGGCGAGGTCCGGCATGTCGGCCGTCGCCCAGCCGTCCTCGCGCACCTTCGCGATGACGCGCTCGATCAGGGCCTCGCCGTGCAGGTCGTTCTCCATGCGCGGCACTGTGCCACACGCCACCGACAGCGCCGCCACCGGCGGCCGGTAACGATCCGACACGGAGACTTGCGGACGGCCGAGGACGATCGGGGCAATCGATCGTGCGCCCGCTCGGCTCGTCCTGATGCGCTCGGCGGCAGCTGCCACCACGACCGGCTCCGGGGGGACATGACCGACACACCGCGCGACGAGAGGGCCGTCCGGCCCGACACGCCGATGGCCGCCCCCGAGCAGGTGCGGCCGGCCCGGGGCCGCGCGCTGCGCGGCCGAGCGGCGGCCGTGGCACCGGCTGCCCTGTTCGTGGCCGCCGGCGGCCTCGGGTACGCGTACCGGGCGAACTTCGCCGCGCTCGGCGCCCACCGCTTCGTCGCACCGCCGACCTTCCGGCCCCTGACCACCGAACAGGACGGCCCGAACACGGTCCGGGTGACCTCCACCACCGTGACGCAGTCCACCGGGCCGCTCGGCGCGTACCGCACCGGTGTCTCGCGCGGCCACGGGCCGATCACCGCCCGGTACACCGACGGCAGTTCCGTCAGGGTGACGGCGCTCGGCGTCCACCGGCACGTCTTCGCCCCGGAGCGGGTACTGCGGGAGCACCTCGACGCCGCGGCCCGCGCCGGCGTGCGGCTGGACGGCGTCCGCAGCGTCGACCCCGGCCCGCGCGGCGGCGCGATGGCCTGCGGCACCGTCCCGGAGAGCAGCGGTGCGGGCCAGTGCACCTGGGTGGACGGCAGCATGCTGGTCACCTACACCGAGACGGGCGCCGCCGGCGGTCCCACCGTGGAGGAACTGGCTGCCCACGCGCGCCAGTTCCGCGCCGCCGCCGAGGTGCCCGGCTGACCTGTCAAGGCTCCGCACGGGGCGAGACCGAATCGGACCCGCCGCCGAGCCTCCTCTGACAGGATTCCCCGGGTGCTGCACCTTCTGAGCGGACTCGCCGCCAACCCCGCGCTGCCACCCCATCTGGTGGACCGTCTCATCGACCGCCTGGCCTGGCCCCCGACCGGCGAGGCGGACGAGGACCTCTGTCTCCTGCTCGCCTCGGCCCTCGCCGACCGCCCGGACCTGAGCCGGGCCCAGACCGCCGCCCTCGCCGGCCTCGACGACTCGGCCGCCGTCGCGCTCGCCTACAACGGGCACCTCCGCGCGGCCGACACCGACCCCGCCGCTCAACCGGACGCGGCCATCGCCCTGCTGGACGAGGGCCGCGGCGATCCCTCCTGGGCCGCCCGCCTGGCCGCCGACCCCGACCCGGCCCGCCGGGAACGACTCGCCGGCTGCCCCGGTCTTCCGCCGGACGTCGCCGAGACGCTGGCCGGCGACCCCGAGACGGACGTCGTCGAGGAACTCGCCCGTCACGCGCCGCCGGAGCTGGCCGCCCGGCTGGCGGCACACCCGCACGCCCGGGTCCGGCTCGGGGCGGCGGCCAACGAGGCGACCCCGCCGGCCGTGCTGGCCGCGCTTCTCACCGGCGAGGGGCTGCCCCCGGCCCGGTGGTGCGACGTCTGCGAGCGCCGGGACGTCCCGTTCCCGCACCCGCTCGACTGCCCGCTCGGCGACTGCGAGCTGCCGCCGGGCGCGGGGTGCCTCGGCGGGCACGAGTCCGCCCTGCACGCGATCCGGTACGCGGCGCTGGGCAATCCGAGCACTCCCGCGGACGCCGCCGCCCGCCTGGTCGGACACCCGTCGATGATGCTGCGTCAGGCACTGGCCGGGCGCACCGACCTGCCGCCCGAGGAGTACGCCTGGCTGGCCGGCGACACCACCGCCTGGGTGCGGACCGCCCTCGCCGGGAACCCGGCGGTCGGCGAGGCCGTGCTCCGCAGGCTCGCCGTCGACCCGGACGCCGCCGTGCTCCGCGCCCTCGCCCACCACCCCCGCCTCCCGCTCGACCTCCTCGCCCGGACGGCGGCGAGCGTCCGGGTCGGACCGGAGCTGTTACCGAGGATCGCCGGCGCCTCTCCCGCCGAGACACGGGAGCTCGCCGGCTCGGCCGACGCCCGGGTACGGATGCTGGTCGCCCGGCGGCGCGACCTGCCGTCCGAGGTCCGCGACACGCTGGCCGCCGACCCGGACGCCAAGGTCGCCGCGTCCGTCGCCGGCCACCCGGGGCTCGGCGGGACCGCCCTGCGCAGCATGGCCCGCCGCTTCGGCGACCACGTGCACGCCGCGATCGCCGCCAGCCCGGACGCGCCACCCGCCCTGCTGGAGGCGCTGGCCCGGCACCGCCCGGCCGCCCGGAAGGCCCTCCGCGAGATCGCCCGCCACCCACACGCGACCGCCGCCGCCCTGCTGCCCTGCCTGGCCGATGCCCGGGCGCGCCGCTCCGCCGCCGGCCACCCGGCCCTGCCGCCGGACACCGTGCTCAGCCTGCTCGCCGACCCTGACTGGCAGGTCCGCGAGGCCGCCGCGGCCAACCCGGCCCTGCCGCCCGAGGCGATGTCCCGCCTCTGCGCCGCCGCCGCGGCCACCACGGCCTGATCCCACCCCCGGAACCCCACCACCCGCCCCCGGGTGGGCGCGGATCACCCCACCGTTCCCGCCCACCCGGACCGGCCTCCGACGCGACAGCCGAAACGGACACCGGCTGAGGTCGGCCTCGCAAGCGAGGGCCTAACCGACCAGGCGGCGCCGCCAGTCCAGCGGGGTGACGTGGACGGCCCGCGCGGGGTCGCCGTCCCACGTCGTCGGGAGGCCGACCGCCTGCAGGGCCGCCACCACCTCGCGGCCCACCGCCACGGTGGTCTCCTCCGTGTCGTCGAACCCGCCGTACATCAGCATCAGCCCGTGGCCGGCGGCCGCCGAGTCGGTGCACTGGGTGTGGAAGTAGACGAAGCCCCGGGCATCGGGGCCGCCCTCGCCGCCGATCTCGGCCTGCCCGCAGCTGCGGCAGCAGGTGAAGTTCTCGCGGGCGGTGATGCCGGCCTCCTGCAGCGCGGCGAAGGCCCGGCTGAGCCGCTCCGGGTCGGTCTCACCCTGCCACGCGGCCTGCTCGGCGACGCGCTCCAGCCACATCCGGTCGGCCAGCGCCTGCGCCTGCTCAGGCGAGACGGGCCGCCGGTCCCCGCTGACGAAGTGGTACTCGGCGGTCTCGGCCAGTCGGGCGCGGGTGGTGTAGCCGCCGAGCAGTTCGGTGCGGACGCACTGCTCCAGCTCCGCGCGCTCCTCCTCGGCGAGGTCGAGCGGCGGCACCTCGGGGGCGGGGCCCATGTCCAGCACCTCCCAGGACCTGCCGGCTTCCCAGCCCTCGTCCTGCCGGGCCCAGCCGGTCAGTGCCTCGATCACGGCCTCGGGCCCGTCGACCATGGATTGGAAGTGCCGGTCGGCGCCTCCGTCACGGTGCTCCAGCGTGTAGTCCCCACCGGTCTTGTGCCAGACCTGGGCGAAGACGTCCGGCAGGTCGGGTATCCGTTGCACCACCAGGAACCGGTCACCCTCGGCACCGATCCGCCGGACCAGCCCCGCCAGCTCCTCGGCGGACACCCGGACGTACCGGCCCCGGTTCTCCGTCTTCACCACGATCTCGAGCATGCACAGACTCTGGCACACCCCCCTGACAGCCCGTCGCCCGGACGCCCGGGGGTGCCTCCGCCCGCCGGACCGCGGCCCCGGGTGGTCGGCGTGGACGCGGTGAACTCGGTGGTCACCGCAGTCCGTTCAGGTGCCGGGAGGAAGCCGCCGCGACCGCGAACAGCCGGATGCCGGCACGGTCGACGATCCGGGGCACCGGATGGCGTCCTGGCGGGCGCCCGGAGCCACCGCCGGACGGGACCCGTCGAAGGGAATCGCCCCGCAGCCCCGACACGGCCCTCCGGTGGGCGGTCGCGGGCCGCGGGGCGACCCTAGACTGGTGGCGTGGGCCGGACGTCACCGGAAGGAGGCCGCGGTGAACTCACTGGAGCCCAAGGACGCGGCGGACGCGACGAGCGAGCGGGTCACCACGCTCCGCTACTCGGGCAACCCTGAGCAGGACCACCTGCTCGACGAGATCCAGCACCCGGAGACCACGAACGCCCTCTACGAGCTGGCGGACCGCCCCGGTACCGCGGCCGCGAACGGCAGCGGGCCGACGGCCCGGTAAATCCTTTGCGAAGGCCCGGGCCGGGCGGCCAGAATCCCCCGGTATGGGCACTGACGAACCATTCGAACAGCGGCCGATCGGAGCCGAACAGTTCGATGCCTGGCTGGCGCTGCTGGCCGCCGTCGAGGCGGAGGACCACGAGGACGACCACCTCGGCCCGGACGACCTCGCGGAGTACCTGGCCGACCCGTACTGCGACTTCGCCCGCGGCTCGGTCGCGTTCTACGACGGCTCGACGATGGTGGGCTACGGCTATCTGAAGGCGCGCACCGAGGCCGATCCGGTGCACCAGATGTACTACCTGGGCGCCGTCCATCCCGCGTACCGCGGGCGGGGCGTCGGCGCGGCCCTGCTGGCCTGGGCGGAGCGGGCGGCGCCGCCGCTGCACCGCGAGCGCTACCCGGACCGCCCGCTGACCCTCTACAGCTCCAGCCTCGCCCGGAACGCCCGGGCGTCCGAGCTGTACGCGGCGCACGGCTACACGCCCGCCCGGTGGTTCCACGGCATGACCCGGGACCTGACGGCGCCGCTGCCGGACATCCCGGCCCCGCCAGGGATCGAGCTGCGCGGCTTCACCGCCGAGCGTTCCGAGGACGCCCGGATGGTGCGCAACGAGGCCTTCCGCGACCACTGGGGCTCGACCGAGTCGAGCGAGCAGGGCTGGGCGCACATGACGTCCGGTCCGGCCTTCCGCCCCGGCCTGGGGTTCGTCGCCTACGACGTCGAGGACGGCGCGGCCGACGGCGGCACCCCGCTGGGCATGGTGCTGGCCGAGGAGTACGCGGCGCACACCGAGGCGACCGGCGAGCGGGACATGTACATCTCGCTGGTCGGCACCCGCCGGGCGGGGCGCAAGCGGGGCATCGCCTCGGCCCTGCTGGTGCGGGCCCTGGCGGAGGCTCGCGAGGCCGGGTTCGCCACCGCCTCGCTCGGCGTCGACGCCGACTCCCCGACCGGCGCGCTCGGTCTGTACGAGCATGTCGGATTCACCGTCAAGGACTCCTGGATCGCCCAGCTGAAGCCGCTGCGGGCCGCCGCGGCCTGAATCCGACGGCCCACGGCCACCGCGCCGGGGCCCGGCGCGGCGCGGCTCAGCGGCCGCTGACCAGGTCCGCGGCGCGGGCGATCAGCGAGGTGCGGCCGAGGCCGGCGGCCTCGCGGCGGTCGGCGGCGCGGTAGGCGACGTACAGGCCGCGGATGCCGAGCCAGCGCAGCGGTTCGGGCTCCCAGCCGCGGACGCTGCGGCCGACCCAGGGCAGCCGGGTGAGCTCGGTGTCGTGGCCGAGCACGAGGTCGCGCAGGGTGCGGCCGGCCAGGTTGGCGGTGGCGACGCCGTGGCCGACGTAGCCGCCGGCCGCGCCGAGCCCGGTCGCCGGGTCGTACCGGACGGTGGCGCACCAGTCGCGGGGCACGCCGAGCACGCCCGACCAGGCGTGGTCGACCGGTGCGTCGGCCGCCACGGGGAACAGCCGGCCGAGCAGGGCGGCGAGCTGGCGCTGGGTCGAGGCGTGGGTCTCGCCCCTGGTGTCGACGTGCGAGCCGAAGCGGTAGGGGACACCGCGGCCGCCGATGGCGATCCGGTCGTCGGCGGTGCGCTGCGCGCCTCGTCGCCGAGCACCTCGGCGCCCTGCCAGCCGATCTCGTCCCAGACCTTCCGGTCCAACGGGGCGGTGACGATCATGCTGCTGTTCATCGGCACCCAGGTGCGGCGGTGGCCGCGCAGTCCTGCGGTGAAGCCCTCCAGGGCGCGTATCACGTGCCGGGCTCGGACGGTGCCGCGTCGGCAGACGGCGGCGCCGGGGCGGATCTCCAGCACCTCGGTGCCCTCGTACACGGTGACGCCGAGGCGTTCGACGGCGGCGGCCAGGCCGCGGACCAGTCGGGCCGGGTGGATGCGGGCGCAGTGCGGGGTCCACAGGGCGCCGCGGGCGCCCGCGACCCGGACGCGGTCGGCGAGTTCGGCGGCGCCGAGCCGGACCATGTCCTCCTCGCCCCAGCCCTCCTCGCGCAGCGCGGGCAGGTGGGCGATCATCCGCCGTTCCTGGACCTCGCCGACGGCGACGTGCAGTTCGCCGTCCTTGCGGATGTCGGCGTCGATGCCCTCGGCGGCGGCGGCCGCGACGACCTCGTCGACGGTGGCGAACATGGCCCGCTGCATGGCGACGGCGGCGGGGCGGCCGTGCGCCGCGGCGTAGCGGCGGAACTGGCCGGGGAGGGCGGCGGTGAGCCAGCCGCCGTTGCGGCCGGAGGCGCCGAAGCCGGCGAACTCCTTCTCCAGGACGGCGATCCGCAGGGACGGCTCGGCCCGCTTGAGGTAGTAGGCCGTCCAGAGGGCGGTGTAGCCGCCGCCGACGAGGGCGACGTCGACGTCGATGTCGCCGTCGAGCGCGGGCCGCGGGGCCGGCAGACCGTCCGCGGCGTACCAGAAGGAGACGTTGCCGTTGGTGCGGGCGGGGCCGGCGGGCTGTGTGGGGCTCATGTTCTCTGCCTGGGTGGGGGCTGGGCGGTGGCTTGGCGGTGGCGCGGGAGGTGAGGGGCGGTCAGTCCGGGGTGGGCGGGCTGACGATCCAGAGCACTTCGGCGGGGGCGTCGGAGTGGTTGGCCACCCGGTGCGGGGTGGCGGTGCGGTAGTCCAGGCTGTCGCCGGCGTCCAGGGTGTAGGGGTGGCCGTCGAGTTCGACGGTGACGGTGCCGGCCAGGACGAGCAGGATCTCCTGGGAGTCGCCGTGGGTGTAGGACTCCTCGCCGGTGGAGGCGCCGGGGTCGAACTCCCCCGCATACACCTCCAGGTGGGCGAGCGGCCGCTGGGAGACGAGGTACTTGCGGGTGCCGGGCGCGGTGGGCAGCGCGGGGCGGCGCTCGCGGCGGACGACCCGGGGGCCGGCCGGGGCGGAGTGGTCGAACAGGTCGGCCATGGTGAGGCCGAGGGCGTCGGCGATCCTGCGGAGCTTGCCGATGCTGGCCCCGGCGAGGCCGCGTTCGACCTGGCTGAGGAAGCCGGGGCTGGCGCCGGCCGCCTCGCCGAGGGCGCGCAGCGACAGGGCGCGGGCCTCCCGGTAGCCGCGGATCCGGGCGCCGAGGGCGCGGGCGTCGGCCTCCGCCGTGGTGCCGGTGCTCTGGTCCGTCATGGCTCCCCGGTTCGTCCGGCGGGTCTGGGGCTCCATCAAACACTCTGTTCGATGGGGCGGAACACACCGTATGCCGCGCGGTACAGCGGCACAAGGGCCCGGCGCCTGCTACCGACTGAGCCCGTTCGAGCGACCCTGTCGGCCGTTCGCCCGGGCGGTGGAGTGCGGACGCTGCTATGAAGAGCGTTGAGTCCGTTTTGTCCGGTCTCATCCCCGTTTCTAGGAGGCATCCACATGGGTGCTACGGCTACCACCGCCCAGGCCGCGGGCCAGGGCACGACACCGGCGGGCAAGCAGCCGCCGGTGCACATCCTCTGGATCAACGCCGGTCTGAGCTGTGACGGCGACTCGGTCTCGCTGACCGCGGCGATGCAGCCGAGCATCGAGGAGATCGTCACCGGCGCCCTGCCGGGCCTGCCGGAGATCGCCGTGCACTGGCCGCTGATCGACTTCGAGTGCGGCCCGGTGCAGGGCGCGGACAACTTCGTCGAGTGGTTCTTCAAGGCCGACCGCGGCGAACTCGAGCCGTTCGTCCTGGTGGTTGAGGGCTCGATCCCGAACGAGTCGATCAAGCCCGAGGGCTACTGGTGCGGCTTCGGCGACGACCCTGAGACCGGCCAGCCGATCACCACCAGCGAGTGGCTCGACCGGCTGGCGCCCAAGGCCACGGCCGTGGTCGCGATCGGCACCTGTGCCACGTACGGCGGAATCCACGCCATGGCGGGCAACCCGACCGGCGCCATGGGCGTGCCCGACTACCTGGGCTGGGACTGGACCTCCAAGGCCGGCCTGCCGATCGTCTGCGTGCCGGGCTGCCCGATCCAGCCGGACAACTTCTCCGAGACGCTGACCTACCTGCTCTACCAGCTGACCGGCGCGGCGCCGATGATCCCGCTGGACGACAAGCTGCGGCCGACCTGGCTGTTCGGCGCGACCGTCCACGAGGGCTGCGACCGCGGCGGCTACTACGAGCAGGGCCAGTTCGCGGAGGCGTACGGCGAGCCGGAGTGCCTGGTCAAGCTCGGCTGCTGGGGCCCGGTCGTCAAGTGCAACGTGCCCAAGCGCGGCTGGATCAACGGCGTCGGCGGCTGCCCGAACGTGGGCGGCGTCTGCATCGCCTGCACCATGCCCGGCTTCCCGGACAAGTTCATGCCCTTCATGGACGAGCCCCCGGGCGCCCGGATCTCCGCCACCGCCAGCGGGGCCTACGGCGCCGCGATCCGCCGCCTGCGCTCCATCACCGCGAAGACGGTGGACAAGGAGCCCAAGTGGCGGCGCACCGGCCGCAAGCTGACCACCGGTTACCGCACCCCCTGGTGACCGACCCCCGGACGCCGCGCGCGCAGGCGCGCGGCGTCCGCCCCTGTCCCCCCGACGCAACGACGAAGGGCACACACTCCCGATGGCGACGACAGCGAAGCCGACCGGCGACGGCCTGATGGAGATGTCCTGGGACCCGATCACCCGGATCGTGGGCAGCCTGGGCATCCACACCAAGATCGATTTCAAGCAGAAGAAGGTCGCGGAGTGCTACAGCACCTCGTCGGTCTTCCGCGGCTACAGCGTCTTCATGCGCGGCAAGGACCCGCGCGACGCGCACTTCATCACCAGCCGGATCTGCGGCATCTGCGGCGACAACCACGCCACCTGTTCGGTCTACACCCAGAACATGGCGTACGGGGTGAAGCCACCGCACCTGGGCGAGTGGATCATCAACCTCGGCGAGGCCGCCGAGTACATGTTCGACCACAACATCTTCCAGGAGAACCTGGTCGGGGTCGACTACTGCGAGAAGATGGTCCGCGAGACCAACCCCGGGGTGCTGGAGCGCGCCGAGCGCACCGAGGCGCCGCACGCCGCCGAGCACGGCTACAAGACCATCGCCGACATCATGCGCTCGCTCAACCCCATCGAGGGCGAGTTCTACCGCGAGGCGCTGCAGGTCAGCCGGTACACCCGGGAGATGTTCTGCCTGATGGAGGGCCGCCACGTGCACCCCTCCACGCTCTACCCCGGCGGTGTCGGCACGGTCGCCACCGTGCAGCTGTTCACCGACTACCTCAGCCGGCTGATGCGCTACGTGGAGTTCATGAAGCGCGTCGTGCCGCTCCACGACGACCTCTTCGACTTCTTCTACGAGGCCCTGCCCGGCTACGAGGAGGTCGGCCGCCGCCGCATCCTGCTCGGCTGCTGGGGCAGCCTCAACGACCCCGACCACTGCGACTTCACGTACCGGAACATGACGGACTGGGGCCGGCGGATGTTCGTCACCCCGGGCGTCATCGTGGACGGAAAGCTCGTCACCAACGACCTCACCCAGATCAACCTGGGCATCCGCATCCTGCTCGGCAGCTCCTACTACCAGGACTGGGAGGGGCAGGAGCTCTTCGTCACCCACGACCCGCTCGGCAACCCGGTCGACCCGCGGCACCCGTGGAACCAGCACACCATCCCGCAGCCGCAGAAGCGGAACTTCGACGACAAGTACAGCTGGGTGATGTCGCCGCGCTGGTTCGACGGCAAGGACCACCTGGCACTGGACACCGGCGGCGGCCCTATCGCCCGCCTGTGGTCCACCGCGCTCTCCGGTCTGGTCGACATCGGCTACGTCAAGGCCACCGGTCACAGCGTGGTCATCAACCTGCCGAAGACCATGACCAAGCCGGAGACCACCTTCGAGTGGAAGATCCCGCAGTGGTCCAACGCGCTGGAGCGCAACCGGGCCCGCACCTACTTCCAGGCCTACGCCGCCGCGGCCGCCCTGCACTTCGCCGAGAAGGCACTGGAGGAGGTCCGCGCCGGGCGCACCCAGACCTGGGAGAAGTTCGAGGTGCCGGACGAGTCGATCGGCTGCGGCTTCACCGAGGCCGTCCGCGGCGTCCTCTCGCACCACATGGTGATCCGCGACGGCAAGATCGCCAACTACCACCCGTACCCGCCGACCCCGTGGAACGCCAGCGTCCGCGACAGCTACGGCACTCCGGGCCCGTACGAGGACGCGGTGCAGAACACGCCGATCTTCGAGGAGAACTCCCCGGAGAACTTCAAGGGCATCGACATCATGCGGGCCGTGCGCAGCTTCGACCCGTGCCTGCCCTGCGGCGTGCACATGTACGTCGGCGACGGGCGCACGGTGCAGAAGATGCACGTCCCCACCGGGCTGAGCGGGCTCGCCTGATGACCGCGGAAACGGCCGGCCGGCGGGTCCAGGAGGTCCTGGACCGCCTGGCCGGCGAGGGGGACGCGGCGTCCGTCGCCGCGGCCGAGGACCTCGTCCGCGAACTCATGGCGTTCTACGGCGAGGGCCTGGCGCGGCTGGTCGCCCTGCTGACCGCGAACGGCTCCGCCGTCCCGGCGGCGCTGCTCGACGACCAGGTGGTCTCCGGGCTGCTGGTGCTGCACGACCTCCACCCGGAGAGCGTCCAGCAGCGGATCCGGCGGGCGCTCGCCGCCGTGCCGGGCCGCCCGGCCGAACTCATCGGCTACGCCGCGGAGGCCGGCTCGGTGCGTCTGCGCACCGCCCCCGGCGGGTGCGGCTGCGGCGGCGAGGAGGCGCTGCGGCGGGACGTCGAGGCCGTGTTCGCCTGCTGGGCGCCCGAGGTGACGGACATCCGGTTGGAGCAGGCGCCGCCGCAGCCCGCGCTGCTGCAGATCGGGCGGCGGCCCCCGGTGGGGGCGGACGCCGGATGACCACGTCCCCGACCGACGCCCCGGGCGCGGGCGCCGCGGTACTGCGCCGACTGCGCGCACCCGCGGCGCCCCGCCCGGAGCGCTGCACCTTCTGCGGCGCCGAACTGCCCGCCGAACACCGCCACCTGGCCGACACCGCCCAGCGGGCGCTCGCCTGCGCGTGCCCGGCCTGCGCCCTGCTCTTCGACCGCCCGGGTGCGGCCGGCGGCCGCTTCCGCAGCGTGCCCCGCCGCTACCTGGTCGACCCGGCGCACCGCGTGGACGACGCGGACTGGGATGCGCTGCAGATCCCGGTCTCCACCGTCTTCTTCCTGCGCAACGCCGCCCTGGACCGCCTCGTCGCGCTCTACCCCAGCCCGGCCGGACCGGCCGAGAGCGAGCTCGACCCGAGCTCCTGGCAGGCCGTGCTCGGCCGGACGGGGCTCGCGGAGATGCTGGAGCCGGACGTGGAGGCGCTGCTGCTCCGCCGCGCCGACGGCGTGACGACCTGCCACCTGGTGCCGGTCGACGCCTGCTACGAGCTGGTCGGGCGGATGCGGCTGCACTGGCAGGGCTTCGACGGCGGGCCGGCCGCCCGCGCCGAGCTGGAGGGCTTCTTCGACCGCCTCGCCGGCCTCGCCCGGCCCCTGACCGAGGACAAGCCGTGACCTGTGACCTGACCTTCGACTGCACCGGGGTGCAGGGCGACCGGTACGCCGCCGGGCCGACCCTGCTCTTCCGGCTGCGGATCGGCTCCGGCGGCGCCCGGGTGCACGCCCTCGCGCTCCGCTGCCAGCTGCGGATCGAGCCGGCCCGGCGCAGCTACGACGACGGCGAGGCCGAGCGGCTCGGCGACCTGTTCGGCGAACGCTCCCGCTGGGGCACCAGCCTCAACCCCGTCCAGTTCGCACAGGTCCCGCTGCTGGTGCCCGGCTTCACCGGCAGCACCGACGCGGAGCTGCCGGTGCCCTGCACCTACGACCTGGACATCGCCGCGACCCGCTACCTCGCCTCGCTCTCCGACGGCGACGTACCGCTGCTGATCCTGTTCTCCGGCACGGTCTTCACCGGCGAGGACGGCTTCGGCGTACAGCCCGTCCCCTGGCACAAGGAGACCAGGGTGAAGCTCCCGGTGCGGGTGTGGCGGGAGATGATGGAGCAGCACTTCCCCGGCTGCGGCTGGCTGCGGCTGCCCAAGGACACCATGGACGAGCTGCTCGCCTACCGCTCCCGGCACGGCCTGCCCTCCTGGGAGGCCACGGTGCGCGCCCTGCTGGCGTCCGCCCCGGCCCCGGCCGCGGGGCCCGCCCTCGCTCGGGAGGGGGTGCGATGACCGCCGTCCGCCCCGCCGCCGAGCGGTTCGCCGGCGCCCGGCAGATCGCTGACGCCGTACTGTTCGAGGGCTACGTGCTCTACCCGTACCGGGCGTCCGCCGCCAAGAACCGGCTGCGCTGGCAGTTCGGCGTCCTGGTACCGCCCGGCTTCGGCCAGGACACCGGCGAGCACCCCGACCAGTGCACCGAACTCCTGGTGGAGCCGCGCCGCGGCGCCACCCTGACGGCCGAACTGCGCTTCCTGCGTGTCCAGCGGCGCACCGTGCAGCGGCTGCGCGAGGACGGCGGCCACGAGGACACCGAGGCGCTGGAGCTCGCCGACCGGGTGCTCACCCCCTGGGACGAGGGCGTCGAGGAGCGCGTCGAGCTGTCGGCCACCGTCGACGAGCTGCTGGCCGGCGAGGTGCTGGCACCCGTCCACTGCCCCGCCCGCACCGAGATCGAGGCCGTCCGCGAGGGCGAGCGGACGGTCGGCCGCACCGTCCGCCGCTGCGCCCAGGTCGACGGGGTGCTGCGGGTGCGGCTGCAGCCGCTGCCCGGCCCGTACGCCGCCTACCGGCTGCGCGCCGTGGTGGAGAACACCACCGCCTGGACGGCCGGGCCCCACAACGGCCGGGAGGAGGCGCTGGCGAACTCGCTGGTCTCCGCGCACCTGCTGCTCGGCCTGGACAGCGGCTCCTTCGTGTCGATGACCGACCCGCCGGAGTGGGCCAAGGAGGCCGTCGCCGAGTGCCGGAACCTGCGCACCTGGCCGGTGCTGGCCGGCGACGACGGCCGCGCCGACGTGGTGCTCTCCTCGCCGATCATCCTGGAGGACCACCCCCAGGTGGCACCGGAGAGCCCCGGCGCCCTGTACGACGGCACCGAGATCGACGAGATCCTGGCGCTGCGCACCTCGGCGCTGACCGAGCAGGAGAAGCGCGAGGCGCGCGGCACCGACCCGCGGGCCGGCGCCGCCGTCGACCTGGCGGACTCGCTGCCGCCGGAGGTGATGGAGCGTCTGCACGGCGCCGTCCGGGCGCTGCGCGAGGTGACCGCCGGCCCGCCGGCCGAGGCCGCCGTCCCCGGGGTCCGGCCGGACACCCCGTGGTGGGACCCGGGCGGCGACCCCGGCGTGGACCCGGCCACCGACCGGGTGGTGATCGACGGACGGGCGGTCGGTGCGGGCGACCGGGTCGTGCTGCGGCCCGGACGGCGCCGCACCGACGCCCAGGACCTCTTCCTGCAGGGCCGCACCGCCCTGGTCGAGGCGGTGCTGCAGGACGTCGACGGCGCGGTGCACGTCGCGGTCACCGTCGACGGCGACCCGGGCGCCGACCTGTGGCGAGCCCAGGGCCGCTTCCTGTACTTCCAGCCGGACGAGCTCGCCCCCGCGGAGGAGACATGACGGACGGCACGGAGACCGAACGCCGGGTCCTGGTGGCCGGGGTCGGGAACGTCTTCCTCGGCGACGACGGCTTCGGCGTCGAGGCCGTCCGGCGGCTCGCCGGCCGGCCGCTGCCCGAGGGCGTCGAGGTGGCCGACATCGGGGTGCGCGGCGTGCACCTCGCCTACCGGCTGCTGGACGGCTACGACACCCTCGTGCTGGTGGACGCCACCGCACGCGGCGGAGCGCCCGGCACCGTGTACCTGCTGGAGGCCCCCGCGCCCGGGGCGATCGAGCCGCAGGCACCCGCCCTGGACGGCCACCGGATGGGCCCGGACGCGGTGCTGGCGCTGCTCGCCACCCTCGCCGCCGGCACCGGCGGCAGCCCGCCCCGGCAGGTGTTCGTGGTCGGCTGCGAGCCCGGGACGGTCGAGGAGGGGATGGGGCTGAGCGCCCCGGTCGCCGCGGCCGTCGACGAGGCCGTCGCCGTCGCCAAGGACGACTTCGCCGCCATCCGGACCGGCCGTGCCCACCCGGCGATGTTCAACAAGATCGTCGCGGACTACTAC
>NZ_JBFBJZ010000068.1:0-38850 GCF_040686255.1 Kitasatospora sp. NPDC085879 | reverse complement strand
TTTCGTCCCCCACCCCCCTATGCGGCACCCCCCCCCCCCACCCCACGGGTTACGCCACTGTTGGCAACCTATGCCCCGCCCCGCTCTGGGGCCGGGGCCTTCGTCGTCTCCTGGTTTCAGTTCGACAGACGACCAGCTCATCGAGCCTGGAGCTTCAGAGCAAGCCCTCAAGCCGACGAGCGAGCTGAGATTGCCGGCGCCGACCGGCTGGGTGTGGCTACTTGAGGGGCGTGCCACCCGCGTTGTGGTTGGCGAGTGCCTTCTTGATCAGGTTCCCGCCGTCGGTCTCGGGCGTGGTCTGTTCCGACCAGCCGGCGCCGAACAGGAGGGCACCGACGTGTGCGTTCGCCACCTGGTCCATGTGCGAGAAGAACCAGTCGACCTTGTCGTCCTTGTAGTGGCCGGGGGTGTTGTTCTGCGCCATGTTGCCCAAGGGGATCTGCCACAGGGCCACCGGCTTGCCCACCGACTCGGACATCGTCTTGTAGAACGCGAGGGCGGCGAAGCCCTTCTGGTCGTTCCAGAAGGTGTCCTTGCTGCCGTGGGCGGGCAGCGCGTACCAGCCTGCGTCGCGGTCCGTCACGTCGGTGACCAGGAAGTCGGCGTTCTTCGCCCCGAGGTCCGCGTAGTCCTTGACGCACTGCGGGGTGTTCTGCTGCCAGTCCCAGCAGGTCAGGTGCAGTCCCACGCCGATGTTGGGCGCGTACTTGTGGCTCATCGCGATCAGGCACTGGGCCAGGCCGGAGGCGCTGTTCTCCTGCGACCCGCAGTCCGTCGGGTTCGCGGCCTTGACCTGTGCGGCGACCTGGTGCGGGTTGCCGAGCGAGCGGACGTAGCCCCAGAAGTCCGGCTCGATGTCGACCATGTCCTGCGCGGTGCCGATCTTCTGGAGGAAGAAGCGGTAGTCGTTCAGGTACTTGGTGAGCAGGTCGGCCCGGTTGATGGCCTGGACCTCGCCGGGACCGTCGCCCTGGCCCGCCATGTCTCCGAGGTCGCGCAGCGAGTACCACGTGAAGAGGTACTTCTGCGGGCGCGGCTTGCCCTGGTACGTCGCCTTGGACGCGCGGTCGTTGTTCACGGCTATTTGGGTGCCGGGCGCCGTGGTGTCGCCGGTCCAGCAGCCCCACCAGCCCGACCACTCGGACTTGCAGCGCGAGGCGGTGTAGGCGTCGGACGAAGGCGCGGGCTGGCTGTGGATGTAGGCGTACCGCACGTCGAACGGCGCGGCGTTCGCCGTGGAGTCATCCATCAAGCCGCCGAGGAGCACCGTGCTGCTGCCCATGAGGCTCTTCGCCGGGCTGCCGCCGCCGGTGGCCGGGGACGCCGGCGGCGCCGAGGTGGGGCGGGTGCTCGGGGTCTGGCTCGCCGGAGCGCTGCTGGCCGGCTTGGTGGGCGTGCTGCCGGAGCCGCCCGTGTTCCCGGTACCGCCGCTGCTGCCGGCCGGGACGAGCTGCCACTGCTGGTTGGCGCCGTTCCAGTCGTGGTACTGGGCGAGCTGGCCCCCGTTGGCCTTGGAGCCGAGCGGGACCTCGACGGCCAGTTTGCTGAAGCGGTTGATCAGACGCACGTAGCCGTCCGAGGACTTCTCCAGGTGGAACTGCTGGTTGGCGCCGTTCAGGTCGCGCCACTGGACCAGCTTGGAGCCTTCGGTCCTCGACCAGCCGTAGTCGTCCAGCACCTTGCCGGAGTTCCGGTTCTGCAGCCGGTAGTTGCCGTCACCCGAGTCGATGAACTTCCACTGCTGGTTGGTCCCGCCGGTACGGTTCCACTGCCCCAGCGACGAGCCGTCGTAGGTGGCGTAGTCGAGGGCGTCCAGTGCCTCGCCGGTGTTGCGGTTGACCAGCACGTACCAGGCGTTGGTGTCCACGGGTCCGGCCGAGGCGGTGTTGACCACGACCACGGAACCACCCAGGACCGCCAGGCCGACGGCCGCCCAGAAGCTCCGGCGCTGGTACAGGCGACGGCCGCGATGCGCCTGCCGCCGTCCCAGGACGGCCGAGCGGGACAAGCGGCGACGGCGGCCTTGGCCGCCGGGCGACGCCTCCGGCGGCGTGGATGGGCGAGGGAACATGTCGATGCTCTCTTTCAACCGGTGTCTCTGACCGGACCGCCTGTCCGGACGTCATCCAGTTGTCACCGACTGCGGAAAGGTTGCCCCGGACCGCGAGAATTCTTTTCGGGCTCCACGCACTGGCCCGCTCAGAGGGTGACCAGGGTGCAGAGCGCGTCCAGCGCCTCCTCGAAGGCGTGCTCCGGCGGCGTGCCGTAACCGATCACCAGCGCCGCCGGGGCGTCCGGTGCGGGCGGTGCGGCGGCGGCCCGGCACCAGGAGCGGGTGTTGACGGACAGGCCCAGCCGGCCGGCGTGGCGCTGGAGTTCGGCCTCCATGCTCGCCCTGGTTTCCTGCCGCCGTCGCAGCCGACGCGACACCGGCCAGGCCCGCCGACCCGAACCGATCCGCCCGCAGCACCGACCCGATCGACCTGACCGTCCCCGAGATCCGTCACTAGGGCGCCAGCGACGTCCGGAAGGACGACGGGGCGCTCCGGCGGGTCCGCCCGCACTTGCCCGCCCGGCCGGCCCGAGCACACCGATCCGCCAGCACACGACGGATCGGACCATCAAGAGGAGCAGCGGGCTGTTGCTCGGCGAACCGGGTGTCGTCCACGCGCCGCTCCTGGCACACCGGCGTCCGGCGGGGACGTTCGAGCGCCCGGTGTCGGTGGTGGGCCGTAACGTCGTCCTCCGGGAACGAGGTGTGGGGGGTCGGGTTCGCGGGCGTGATCGGGCTGGTGCGGACGGGGGACGCGGTGGGTCTGGTCGGTGCTCTGGCCGGGCTGTCCGAGCATCAGCGGCAGCAGTCTGGCCCCGGCTTGTCGGCGCCGGGGAAGGAGCTGCGCTGGAGTGGTGACGACCGGGTCCAGGAGGCGCTCCTGGTCGCCGGGATGGGCTGCCTCGCCTCGGCCGAGGAGGCCGCCGAGTGGTTCGACGATCTGGTCTTCGGCCTGCCACAGGACTGGCGTCCCACCCCGGTCGTCGCCGCCATTGGTGCGCGCCCCGTCCCCTGGCAGGCCTCGGTCGTCGAGCTGCTCGCGGACCGTCGTTGGCCGCAGCGCCGATGCCCGGTCGCTGCCGGGGCGGACGGCTGCGACGGTGGCGTAAACGCCGAGCCGACCACCGCAGGCAACGGGACGAGACCAGGCTCGACCGCGGCCCGGGCTCGGCGGGCGCTAATCCCAGCGCCCGCCGAGCAGCATTCCAGGCCCTGGTCTCCCTGTCTGACCCCGCATCCGGGGAGGCGCGGCCGGCACCAGCCGGGTGCGGTCGGGGCTTGGAGCCGCAGCTGGCAGCCGAAGCGGTCGGCCGAAGGCCCGCAACGCCGCGATCGCACTGCCTGGCTGCTGCCCAACGCCGACGGGTGGCAGGGCCCCGCGGTCAGCACCACCACGAAGGCCGCCGGCCGGTGTCAGACCTCGACGAACACCGGGTTCCCGTAGAACCAGAGGTCCTCCCACGGGTCGGCCGCAGCCGGGACGTCCATCGCGGGGCCTGCCGGGTCGACTGCCTTGCCGAGCAGGCCGGGGGCGGTGCGCTTGCCGTCGGTGCCACGGACCCGGAGGTAGCAGGACTGGTCGGCGGTGAACTCCTGGACGAGCGTCACGGTGCCCTGGCGCTTGTCCACCTCCCAGGACCGCACGACCCGGGTGTCCGGCGCGGTGATGGTGTCGCGGTCGGTGACCGGCCCGGTGACGCGGCCCTTGATCAGGTCCACACGGGCGAGCACAGGCACCAGGCCTGCGTAGTTCGGCGTCTCGGTGAGCCGGATCTCGACGACCACCTCGACCGTGGCGCCGCGCCTGACACGCAGCCGTCCGCCCATCGGCACGCCGCGATGCGGGGCGCCCTTCTCCTGTACCCGTACGTCGAGGCCGCTGATCAGGTCGCCGTGGCAGGCCCACACCCGTCCGGCGCGCAGTCCGTCCATCACCGCGCGGTGGCCGTAACCGGTGGCGCCCACCCAGGTCTTGGAGTAGGCGCCGGGTGGCAGCGCGCTGTACGTGGTCACCGGACGGCCGGCGTTCACCGGGGCGGGGAAGTGCCCGGTACCGGCGAAGGTGTGGCCCTCGGCGTCGAAGGGCGTGTTGTCGTACGCGGTTTCGTTCAGCGGGTCGACGGGGTTCTTCACCCAGTCGCCGCATGCCTGGTGTCCGTCCGAGGTCGCGGTGATCCACCACGGCTTGCCCTCGGCGAGCATGCTGTCCCACACGCCGCCCACGGTTGCGGTCATCCAGTCGAAGCCGCCGTGGGTGCGGTAGCTCTCAGCCGGGTAGCCGGGGAAGGACCAGGTGCCGGGCGCGTTGTCGTACAGACCGCGGGCTCGCGCCATGCAGGGGGCGGGCAGGCCGGCCGCCTGGTGGCCGGGGGCGCCTTCCATACCGATGACGATCTCGGGCGCGGTGTCGCGCCACGCGCGCAGCTCGTGCGGCGAGTCGATGCCCTTGCGGGAGGGGTGGTTGGGCAGTACGAGGGCGTCGGCGACCCGTCCGCAGCGGACGGCGTCGCGCAGGAAGGTCAGCGCCTTGATCGCGGCCGCCTCGTTTACGGGTGTGCCGTCGCGGGTGCCCGTGACGAGGGCGTCGTGCTGGTTGACGAACTCCTGGAGGAACGCGGCCTCGCCGGCCCCCGGCGCGAGCATCAGGGTGGTGTGCTCGGCCCCCGGGATATTCCACTCCAGCCCGTGGAAGACCAGGATGTCCTCCCGGTAGCGCTCGCGCGCCGCGCGCAGGTCGGCGTACCGGTCCTCGACGCTGTGCGCGGCGAAGGCCGCGTTGCCGTGGTCGGTGATCGCCAGCCAGTCCAGACCGTGGGCCATGCCGCGCCGCACCTGGTCGGCGACCGGGTACATCGCGTCGTTGCTGTACAGGCTGTGCAGGTGGTGGTCGCCCGCGAGCCAGACGAAGCCGCCGCGCGGCACCCGCCGCTCCTCGCGTGACACCGCCGCCGAAGCCGTGGGCGAGGCGAGCGTGCCCGCCGCCCCTGCCAGTCCCGCCGTCGCCAGTCCCGCACCGGCGCCGCGCAAGAAACCGCGCCGACCGACCTGCTGTGCCATGTTGTTGCCTTTCGGTTGCATCTGAGCAGGATGAAACGTATGTGCGTTTGATTTTGTGGACTTGAAGTGCGCCTGGCTCCCGGGTGAACCCGCCCCTAACCTCGCGCGTCACGAGTGGGCCGACACCTGGAACGACGACTGCCTGTGCGGGTCCTGCCACCAGGCCGACGCAGGCCAGAAGGCGCTGGAGGCCGCCGATCGCGAGCGGGCCGCCGTCGAAGCCGCAGCCACCCGTACGAAGCGCACCCGCTCCTGGTGGCGCCGACCCTGACCCGGCCTCACCCCGCGGGTCAGCGCCGCAGCAGCTCGCGAACGAGCGGGTCGAGCACGGCCCAGAGATCGCGGCGTCCGCGCCCGGCCCGGCGAGCGCAGCTGGGTCCCGGCGAAAGCCGGGGCATCAGCGGGCGTTAGAGTCCGCCCCCTGCCCGGGCAACCACGAGTCCGCCGGCAAGCACGGAACCGGCAAGACGCGCCACGGCGACCCCTGGCTCAAGGGCATCCTCGGCCAGGTCGCCTCCTCGGCCTCCCGTTTCAACGCCCGCTACCGGCGCATCGCCTCACGCCGCACGCCGTGGCAAGAAGAGAGCCCTGGTCGCCCTCGAACACACCATCTGATCGCCGCGTGGCACATGTTCACCAACGAAACCGACTACCACGACCTCGGCGGGGACTACTTCCTCGAACGCACCGGCAAGACCAGGCCGACCCGACGACGGGTGAGCCGGCTGACCCAACTCGGCTACCAAGTGACACTGCAGCCGACAGAAGCCGTCTGATCTGGGACAACGGGCTCCGAACGGGGGGATTTTCGTACTAGCCCGGAAGTTGAGCCAGAACCCGGTTCAACCGCCGCCGACAACGTTTGGCCCGGTCCTGCCTTTTGTATCTGTCCCCCAAACGGATCGCCCCCGCCCCCGCACGCGGCACTCAGGGACGCGCTCGCGGCGCTCCCTCATGGCCGGTAGACCATGCCTGGCTGAGGCTTGGCGGGGGCGAGCAGTTGCGACACCGTGACGATGGTGTAGCCACGCTGTTTGAGCTCCTTGATCACTCCAGGTACGGCGGGCACGGTCCCCTTGTGCAGGTCGTGCAGCAGGATGATGCCGTCGCGGTGCGTCTGGTCGAGCACTCTTTTGGTGATCAGAGCCGAGTCGGTCGTCTCGTAGTCCTTGGCCGTGACGCTCCACAGCACCTGCGCCAATTTCAAGTCCCGGCAGATTTTCGCCACTTTGCGGTTGGTACGGCCCTCCGGCGGACGCATCAGGACGGGTCTGACGCCGATGATCTTCTCGATGGCGTCCTGCGTACTGGTCAGTTCCCGGCGGATGTCGTCCTCGTCGAGGTCTGTCAGCCTCCTGTGGTTCCAGGTGTGATTGCCGATCTCGTGCCCCTCGTCCGAGATGCGACGCAGGATATCGGGGTACTTCGCGATGTGGCCCTTGCCCTGAACGAAGAACGTGGCGTGCAGGCCCTCGCGCTCGAGGATGTCCAGCAGCCCGGGGGTGGTCGGGCTGGGGCCGCCGTCGAAGCTGAGGGCCACGCACTTCGCCTGGCGGCAGTCGACGTTTCCTGCCACCGATCCCGATGCCTCCGCTCGGGCAGCGCGCGGCGAGGTGTCATCGTAGGTCGTGACCGTCAGGGCCACAGTCAGCGCGACGGCCGACACGGCGGCTACCGCTATCGAGACGGCGATGAGCGGGCGAGAACGTCTTCTACGTGTGATGAGAGACATGCGAGATCTTTCTTCGGATGGAGTTTCCGGGTTACCGCGTGCGGGCGGGAGCCGGTGTCACGGCAGGATCCTGAAGCCGCATGTCGAGCGTCAGGCGATGCCTCAGCAGGCGTCCGAGCCGGCGCTCCACCGTTGTGTGGATGAGCAGGGACAGCCCCAGCACGCAGACGACGGACACCGCCATCGAAGGCAACGGCTCCAGCCTCGGAACGGCCCGGATCAAGCCTTTGGCCAAGGGAATTCCGATGCTTTGGTGGATGAGGTAGAAGGGGTAGGTGAGTCCCCCCGCAGTGACCAGCCAACGCCATCGCAACGTTGCCAGCGGTCCTCCGACACCGGCCAGCGCCAGCAGCCCGAGACAGAGCGTGAGAACGGCCGCGCAGACGGCCCAGGAGGGCCGGCTCTCGCCGAGGGGTACGTTGGCGTGATCGGCCACCCGGAGTTCGAGCACGGTGAGTTCGTAGGCCCAGGCGAAGCCCAGCAGCAGCCACAGCAGGAGGCTCTGTCCGAACCTGTGCATGAGGTGGAGGACGATTCCGGCGACGAAGAGGCCGGCGTACCGGGGCAGTACGAATTCGTCGAGTAGCGGCGACTGGAGTTCGAGGGTGATGACACCGGCCAGGAGCCAGGCTCCGCAGAAGGTCACCACCCGCCGATACGACAGCCCGAAGACGATCAGCAGGGCCATCAGCAGGTAAAAACGGGCCTCCACCCAGAGCGTCCAGCTGACGCCGTCAACCAGTTCGAGTCCCAGTGGTCCCGGAGCCATCGTCAGGTTTCCCAGGACGGTACGAGGGTCGATGCGGGTGGTGGCAGGCCAGTGGCCCATCCGCGAGACAAGGACGAGCCCGACGATGAGGAGTACGGCGCACCAGTAGGCGGGGAAGAGCCGTGTGACGCGGGAGACGGTGAACTGTGCGAGAGTCCGTTCCCAGCAGCTCATACAGATGACGAAGCCGCTGATGGTGAAGAAGAACTCGACGCCGAGCCAGCCGTAGCGGCTGATCTCATGCACAAACGGCGTGAAATCTCGGAGTTCGGGCCTTCCCCAGAAGTGTGGGGTGGGTGTCCCGAGGAAGTGGTACGCGGCCACCATGACCGCTGCCACTAGGCGGAGCCCGTCTATCGCGGCCAGGCGCGCCGGCCCGCTCCGCGGTCTGGGAATCGGTCTGTCGGACGGCATGTCGCCACCAGAGCCGATTCAGGCGGTGGGCAGGGGCGAGCGGCTGACACGTATCTTCGACTGGCCATGCGGGCGCTTCTCCCAGTCCTCCATGTACCGCGCGTGCATTCCGTGCCGCCGCGCCAGGTTCAGGAGGGTTTCGGTGCGGTAGTAGAAATCCTCGCGCAGTACCTGGTGTTCGGTGCCCTCGGTGCGGTCGAAGGTGAAGTCGAAGAACCCGGTGTCGGTCAGTACGCGGCCGACGTGCGTCAGGCACTGGTCGATGACCTCCAGCGGCGAGTGGGAGAAGACGCTGTGCGCGTGGACGACATCGAAGTGGTCGTCGGGCAGGAAGTCCAGAGTGAGGTCGCCGGTGATGGTCAGATGCGGCAGCTTGTCCTGGATACGGTGCTCGACGAGGGTTTTCTTGGCGGCCATCAGGATGTCGGGCGAGATGTCGATGCCGTAGTAGTTGCCGGTGTGGAGGTGCCTGATGAAGCGCCAGCCGCCGCGCAGGTTGCCGCAGCCGATGTCGAGCATGCGGTGGTCCGGGCGCAGCCCGTGTTCGATGAGGTAGTCGAACTGCATCTGCCCGAGTGCCAGCCAGCGGTCATGGGTCTGGCTGCCGACCGCGGCTTCCGGGTTGCGGCGGGTGTCTGAGGCCATCACGGCGCGGTAGTAGCCGACGTGGTCGGGGTGCTTGAGGCGCAGCCAGGTGTCTCGGCCGGCCCGTCGCAGGTACGGGATGACGCGGCCGGGGTGGCGCAGGGCGTATCCGGTCTTGTGGGTGAGGGCGGCGCGGTTGTTGCGCAGTTTCTTCGGTGTCTTGGCGTCGGCGGGCATGGTGAAGCGACCTCCGTGCGAAAGGGGATCCCGTGAGGGTTGAATGAGAGGAAGGGGATGAAGGCGATGTGTCGCGATGTGGTCTCGCGGTCAGACGCGGCGACGCAGGAGCAGCACGGTTGCGATCGTGAGCACAGCGGCGAGACCGCCGAGGACGGCGGTGTCGGTCCACTGGAAGATCCAGTAGTCACCGGCCGGGTTGGCTCGGTAGTAGCGGGCCACGTACCCGTGCGCCGCCATGCACTCCTTGAGCTGGGCGCCCGACGGGAAGGGGCAGTTCAGCGCGTCGTCGTGGCGGCCGGTGGCGGTGATCAGACCGTAGTCGCCGGTCGACCACTTCTCGGCCATCGGCGGTTTGGGGATGCTGCCGGCGCTTACGTAGGTGCGCGGCGAGACCAGCAGCCGGGCCCGGTGCGTCCACTCCAGCAGGAGCGTCATCACCCCCGTTACCAGCAGGGTCAGTCCCATCGCCGCCAGTACCCGGCGGGCCAGCAGACCCAGCAGGGTGCCGGCCGCCAGGCCGAACAGGGCGGCCGCGACAACGCGGGGGCCCGAGCCGCTCAGGGCCGTGTTCTCGTACCAGAACAGGCCGTAACTCCGGTCCGCGGCCGGCCGCCACCACCAGGCGAACACTCCCGCGAGCAGGCCGGAGAGGGCGATCGTGGTCGCCGCGGCCAGGGCGAACCGGGAGGCGAACCACTGGCCGCGTCTCACGTCTTGCGCGAGGATCATGCGGTGTGTGCCCAGTTCCCGGTCGCGGCCCAGTAGCGGGGCGCCCCAGAAGACGCCGATGATGACGGGCAGGGCGATGTTCAGCGCTCCGAGGTACTTCAGCGGCTCGACGTCCAGCAGCAGGGGCAGACCGGTGTCGGACCGCGTGCAGTACAGCGGACCAGTGGCGCAGTGGTCGAACAGCCCGCTGTGCAGGGCGTCCAGCATGCCCGAGCGGTAGTACACGGCGATCGCCGCAGCGACGAGCAGGGCGGTCGCGCCGATGCCGGCCGACACGCGCTGCTGGCGCCATGCGAGCCAAAGCGAGCCCTTCACGCCGCCGCCTCCGTCCGCTCGGCGGGGGCGGGGTGCCCCGGCTCACCGGCCTGAAGGTAGCCGATCAGGATGTCCTCCAGGCCAGGCCGTTCGATGTGCCAGTCGCCGCGCATCGGTCCGCGCTGCCGTATCAGGGCGGTCAGCTGCCTGCCGCCAGTGCGGCTCCGCACGACGGTGTGCTGTCCGGCAAGGATGTCGGCCTGGCCGGCGGGTCCGGTCAGTACTGCATGGCTCCTGCGCAGTACCTCAACGTCCTCGCTCAGCTCGACGCGGCCGTCCCGCAGTACCAGCACCCAGTCGCAGGTCTCCTCCAGTTCGGGCAGGACGTGCGAGGACAGCACGATGCTCATGCCGCGCTCCACGGCCTCGGCCATCAGCTGCGCCATGATCTCGCCTCGCGCCACGGGGTCCAGGTCGGCCAACGGTTCGTCGAGAAGCAGGAGTTCGGGTCGCTTGCCCAGTGCCAGGGCGAGCGCGACGCGAGTGCGCCGCCCGGGGGACAGGTCGCCGACGCGGGCGTGGAGCGGGATGTCGCCCTCGCGGACGATCCGCTCGGCGGTCGTCCGGTCCCACGAGGAGTTCAGCTTCTCGCCCATCAGCAGGGTGTCCGCCACGGTGAAACGCGGGTAGAGCGGCTTGTCCTGGGTGAGCAGAGCGACGCGGGCGCGGGCCTCTGACGTGCCGGGTACGGCTCCCAGCACACTCAGCTGCCCGGAGGCGGGTCGGAGCAGGCCGCCGGCTAGGTGCAGCAGTGTGCTCTTGCCAGCGCCGTTACGTCCGACAAGTGCGGTGATACGACCGTCGGGCACGGTGAACTCGCAGTCCCGCAGGGCCCAGCCGCCCCGCCTCCGGTGCCGGAATCCCAGCTCCGTGGCGCGCAGCGCCGCCGACGCGTCAGGCCCGGTCATACGTTCTCCTTCTTTCGTTCCCGGTCGCCCGGGGTTGTGCTGTCGTGCTCGTCGTCGTAGGCATCCAGGGCGGCTGTGACCAGGGCGAGGACATCTGCCCGCTCCAGCCCCGTGGCCCGCGCGCAGGCCACCCAGTCGGCGACCTTCTGGCGCAGCGGAGAGTCGTTCTCCGCCCCGGGCCGGGCGAGCGACCGCGTCACGAAGGTCCCGAGGCCACGGCGCAGTTCGACCAGACCAGCCTGTTCCATGTCGCGGTAGGCCCGCAGCACGGTGTTGGGGTTGATGGCGGTCGCCGCCACCACCTCCCTGGCCGTGGGCAACTTGTCCCCGACCTGCAAGGTGCCCATCCGCAGCGCCCGTTCGGTCTGCTCGATGATCTGCACGTAGGCCGGTACGCCACTGCCACGGTCGATCCGGTAGTCGATCACATCGCCTCCCTCCGCCCGACCATGCTTGTATTAATGAATTAATGGAACCATAGTTGATGTCCGGCGACGATTTCAAACCCGCCGGGAGAACGACCGCGGTGCACCGGCTACCGGCGTCCAGCTGCACACGTGTTCCGTCATCCCCTCGCACGCGGAGCGCGGCAGTTGGACGAGGCCGCGTCGCCGCTCGGGCGAGGCTGCCCGCACGTGTGCGGTCACGAGTGGCATGGCGCAGCCGAGTGGGTGACGTTGCCGGGATGCCGGCCGGGCTGCTCGGGCAGCTGCTACGGCAGAAGGAGGGACGGGACGGCGAACCGTCGGCCTGGGTGATCGACGCACAGAGCGTCAAAACCTCGACCCGCGTCCACGCTCCCCGAGCGGGCTGCCCCGGCGCGCTGCAGCTGGGCTCTGCGGCGCGCGGGCTGGTCGCGTATGCGTGCCGCCGTTGCACCGCCCGGCGCAGCGGGGAGTGGGTGGCTGCCGTGCGGTATCGCGACGGATGGCAGCGGGTCTGCCATCGCCATCAGCGCTGGTTGCTGGGTGCCGTGACGGCCGCAGGCAAGAACGCCTTGACCTCGCCGGCTGCCCCGCGATCGCCGTGGCGCAGCGGCGGTGGCCGGTGGTGGCCCGGCGGGTGGTGGCGGCTGGGGTCGCGCCGGTAGCGGTGTTCGCGGTGGCCTGGGCGGTGGCGTGCCAGTGGTGGGATCTGGCGTTGGAAGGGGCCGCAAGGGCGCTGACGACCCGTCGCCGGCCCCGGCCGGACTCGGCGGAGCGGATCCGCACGACTCCCACCTCAAGCGCTCGTGGCCAGGGCCGCCGGCGGTGGGTCGTCCGGGCCGTCGGGGATGCGTCAGCCGTGGTTGACGATGATGAAGATGCCCCAGCCGATCGCGGCGAGAACCACGGCGAAGCACACGCCGGCGACGGTGTAGCCGAGCGGCCCGGCAGCGGGGCGGCCGCCGGCCCCACCTGTGGGGGACGGCGGGTTGAGGGCCCGCACGCCGATCGCGAACAGCGCGGGCAGGCCGGCGCCCGCGAGCAGCCCCACCGCGATCATCTTCCACAGGGCATTCAGGTTGATCCAGGAATTCACGGCTTCCCCTTGTCCGAGCGCAGGGTGGAACTTCACGATCACGATCCCCCACGAGAGCCGCCCCTCGATCATCTGGCGGCCGACCGTTGGCAGGACCCGGGCGCCCACCTCGGAGGTCGCTTACGGGAGGGCGGTCAGTCGTTCGGCACGCCGTACTGCCGCGCGGGCGGCTCCTCATCAGTGGCGAAGCCGCCGTACAGCTGGAGGATGGCCGCACGGAGACCGGGGAGCAGGGTGCGGATCCCGCTCTCGTTCGGCATGGGGAAGCGGTCATCGCGCACACGCGCTGGCCAGGCCCCTGAGGCCCACACGTCCAAATCAGCTCCGGGTACTTGGCCTTGTCGGTCGGGTCGACGTGCCCGCGCTCGATGTGCTCAATGCGCAAGACGCCGCAACCGCGAAGCCCGTACGGAAACGTGACATTGTTCGAGGCTCTCGGCTGAAACCTGCGGGGCTGCTGGTACGTATACATCTGCGGCTGTTCCAGTGGAGGGGGGCCGTCGTGCGACGGGTTTCGATGGTGGGTGCGGCGCTGAGCGGGGTTCTGCTGCTGGCCGCGTGCAGTGGCGGCGGCGACGGTGCCGCGGGCGGTTCCGGCGGGTCGGGCGGCAGCGGCGGTAAGGGCGGCGCGGCGAAGGCGTCCGCGGCCGTCCTGTCGATCGAGCCCAAGGACGGCGCGCAGAACGTGGCCCCGGGTGCGGTCAAGGTCTCGGTGGCGACCGGCAAGCTGATCGAGGTCGCGGTGACCGACAAGGACGGCAAGCCGGTCGAGGGCTCCATCGCGTCCGACGGCCTCACCTGGACCCCGGCCGCTGGCGGCCTCGCGGTCGGCTCGGCCTACAAGGTCAGCGCCAGGGCCTCGGACGCCTCCGGCGTGGTGACCACCGCCAGCAGCAGCTTCACCACCCTGACCCCGAAGAAGACCGTCAAGGTCTACGACAACGTGGTCGACGGTCAGAAGTTCGGCGTCGGCATGATCGTCTCGGTCAACTTCGGCACCAAGGTCAAGAACAAGAAGGAAGCCGAGAAGGCCGTCGCCGTGGAGGCCTCGGACGGCACCGAGGTCAAGGGCCACTGGTTCGAGGACGACACCCGCCTGGACCTGCGGCCCGCCGAGTACTGGAAGCCCGGCACCACGGTGAAGGTCCACCTGCGGACCAAGAGCGTGGAGCTGGCGCCCGGCGTGTACGGCGCGAGCGACCACGACGAGACCTTCACCGTCGCCCGCTCCCGGATCAGCGAGGTCGACGCCAGGACCCACCAGATGGTCGTCAAGGAGGACGGCAAGCCCAACCAGACGATCCCGATCGTCGCGGGCACCAACGACAACCCGTCCTGGAACGGCACCATGGTCATCTCCGCCAAGAGCCGCATGGAGAAGATGACCTCCCGGGGCCAGGTCGGCCTCGTGGGCGAGGGCTACGACGCCGTCGAGCCGCACGCGATGCGCCTGACCACCACCGGCACCTACCTGCACGGCAACCCCAAGTCCTGGGGAGACGTCGGCCGCGCGAACATCAGCCACGGCTGCATCGGCATGACCGACACCGAAGAGGGCGACGAGAACTCCACCGCCGGCAAGGTCTACAACGCGTCGCTGGTCGGCGACGTCGTGATCATCCGGAACTCCATCAAGAAGGCCCCGCTCCAGCCCGACAACGGCCTCAGCGGTTGGAACACGCCCTGGTCGCAGTGGTGATCCCGGCCCGGAAACAGCAAATCCCGCACTCTGCGTAGCCCCGTTCACCAGGAGGGGAAGGTGCGTTCGGGCCTTCGCCCGTGAAGGTGGACACGCGGTTGGTTGTCACGCGGCGAGCGTGAGCTTAGCCGTGTGGTGTCGTCGCTCGTATTCGTTGGGGCTGAGCTGGCCGTTGGCGGAGTGCCGGCGTCGGGTGTTGTAGCGGGTCAGCCAGGCGCCGACCGGTCCGCCACCGCCTGCCTCTGACCCGCACGGGAGGAATCCATGACGACCACAACCACGTTGGCCGAGCGGCTGCGCGACGCCGGGTTCGACTGCGCCCTGGGCGTCCCCGACTCGCACCTCACCGCGCTGATCGACAGCCTCGACCAGGCGATGCCCGGCCACCGCGTCCCGCGTGAGGACGCCGCCGCCGTCGCCGCCGTCGGCATGACGATCGCCGGCGGCCGCCCTCTGCTGTACATGAAGAACGCCGGCCTGTTCACCACCGGCGACGCGCTCACCTCCCTGGCCGCCGACGCCGCGGTGCCGCTGGCCCTGCTGGTCGGCTGGGCCGGCACCGGCACCGACCGGCTCCCCCACCACGTCGTCACCGGGGAGCGCCCCACCGGCTTCCTCACCGGGCTCGGCATCGCCTGGACCACCCCCGACCGGGCGACCGACCTCAACACCTGGTTCTGCGCCCACCGCGACGCCGGCCGGCACTGCGCCCTGCTCGTCCAGCCCGGAGGTCTGCACCGATGGCCCCCCGCCACACCATCGCCGCCACCGTCCTGCAGGCGGCCCACACCCGCCGGCTGCCGCTGTTCGTCAGCAACGGCTTCCTGTGCCGGGAGATCACGGCGCTCACCGCCCCGGGCCAGGACCGCGTCCTGCCGCTGGCCGGCGGCATGGGACTGGCCGCCGGCGTCGCCGCCGGATACGCCATGGCCACCGGCCCGTCCGGCCCGTGCAGCGCCATCGTCCTCGAG
This sequence comes from Kitasatospora sp. NPDC085879, assembly GCF_040686255.1. Lineage (NCBI taxonomy): Bacteria > Bacillati > Actinomycetota > Actinomycetes > Kitasatosporales > Streptomycetaceae > Kitasatospora > Kitasatospora sp. NPDC085879. The sequence goes on along the minus strand of NZ_JBFBJZ010000068.1, from coordinate 23,857 downwards.
GGCGACGGCAACCACCTGATGGGCTGGGGCTGCGCCCAGCTCATCGGCGCCCACGCCCTGCCCCTCGTGCACGTCGTCTCCTGCAACGGCGTCTACCAGTCCACCGGCGGCCAGACGGTCCCGGCCCGCACCGACGCCCTCACCGCCGCCGCGGCCCTCGACTACCGGCAGGCGTTCACCGCCATCACCACCGAGCAGCTGGCCGACTACCTGGAACGGGCCACCGCACTGCCCGGCCAAGGACCGCGCCGCAGTCGACTCCGCCCTCACCCTGCCGCACCACAACGGCGGCACCGAAGGCGTCAACAACAAGACCAAGCTGATCGCGCGTCAGATGTACGGCCGCGCGAGCTTCCCCCTCCTTCGCCACCGCATCCTCCTGGGCTGACCACACCCTCCGTCACCACCGACTACGGAACAGACCCGTTCAATGGACAGACCCCACCGCCGCGGGCTGCGCCGCTACCGGACGGCGGAGAGTGTTGCGTAGACCACGGTGTTGTTCTCGTATCCGCCCGCCTTGGTGTAGACGCCGCCGCAGGTGATCACCCGCAGTTCGGGCAGGCCGGAGTTCCCGTAGACCTTCTGGTCGGGAAAGTCCTTCTTCGCGTAGGACTCGACGGCGTCGACGGTGAACACCGCCGTCCGGCCGTCGGTGCGGTCGACCTCGATGGTGCTGCCCTTGGTGAGGGCGCCGAGCAGGAAGAAGACCGCGGGCCCGGAGCGGGTGTCCACGTGGCCGGTGATGACGGCCGTGCCGGTCGACCCGGGGGTGGGGCCGCCGCCGTACCAGCCGGCGAGGCGGGGGTTGTCCGGGGGCGGCGGCTGCAGGGCGCCCGCCGCGTCGAGGTCCAGCTTCGCCAGGGGGGCGTCCACACCGATGGCGGGGATGCGGACGCCGGCAGGATCGGACGGCGGCAGGGGATGGACCTGCGCAGACGCGGCCGACCCGCCGGCACCTGAAGCGGCACCCGAGGCGGCAGCAGTCGGCGAAGCCCCGGCGGGCGGGGCGGAGGCGGGCCCGGCGGAGGTGGGTGCGGCGGGGGCGGGGAGGCCGGGCGTGGGGAAGGCCTGGGCCGGGGAGGGCTGCGGCGGTCGTTCGGCGTGGGCGCCGTAGCCCACCAGCCAGCTGCCGATCGCGAGCGCGCACACCACCAGGACGGTCGAAGGCGCGGTCGAGCGTTTGGGAAGCGGGGTGCGGTGCGCGGCGTCCATGCAGGTCAGGCCCCTGTTCGCGTACGTGGGCGGGATGCGCCCGGCGCCCCGGGCCGATGGCGTCCGGGGCGCCGGCGTGACGGCGGCGGGCCGTTCAGACCCGCGCGGCACCGAGACGGCGGCGGATCTTGACGGCACCGCCGGCCACGGCGCCGGCCAGCAGCACACCGCCCAGTGCGACCTGGCTGCCGTCGGCGTCCGCTGCGCCTCCGGAACCGGCCGCGGCCGCACCGCTCGGGCGGGGGTCGTTGCCCGCTGCGCCTCCGGAACCGGCCGCGGCCGCACCGCTCGGGCGGGGGATGATCGTGAGCGTGTCCGTCATCTGGATCCGCGGCGGACACTTCACCGTGATTCCGCTGTCGCCAGGCGCGGCGTCCTCCGGCACCTGGAACGTCCCGACCAGAGTGCCCTTATGGTCGCCCGCGAGGAGGTTGATCTGGTCGGTCAAATCGGAGAAGGCCTTGCCGTAGGTCACGTCCGGCCCGCAGGCCGTTGTGCTGATGGTGACGGTCTGGCCCGGGCTCGCGCTCCGGGGGCTGATGGTGAAGCCGGAGTCCTCGGCCGCGGCCGAGGGCACGGCCAGGGCGAGGGCGCCCAGGGCCAGGGCCGCGGAACCGGTGACGACGCGTGAAATGTGCATAGGTGTTTCCTCCGAGCGGGCACGCGGCCGGGCTGTCCAGCACCTGTTCCGTGCCCTGCGCCCGAGAAAACCGACAGGACGTCAGCCCCGCAACCTGACGGACTGCCACCTGCGCCGCCCGGTCGGGCGTGGCGCGGTGGCCACTGCCGCCGTTTGCGCAGGTCAGCACAGGGAGACCGGGGAGCGGCCGGAAACCGGCGGACGGTTCCGCCAATGGGTGACGGGGCATCAGCCGACCCCGGCGCGGGTGGACTGCGCTGTAAGGGTCCGTCAGGAGCGGGCAACTCAGGTGTCGGCGGTCGGCCCCTGCTTGTCTTGGGAGCGGCGGAGTCGCTCGTTGATGCGAAGACGGGACCGGGCGGAACCGGCACAGCACCACTACCCGGCCACGACGGGGCCCGGGGCGGCACTGGCCGCCGACCGCACGGCGGGCGCAGCAACGCGCCCGACGGCACCAGTCCACGCGAGCAGCACAGCGCGGGCGGAGCACAGCCGGACACGGGCGCAGCGGCGGGTCGCCGGGGAACGGCGTGCCGAGCGCTCCAGCAGGGAGGCCGTGACAGCACCGGGTGGAGTCCACGGCACCGACCGAGACAGCCGCTAGTGACAGCCCCGGAGCCGGGCCAAGGACCGCCGCGGCAACCCGGCACCGGGCAGGCCCCGGTACGGCGGAGCGCGGCCGGACGGCAGGGCGCAGCAGCGCGCCCAACAGCACCGGAGCCGCTCCCCGACACCGGTTCACGCGAGCAGCAGAGCGCGGGCGGAACGCAGCCGGACACGGGCGCAGCGGCGGGCCGCACGGCGGTGAGCAGCGGTTCCTGTCCGGCAGCCTCCGGGGGTGGCTCCAAGAAGTGAGAGGTGGGACCGCCCACGCAGCGACGCAGGACCCTGACCAGCACCAAGCCGGAACCAACCACGACCGCCGTCCGGAGGGCAGGCCCCATCCGCGCGACCGGCCATCGGCCGGGCGCCGCCTCAGGAAAAGGCCAGCGCAGCGCTGGCCGGGACCACCGATGCGCGCCCACCCGCCCACGCAGTCGGGCAGGCGGGCTGGCGGTCGCGGCTGTGGCGGCGCTGCGGGGCTGCTGCCGGCGGTGGTGTGGTTTCGGGTCAGAACAGGGCGGGGCCGATGCCGCGGATGGTGAGTGTGGTCGGGCGGTCCAGGTTCACGACGAGGAACGTGCCTTCAGTGCCAGGCGTGGGGGGTCGGTGAACAGGATGGTTTCCGCGTCGGCGTCGTTGTCAAAGCGCAGGCGTCCGGCCCACTGCTCCAGTCCGTCGTGGAGGGATACCCCGCCGAATGTGCGGGCCTGGATCTGGTCGTCCCAGCATCGCAGGTTCGCCCGACAGCGGTAGACGTCTCCACCGGCGTGGACCGTGGCACCGCCCTGGTGGAAGCGAGGTTCCATGGGCCCCAGTCTCCGCCTGCCGGCCCCGGTCCGCCTTCCCGTCCGGCGGACGTGGGCGTTGGACCCGGTTGCCATTGCGACAGGCCGGCTGCGGTAGCTGTCGATGGTGCGGCCCCGGACACGGACCCGCGATGCCCGTTTTCAGAAAAATGTCCCTCTCTGGCTACTTTGGTTGAAAGCTTGCCGAATCTGTGGAGGCCGTCGTGCCGGAGCCCGAGCTGACGCCAGAGGAGATCGCCATGGTCCGCGAGTATGTGGAGATCCCTCCGGGACTCACGATGGACCGCGTGGACGTGCAGCGGGCACGGCTCGCGAAGGCCGTAGGCGGGTGGTTCCGCAAGGCAGGCCCCGGCCTGTACGAGATCGTCACCACCGAGCCGCGCCCCGGCACCAACCACCCGGACCCGGACCTGCCGTAATGGCAGACACCGGCTGGTATTGGCCGACCCGCCCGACCCTTCGGTCGGGCCGCACCCGGGACAGGGTGTCGGCAGTGCGGCTGCGGGTGAGAGGATCGTGACGGCTCCCCGGGTTCATGCCATTGTCTCCCGGGGAGCCGCTGTTCGTTCCACCCTGTGCGGCCGGCTGCGGCCGCCGCCCTGGGTGCTGACCGCGCCTGGTGACGTGAAGTCAGGCGAGGTGCTGGTCGAGGGCCATGCGCAGCAGGGAGACGGCGTAGCGGGCGTCTTGGGAGTACCAGGGCTGGTGGTTGGTGGCGTCGATGACGAGGCGGCCGTCGATGTAGGTGCCCCAGTTGTCGTCGACGGTTGACCCAGCCGGCGGGGCTGCCGTCGGGTCGGCGGACCGCGTACAGGCCCGGGGCGTGGTCCCAGCCGTCGTTGAGCAGGGTGTTGTTCGCCGCGTTCCAGGTGTTGGTCGGCGCGCCCAGGCGTCGGGCGGCGGGCGGGAGCGAGGTGCGGTCGGCGGCGGCCAGGCGCCGCGGGGCGGGAGCGCCGGTGCTGGCCGGCGCGGTCGATGCGGCAGCGGATGCGGCGGGCGCTGTGCCGGCGGCGGGAGTGGGTGCGGCGGTGTTCGGCGGCGGCTGCAGCGGTCGGCGCTGCACCGGCGCAGCAGGCCGGGTTTCGACGCGCGGGGAAACGAGGTCACGGCGGGCGGCCGCAGCATCGGCACCGCGGCCACTGGATTCGACACGGGCCGGAATGAGCGAGCGGCCAGGCCGGCCATCAGGGCTTGTTTCGACGCGCGCCGATACCCCGGCGCCGGCATGCCCGGCCTGGACGGCGGCTTGCACAACGGCTTGCCTGGGCACGGCCGAGGCTTGCCCGGCAATGACCTGCCCGGATCCAGGCAGGTCGGCGCCGTGCGCGGCGCGGCGGTCGGCGAGCATCCCGAAGCGCAGCGCATGGGCCTTGCGCAGCAGACGCCCGGTGGAGGCGGTGACGCTGCGCTCCAGGAGGTCCAGGGCCTCGCTGCCGCGCGGGTCAGCCTCGCCGTGGCGGGAGGTCTCCAGGTTCTGCAGGAAGCGGGCCGCTGCGCGCTGCACACCGGGAGCGAGGTCGAGGAGCTCTTGGCGCCGCCGTCGATGCCGTCCGGGGTTTCGACGCGCGAGGCAATCAGCGCGTCCGCCACCGCGTTCTGCTGGCCCTCGGTCCGGCGGCGCCGGTACACCTTCGACTCGGACGATGGGGCGGCGCACGCGACGTTCCACGGCCATGGTGCACGAGCCGGCCGCCCGAGGGCCGGGCGCTGCTGGTCGGATGCAGCGCGCGGTCCTCAGGGCCGCTTGGCGGACTGGCTGGTGGTGGCGTGGTGTGCCGCTACGCCCTGGGGGCGGGGACGCTGGTGGCTGAGGGGTTCTCCGTCGGTGGGGGCGGTTCTGCGGGCGCGGAGGCGGCGGCGTTGACGCCTGCTGTCGCGGTCTGTAGGTGTTCGCGCTTGGTGCCCAGCTTGTCGCTTCCCCACATGACCGCGGGGCCGATCAGGGCGGTCAGTGCGGCGGGCGCGACTGCGGCCACGGGCAGACCGGCGATGATCGCGGTGCCCATGACGGCCGCTGCAGCCGCACTGCCGCCGAGCACGACCCAGCGGTCTTGCTTGGCCTCGCGCGGGGCGACGAGCTCGGCCGCCTCCGTGGGTAGGTCCGTCTCGTCCAGCAGGCCCATCCACCGGCCCTGCACCGAACGATCGAGCATGGTGGCGAGGAGGCGGCCGAGTCGGGGCACGGCTTCGGGGCCGTCGCGCAGGACCATGGACATCTCCGTCTCCACTGCCAGTTGCACTCGGGCGATGTGCGGCTGGAGAGCGGTGCGCCGCCGCTCGCCGTCCACGCCATACGCGCCGAACCATCCCAGCTGGTTGGTGTAGCGGGTGACCCGCTGGTCGAGTTCCAGCAGTGTGAGGCTGCCGGACTCGGCTGCCGAGCAGCTGCGGAGGAGCCGGGCGAGGTGGAAGGCCGAGGTGAGCGGAAGGCTCGCGCCGATCCGGCGCCGGTAGAGGATGCGGGACCGGTAGACCCACATCACGGCCGCGCTGCCCAAGCCGGCGGAGAGCGAGAAGAACGCCATCGTGTTCTCCCGGGCGAACTGCGGGTTGTCCGAACTACTCGGGTGGACGGTGAGGATGAAGCCACCGAGGGCGAGCACTCCGGCCACCGCTGCAGGCAGAATGACGAAGATCGCGACCCACGTCTCGATGCCCCAGGACCGTCGTGCCCCGCGAGTCCAGCGCTCCTTCAGCTTTGCAGGCGGGGAGTGCACCAGTCCGTAGCCGGCAGCGTCGGCCGACCCGGGGACGACCCGAGCCGGGGCGCGTTCGACGATCCACGCTGGGACCCACCACCCCTTCCAGACATCCGGGAAATCGAGCACCGCCATGACGGGGCTGTGGAGCACCCCCGCCACGAACGGCGGAAACAACGCGAAGACAACCGACTCGAGCCAGGGCATGCCCGATGGCTACCACATCGGCCCACGACCGCCCGACGAATCGTCACAACCGTCTCCTCGTGGGCCACTCCTTCCAGCCACACGACGGGCTCGGCAGGCTCCGGCCACACGGCCTTGCCGCGGTGCTGCCAAGCGTTGTGCAGCGGGTCGTCAGTGCTGGTGACCGTGTCGACGGTGAAGACTGACAGGGAGCCGTTGCCGCTGCCGCGCTGGTCGCCCACCAGGTCCTTGACCGCGGGATCCTTGTGCTCCAGCTCGTCGCAGCGGGCGCTCGGCGGGGTGCAGGCGTCCCCGCCGAGCGCCGGCGCCGGGTGTCAGCGGGCGAGGACGACGCTTAGCGGCTCGTTGCGGCACTCGGCGGTGAGCTCGTGGAGGGTGTCGGCCTCGGCCGGGTCGACCGTGAGGCCCCAGCGGGTCTTGATCGCGGTCCAGCCGGCGAGGTAGGTGCAGCGGTATGCGGCCGCGGGCGGGAGCCAGTCGGTGACGTCCTTGTCGGCCTTGGAGCGGTTGGAGCGGGCGGAGACGGCGATCGGCGCGCGGGGCTCGTCCAGGTCGTTCGCATAGGCCTCCCGCTCCTTCGCGCTCCAGGTCGAGGCCCCGGAGTCCCAGGCCTCAGCGAGCGGCACCAGGTGGTCGACGTCCAGGAGCTTGGCATCCTGCAGCACCAGGTCGTCATACGGGGAGAACCACTCCCCTCCGGTCAGCGCGCACTTCGCGCCGACGGCCGGTGCCTCGGTCGCCTCGGCGATCAGCACCTCCTTGCGGGTGTCGCAGCCGTCCTTATCCGCGTCGATCCAGTGCCGGAACGCGGTGCGCACGTACGGTGCGGTCCTCGTCCGCGACCGGCAGCGCGTCGATCGCCTCATACAGCGTCGTCGTCACCACCTCACCCGCCGCCCGGTGCGCAGCTGTCGGGGTGTTGGCGTGGGCGGGGACGGTGAGCAGCAGGGTGGCGGCGGCTGCGGCGGCGAGGGCGGTGTGGAGGCTCACGAGGGGTCCTTGGGCGGGGCGGCGGGTGGTCGCCCGGTCCAACGCGCGGGTCCGGCCAGGGTGTCGGCAGGATCGATCGTGGTCATCCGAATGTGGCAACAGCCAGTGTCCGCCGCTGCAACGCCGGCTGTGCTCGCAGGCGGGGCGGTTGGTTCAGGCGCCGCCGGAGAAGGTCAGGCCTCCGTCGGCCAGGGGGCGGCGGGCGGGTGTGGGGTCCGGCTGGTCGGTGTTGGGCGGCGGGAGGAACAGGGTCCGGTCCACGGGCGCCAGCGGGCGCCGGTCGGCCGCCTGGGGCCGGTCGGTGGTCAGGGCGGAGAACTCGGGCAGGCCCAGCGGGCGACGATCATCACTCATGGCGGTCAGTATGACCGACCGTCAGCACAGCAAACGGTGCCGTTGCGCTCCGCTGCGTGGCTGGCGCACCGGTCCAACCCGGCGACCTGGCCGGCGGAGGCCGGCACGGGGGCTACCGGTCGGCGATCGCGGCCCGGAACTCCTGGGTGGTCACGAACACCGACCCGCGTACCGCCCGCTGCCGGCCATCCGCCCGGTTCCGCTCGGCCGTCTCGACGGCGGCCCGCATCCGCTGCTCCCGGTAGCGGTCGACCGCGTCGGCGAACTCGCCTGGCACCGGGCGGCGGTCGACGATCCCCGAGACGGCCCCGTAGAGCGTCGGGGCGCCGTAGGTCTCGACCCGCCAGCCGAGCGAACGGGCGGCGGTCCGCATCGCCGAGCGCAGCAGGGGCAGCCCGCCGAGGTCTTCCGTCTCGGCACGGGTCAGCCGGACCTCCCACGATCCGCCGTAGCCGCCGGCCTCGGGCGGGCAGGAGCGGGTGAGCAGCGGGGGCAGGACGGCGACCAGGCGGGCATGGCGGGGGTCCGCGGTGAGGGAGGGCACGAGCGCGAGCCTACGGCGCCGGCCTGGGGCTGCGCGGGTGGTCGGCAATAGTGCGACGAACGGTCCGGCCGATGCCCGTCCGGTGGGGATCGGTGCTGGTCGTGTGGGGGTTGATTCGCGCTGTGGGTGGTGTACACGCGCGCGGTTCCTCTCTCTGCCCCCGTATTCGGCGGGTTCCGAAAGGGTTGATCGGCGCTGTGGGCTTCCTACTGTGCCGGTCTGTCAGACCGCTGAAGGGCAGTCAGGCGCACTTCTCCTGGTGCCGTCCCGGGTCGTATCCGACGTCCACTACCCGCGTCGAGCGAATGGAGAGATCACCGTGGACGAGATCGAGAAGGAGCCGCGCAGCACCGCCAGGCGGGCCGGCCAGTCGCACGGCGACAGCGGCAGGCATCAGGCGCAGCTGCCCGGGGCGGCCGGTGGGCGGGTGGTCCCGGCGTGGCGGGACCCGTCAGGGTGGAGCGGTCTGGTGGTTGGGCGTCTGCTGTCCGGTGCCGGGTCGTGGGCGGCGGGGGCGCTGTGGCGGCTGGTCACCGAACAGCTCCCCGGCGACCGCAAGTAGAACGCGGCGGCGGTCCGGCCTTGCCCGGGGCCGGGCCGCCGCAACCCACCGCTGGATGGGGTGCCGGGCCGTCGCGGGTTGTCGGCGGCGTGCGGCATATTGTCGGTGGCCGGCTGCTCCGGCTTGTGGAGTCCTTCGTGGGAGAGGCGAGGCCGCAGATGTCGTTCGAGAGCCGCTCGGGCCGGCAGGCCCCGGCCGCCGCCGTGGTGGACCCGGGTCTGTCGGAGTCCGTGCAGAAGACGGTGCACAGGCTGGCCCGCCAGTGCCCGCAGGTTTTGCGCCGGCCGGGAACCATGCTGCCCCGGAACGCCGCCTACGACCTGGCCACCGCTCCGGGCGTGCTGAAGGGCGCTGGCCTGTTCTACGGCGCGGCGGTCGTCATCTCCCCGCTGTCGTTCCTGATCATGACCGGTGTCCAGAAGGCCCAGGGCACCGCGCCGGTCTCCGTGGGCACGTTCGTGGCGGTGGCGGTGTGGGTCTACGTCGTCATCGCCCTGCTGGTCGGCGCGATCGCGTGGCGCCTGGTGCTGGTGCCCGGCGGGAAGCGGGCCGTCGCCGAGGACCTCGCCGCCGCGCAGGGCCGGTACCTGCTGCTGGGTGAGGACCTCGACGGCAAGGACCTGGAGATGGTGCTGCGGGCCCAGGACGCGGTGAACTCGGCACTGGCCGCGGCCCGGTTCGTGACCGCGGTCGAGGTGCCGAACCGGGCCGCGCTCGCCGCCGGGGTCCGGTCGATGGCCCGGCGCCTGGCCGCTGGCGAGCCGCAGGGCAATGGCTGGGCGATGATCGTCGCCGTCGAGGAGTACGCCGAGCGCCTCGAAGAGGCCGGCACCGTCTGGCAGCAGGAGCTGCAGGCCAAGACCTGGCAGCCCGGCACCGCGTCGGCGCCGCTCGCCAAGGCCGTCAAGCGGGCCGATGCCGCCGGTGCCCGCGCGGTCGCGCTGGCCGCCACCGTCTGACGGCCCCGAAGCATGTGAGTGCCCGGCCGATGCGGCCGGGCACTCACACGGTCGCCCACCGCTCACACCCGGCCGCCGGATCTTGCTGCGGTCTGGTCGGCGGGCGAGCCCGGGTCATTCCGGAGCACCGGCCACGATGAGCTGCTTGACCAGGGCCACGGTCTGCGCCGGCACGAGGGTGCCGTGGTCGGAGCCGACCGCGGCACAGGTCGAGATGAGCAGCTGCAGCAGCGCGGCCCGCTGCAGCTCGGCGGGAGCCAGCTGCCACAGCTCGTGCGCCGCGGCCGCGCCCGCGTCCCGGTGCTCGGCGAGGCACTCCAGCACCATGGCAGTCAGCGGATCCGGCGTCGTACGGGCCACCTGCCGCAGCCGCTCCACCCCGGCACGTTCCGGCAGGCCGTAGACCGGCCGGGTGGCCAGGACGCCGAACAGGAACAGCGCGCCCTGCCACAAGTCGTCCTCGCCCCGGCGCTCCAGCTCGGTGACGAGCTTCTGTGCCGCGGTGCCGTCCCCGGTGCGGACGGTCTCGTCGACCGTAAGGTCCACGAGCTCCTCGACCTGCAGCGATTCGACGTCCATGGGCCGAACCTACGCCGCAGCTCCGACATGCCGGTCCGGCGCGCGGTCAGGCTGCTGCGCCGAGTGCCGGAAGAAGAACAACGGCAGCGTCCTTGGCTTTGCCGACGGCCTTTGCGCCAGTCGATCCGGAGCGTCTGGAAGCTGCACCGCAGCCGGGATGGCTCCGTCGGAGTCGAGGTGTAGTTGGCCTCCGGGCCGGTGCTGATGCGGTTGCTCGAACAGTCGTCAATTACGGTGCGTGGTACCGCGAATGCGCGGGCCGCACCGAAGTACTGAGCACCCACGGGGACCGGAGACACACCATGCGATCCACTACCACCCGCCGCACCGCTGCCCTGTGCTGCGCCGCGCTCGCTCTGGCTGCCGCGGCCGGGTGCAGCAGCTCCAAGAGCTCCGACAGCATCACCGGGGCCCGGACCGCTCCGCCGAGCTTGGCCGCGAGCGCGGCGCCGAGTCCTACCGCAACACGGCCCGCCGGCGCCCCGGAGGTCACCCTGCCCGCCGACCTCAAGGTCACCGTGCAGTTCCCGGCCACCGGTGACGCGGCGAAGGACGCCGTCGCGCAGTCCCTCACCTATGCGCTGCGGGCCTACAACGGTGCACTTGCCAAGAGTGACCCGCAGGACGCAGCGTTCAAGTACGCCTGGGACGGCATGGCCCGGTCGGGCATGGCCGACATGATCGGCCAGCTGGTGGGGCGCAACCAGACGGTCACCGGCGAGACCCGCTTCTACGCGCCCACCATCACGGTCACCGACGCCGACCACGCGGCGGCCACGTACTGCGAGGACCAGTCGAAGGGCTACGCCAAGGACAAGGCGAGTGGTCGGGCGCTGACCACCACTTTGTCGATCCGGGACTTCACCGAGTGGAACCTCGGCCTCGAGAAGTCCGCCCAGGGAGTGTGGCGCGTCACCCAGGCGCGCGGAGAGAAGGGATCCACGCGGTGCCAGAAGGCCTGACCCGTCGGCGTACGGGAGTGGCCACCGTACGGGCCGCGCCGGCACGTCAGGGGCTGGCCGCGCTCGGGGGTCCGCAACCAGCCCTTGTGGAGCCACAGTCGCGCACCGACCGCCCGGTGTCCGGGCGCACTGCAGCGCTCGGGGCACCCGCTCGCCCGCCCGTGCGATCGGCGCTGCGCCGCCTGGACCATTCACGCGGACAGACAGCTTGCCCTGGCCGGGTGCCCTCGCCGCGCGGCCGCGCGCCAAGCGGCTGATCGAGCTGCGACTGCAGGTCGGCGGGCTCAATGAACGGCGGCAGTTGTCCGGCCGTGGAGGCTTGGGGCAGCTTCCAGGGCGTCGGCGAGGTGCGCGGCGCGGGGCCGGCAGCAGGGGTCGGTGTCGAGGGCGGGGCGAGGACGTCGGCCAGGGCAGGCCATGGTGCGGGGTCGGTGTGCAAGGACAGGGTTGCGGTACCGATGGCGGTGCGCAGTTCGGTGGTGGTGGCGGTGCGTGGGTCGATGCCGGCGGCGGTGTAGTCGAGGGGCCAGTGGCCGGTGGCGGCGGTCCACAGGGCGGAGGCGAGGGCGTAGACGTCGCTGGCGTGGCTTTGTTCGCCGGTTTCGACAGCAGTTGTTCAGTACTTCGGGAGGCACCTGCATGGCGGCGTGTTCGATGTTCACGAGAAGCGACAGCACCCCGCGCTCGTCGATGAGAACGTTGCCGCACCGGGCCGATCCTGCGAACTACTGAATGCTCCAGCGGTGCGGATGGTCGGGATCGGTGGGGCAGGCGAAGACGTTGAGCTCGCCGGAGCGGCCCACCGTGACCTCGGTGGGAGTCGCGTACCGGTGGGTGCGCAGCTCTTGGTCTTCCAGCGGCTTCCAGCTGCCACTGCCGCCGTCCCACTCCGAGCTGTCGATGGTCAGCAGCAGGTGCATCGGCGTCCTGCAGGTTTGGCAGTCCATGGGGTACGGGTCGGTGGCGTGCCAGGAGGCGAAGCCGCCGACGCGCCAGCCGGGCGGGATGGACAGGTCGTACTGGTAGCCGACCGGCTCGGGCGTATTCTCGTCCACCGACTGCTCGGCCTCTTCCTCAAGGGCTTCCTCCCAGGCATCGATCCGGGCGCAGAGGGCCTCGGGCAGAAGGCTGGCGAACGGGTACGTGGTCACCTGCTCCGGGTGCAGGACACAGGGCTCGGGTACGAACCCGTCGTACCCGACGACCAGCGGTTGCGGGGGCGCTGCCAACACCTCGCCGACCTCCCAGGACCGTCGCCAGCGCAGGTGCAGCTCCAGGTCGTACCGGCCCGGGCCGTGCGCGTCGAAAGGGCACCAGAACACCTGGAGCAGGTCGCAGTCGCCCGGCCCCGCCGACAGGTCCGGAACATCCCGCCGATACAGCTGCGCGAGACCGATCATCGGCAGCGGGTCCGTCTCCGACACCTCGGGAAGCCGGTGTTCCAGGCGCAGCTCGCCCAGCAGCTTGCGCTCCTCGTCCGTGGGGCCCGGGTTCTCTTCCCGGGCCCATGCGGCAGACAGGACCCGCCGGTAGCGGTGGATGTCGGCCGGGCGGCGGCCCCGCCCGCGGCCGTGGGCCTCACTGCACACCGGCCACGGTTCGTCCGCCGGCCACAGCATCGGGCCGCCCACCGAGCTGCCCGACACCGTCGGGCTGCCCGGACGCGGGTGCAGGCGCGTCGTCGTACCGCGGTAGGCGGCCAGTTCCGGGAAGAGCCCCTCGACATCGAGCGGGCGCGGGGGCGTGGTCCTCGTCATGGAACGCGACCCTAGACACCCGACGGCCTCGGCCAGCGAGCACCCCCGGCAGCAAACTCTCCATGCCGGTGCTGCTGTCGAAACCCGTGAACATTTCGAATCCCTCGCGGGCGTCGGTTGTCTCCCAAACCGGTGTACACCCGCTGCCCATTCTCGCGGACAGAGCCAGATGGCCACTTTGCAAGCTAGTTGGCCAGCCTTCCCCACCTTGTTGGCCAGTCTGATATGCCCGGGCACGGTAGTCAGCCCGTGGCGTGGTCGATGTCCGTAGGCTCGGGGACGGCGGGCAGGGCCGTGGCGTCGTGGATGGCGAGTTCTTCTGGGGTGCCAACGAAGGCAGGTCCGCAGCCAGGAGGGAGCCGCTCGACCACCATCGCGACGGCCTGCGCCGGCGTCTCCGCTGGGCCCACAGACTCGCTGCGCAGGGGGCCGGAGACCCAGTATTCGCCTTCTGCTGCGGGCTGGATGTAGGGGATGTCCCATGTCCAACGCTGCTCTGTGCAGCGGCTGAAGTGCAGCTCTCCCATTCCTGTCCATGGAAACAACTGGCGCAAGAGTGGTTCGGCGTAGGCAGCTTCAAACAGTTCCGGGCGGACCCGCCCGTCCGCGCGAACCTTCTGCCAACCTGCTTCGACGAGGGCGTAACTTGGGGGTGTGGTGTCCATAGCGACACATCATCCCCGTCGTTGTCCGCAGACCCCAGGGCTCGCTCGCATGCAGACATGGCAGTCCCTCCCGCCGTACCCGCACAAGAGCGGCCCAGGCCAGGAACCACGTACGGCTGAACACCACCCCGTTGGGTCCCGCGGGCACGGCCTGGCCAACTAGCCTGCAAACTTTGGCCATCCACCCGGCGATGACCCGCACCCACCAGCAGAAACCCACTCCGGAATCACCCGGAAACACTCACCGGAATACGCCCGGTGGATTCAGGCTCAGTGCAAGTCGCAGGAGGCCATGCAGCCGGATTGGCCGGGCGGGGCATCGTTCGCGGTCGCCCCCCAGAGCATCAGGGCGAGCACGATCACCGCCAGCACCACGGCCATCACCGTTCCCGGTGCGTCGCGTCCGCCGTTCGGTCCGTCGGCCACCGTGACCACCTCCCCGCCGTCCTTCCATAAGAGGGGCTGTGGGGGTGGGCGGTCAAGGGGCGGTCAGGCGGAGACGGCGCTCGGCCTCCCCTTCGCGTCCGCCTTGTCGGACGACATCCGGTTCAGCGTGCCAGCGGCGCGGGGTCATCGGGATCTTGGCCAAGTAGCCTGAAAACTTTGGCCATCTACGGTGCTCAGTCACACGGGTGTCGACGGCCGCTGTCACCCGTCGTTGGGCGGGAGGCCGTCGGCCAGGTGCCAGTTCATATGGGAGACCAGGACGACCAAGAGGAGTAGCACCACGATCACGATCAGCACCCCTACCCAGAAACCGTCCGCGGGTCCGGGATGGTGCGGCTGCGGTGTGCTGTCCAACTGGTCAGCGCCGCCTTCACCGGCGCGGTCCTCGACGTCGTCGTCCTCATCGGGTGTCACGGCCCCTCCTTCGCGCTCAGGGTCATCGCACCGCCGCCCGTGGCAGGCGTCAAGGCCGCACGCAGCAGCTGGCCGGACGTCCGGCAGCCGCGGTGGAGAACTCGGCGTAGCCGGGCGCCTCGAGGAGGTCGTGCCACAGGGCGTCGACGGCCGGGCTGAACATCTCCGCCGCGCCGAGGCCGGCGTCCAGACGGGCGGCGGCGAGGGCGAGGAACCGGCCGAGCTCAACCAGACCGTCGCAGACGGCGGGCTCGGTGCCGGTGTCGTTGGTGGGGAGGGTGGTAGTGCTCACGGTGTGTTCCTCCGTCAGATGGTCGAGGCCGGCCCTGGTCAGGACCGACAGCGGGGTCAGGCCTGGCCTCCGTGCTGGGGACAGGTGCAGTCGGGCCAGACCGGGTAGGGGGGCGCGTAGCTGCCGGTGCCGCGGTCTACGGTGTGCGTGGCGATGTCGTGGCGGCCGCCGTCCGGGCCGGTCCGGTACACGGTGAGGGTCAGGGCCGGGTTGTCGGCCGGCTCGAGGTGGGAGGCCGGGGCTGCGGTGCTGGGATCGGCGGCGGGCATGGCGGACTCCACGGTCGGCAGGGACGGGGGTTGCCGCTCCGCGGGCTCCCAGGACCGGGGTGCCCCGGCTCATTTCCCGTGGAGCGGCCTCAACCACGGTAGGCAGTGACCGTGTGATCACTCAACGAAGTTGCATGAGCTTGCACGGCGTCACTCGACTGCGTTGATCGCCTCGTTGATCAGTGCCTTCGCCTCGGTGCCCCAGACCGCGCTTGCGGCGAGCTCGGCGAACGCGCGGGCGTAGTCGGCGATCTCGCGGGGCTGGGTCACGTTGATCTCGGCGGTCAGCGTCTCGACGACGACCCGGCGCTCGTCGTACAGGTAGAACGCCTCCATCGGCCACAGGCGGCGTGCGGTGCCGGTGGGGATGATGCCGAGGCTGACGGAGGCGAGCGGCAGGACCGCGTGCAGGTGCCGCAGCTGCCCGGCCATCGCGGTGCGGTCGGCGACGGCCGCGCGCAGTACCCATTCCTCCATGACGACGACGAAGCGGTGGCCGCCCTCGTAGAGGAAGCGGCTGCGGGCGAGGCGGGCGGCGACGGCCTCGGCGGTGTCGTCGGGGGTGCCGACGAAGCGGGTGACCGCGCCCAGCAGGGCGGTGGCGTAGGCGGCGGTCTGGAAGAAGCCGGGGACGACGTTGGAGACGTACACCCGGCACAGGGCGGTCTGCTCGTGGAGGGCGTAGAAGTCCTGCTGGACCTTGCGCAGGCCGTTGCGCTGCAGGCGGCGCCACTCCACGTACATCGACTCGACCGCGCGGGAGGTCTCGATCAGGTCCGGGGCTTGGTCGTCGGCGCCGCACGCGGTGCACCAGGCTCGGACGTCCGCGTCGGAGGGCGGGGTGCGGGCGTTGATGATGCGGGAGGTCTTGGCCGGGTTCCAGCCGCACCGGTCGGCCAGCTCCTGCCCGGTCAGCCCGGCGTCCAGCATCAGCTCGCGCAGGCGGGCGGCGACGGCCTCGCGTGCGGCCTGGGCGCTGGAGGAGGGCAGGGAGGGCATGGAGCCGGCCGATCGGGTGCGCGGGTGGTCAGAGGGTGTAGTGCTCGTGCGGAACGCCGCGCTCCCACACCGTCTCGAACGCGGCGCTGCACAGCTTCACGACCGCCGGGTCCTCGGTGAAGTCGGTGTGCACCCAGCGGCTGTCCCCGGCGAAGACGTTGAACTGCACCAGCCGGTCGTCGAACAGCCAGAAGTCGTTGCCCGGCAGCGCGATGTCCGAGGCGCTACGCCGTGGCAGCCACCGCACCTGCTCCCCCGCTGCGACGACGACCGCGGTGCCGGCGTGCTCGAAGCGGATGTAGTCCGACACCGGCTCGGAGACGATGCGGGCCCGGCGCATCACCACCCCGCGGGCGACCGCATCCGCGACCAGCTCCACCCACGCCGCCCAGTAGGGCGCGGCGGGGTCGGTGTTCGCGATGCCGGTGCGCTGCCACTGTTCGAAGTCGTCGGCCTCCCCCGCCACCGCGTAGGAGTCGCGCATCTCCAGGTGGACGGCCGAGCGGCGGGTCTGCCTCAGCAGGTCACCGAAGCTCTCGACGCTCTGCGACATCGCACGCCTCCCTGATCGCCTGCACCATCCGGGCCGGGATCCGCACCACCGTCTCGTGGTCCGGGATCGGCCCGGCGGCCAGGCACTCGGCCTCGGTCGCCCCGTCGATCCTCCATCCCTGGAACACCAGGTCCGACGTCTCCTCGTCGACGAACACCGTCGGCGAGCCGTTGACGCCGGACTTCTCGTCCTTGCCGATGAACCGTAGTGCCACAGCAGCCTCCTGGATCAAGTGGCTTGCGCAGACTTGCACACCGACACTCACCCAGAGGGTGACGCTACGTCAAGAGGATTCCGACGCATTGTGACAGTGGTGCGCCTGGTGAACAGCGGCTGGTCGGCGGTCACGGTCCGACAGTCCGCTCCACTGCCCGCCGCTGCCGATCCGGCGGGATCGTGTAACCAGCCATTTTCCAGTTGGTCGGTCGAGCATCGCCCGCCAGAATTCGACCCATGACCCGCGACGACCTCGCCGAGATGCTCGCCGAGCAGACGCCGGCATGCGGCCCCGCACGCACCGCCCTGCTCTCCGGAGCAACCTTCGGCGTCTGGCCTGGCCAGGTGCCCGCCGACCAGGTGTTCCACACCTACCGGACCCGGCTTCGGATCACGCAGAAGCGCGGGCAAGCAACGCTCGGCCTCACCGAATCCGTGGGGCTCCTCCGGGACGTGGAAGACGAACTGCTTCGGATCGGATGGATCGACACCACGGACCGGGCATGGGCCTTCACGCTCTTCCTCAATGCCACAGCCACCACGGTGCTGGCCTGTACCGGTGTCGCCCTCTCCCTCCCCGAGACGGACTGAGGTGACCCCCGGTACCGAGTCACCGCCCGGGCCACCCGCCCCCCCCAAACTGATCAGCCAGCTCACACCCGCTGGCCCTGACCACAAAAAAGCGCCCATGGACAGCAGTTCGCCCAGCATGGCATGCAGTAGGCGTAGACCGGGGCGGGACCGGTATTACTGAGAGCCACTGGGTGCCACCCGGTGTCCACGTGTCACGACCGGTCCGATCACGGCTCAGCCGGAGGCCGGGTCCAGGAGACTGTGAAGGCCGGTCGAAGGCCGTGGGGTCCTGGTCCTGACGTCCCGTCCATCGGCGGGAGCGCCGGGCTACGGCCTGGGAGTCCGTCGGCGCCGGACTGCCCAGGCGAGCGCCCCGAGGGCGAACCCGTACACCGACACCAGCCCGTGGCCGTTGTCCTGGGCCAGCCACATCGCGAGGCCGAGCACCGGGACGCCGACCGCCAGGGCGATTTCCTTCGGGAGGCGGGTGCGGGTGAGCAGGGCGAGGGCGAGGGTGGCGCCGAGGAAGTAGGTGGCACCGGAGCTGCCTGCGAAGTTGCGCGGATCGTTGCTGGGGCCGTCGGCGAGGCCGAGCGCGGTGTCGAGGCGGCTGGGCAGCACGATGCCGGCCAGGAAGAAAGCGGGGACCATCCGGCCGCCCCAGTGCCATTCGGCGAGCGCGGCGACGGCAGCGAGGGTGAGGAGGTTCCACAGGCCGCCGAAGAGGCCGCCGTTCTGCATGAATACCGAGGTGAACTCGCGCCACCAGCCGGACTTGGCCGGGTCGGCGTCGAGCGCGTCCATCGCCCCGGGCCAGGCCAGTTGGAGCAGGACGCCCCCGACGGCGAGCGCGGTCAGGCCGACCGCCGCCCACGGGAGCGGACGATCGCGCAGCGTGTCCCGGCCGACCACGCCGAGTCCGCAGTTGATCATCATGACCATCAGCGCGGCTGTGGTCACGTTGAAGACGATCGCCCCCATTGCCCGTTCTCCCCCGATCACGGCGTTTTCCAACGCCGTTGGAAAATCTGTCGGCGCCAAGCTAGCACGGCTTTCGAACAGCGTTGGAAGAGGGCTGTACGGTGGGCGGGTGAAGCTCACCAAGGGGCGCATCGTCGACGCGGGGATGGCCGTCTTCGCCGAGGTCGGCTATCACCACCTGTCCATGCGTCAGGTCGCCGACCGACTGGACACCCACGCGGGGAGCCTCTACTACCACGTCCGCGGCAAGGACGAACTGCTCGCCCTGATGGCCGACCGGATCTGCCGCCGGGCGTACGACGCTGGCACCGAGGCCCTCGCCGCACTCCCGTCCACCGCCGGCTGGCCGGACCGCGTCCACGCCCAGGCCGCCGGCCTGCGCCGGAGCATCGGAGAGCATCCCGGCGGCGCCCGGCTCCTCGCCGAGAGCCCCGGCATGCTGAGCACCGGCGCACTCGCGCTGATGGAACGCCTGCTCGCCACCCTGGGCGACGCCGGCCTGCCCGCCGAGGACGGCGCCGTCGCCGCCGACACCCTCCTCAGCCACGTCACCGGCTTCGTCCTCCAGGAGCAGAACCAACCCACCGCTCCGCCGCCCGTCACCGCCGAACTACACGCCGACCTGTGCGAGCGCTTCCCCCTGCTCATGGGCCCCACGTTCCCCCGCCTGAGCCAGGACGAGAAGTTCACCCGGAGCGTCCGCCTGCTCTGCGCCGGCTTCGCGACCCTCGCCCGGCCGTCGGCACCTGGCGCTTGAACCACGCGCGGGGCGCACAACGTGCGGCCCGTGGACCCCACCCTCACGGGGGTGGCCATGCACAAACGAACAGCCGTCCTGTCCGACGTCCGCGGAGTTCTGCCCGGCTCTGGAGGCCGTCCTCGACGCCCCCAGCAAGACCGAGCAGGGCTGGCAGGCCCGCATGAACCCGGACCAGCTCCGGGTCCTGCGCAACCTCGTCAGCCGCTCCTTCGCCGTCCTCGCCGCACCCGACGGGGAAGGCCACCTCGACCTCGACGACGAGGACAAGGTCCACCTCACCCAAGACGTCACCAACGAACTCCTCGTCGTCCTGGCCATCGCCGCCACGGGCACCATGGAGCACCACGTCGTCGACCTCGGCAACGGCGCAGCGACCATCATGGACGCCGACGCCGCGAACGATCCCCAAGCCGTCCAGGAGATGCGCGACCGAGCCACGAAGCAGCTCCGGGTACGGAAATTGACCGAGCGTCGGAAGCGAGCTCGGGAACGAGTCGCCGGTCAGGCGGCGACGGCGGCCGTGCTCACGCCCAGGAGCTCCTCCAGCCGGGCGACGCTCTGCGTCTCGTCCTCGGCCAGCACGGTGGTGATGCCGAGCGCCTCGGCCGGCGGCAGGTTCACCGGATGGTCGTCGACGAAGACGCACGCCTCCCCGGGCAGACCCATGCGCTCCAGCACGATCCGGTAGATCGCCGGGTCCGGCTTGGCCACCCGCTCCCGCTCCGAGATCACCGCGACGTCGAACAGCTCCCACACCCCGGCCGCCGCATACGGGTCGTACGGGTCCAGGCCGAAGGAGTTCGACAGCAGCGCCACCGTGTAGCCGGCCGCCCGCGCCGACTTCGCCAGCCGAATCATCCCCGCGGCCGGGCGCACCCCGGCCCAGACCCGGCCCATCAGATTCTCCGCCTCCACCCCCAGGATCGCCGCCGTGCCCACGTTCCACTCCGCCTGCCCGATCGCCCCGCACTCGAGCGCCGCATACAGCCGACGGCCCTCCGGGTGGTGGTTCAGCGCGCTGCGCCACGCCTCCGCATCCAGGCCCTGCTGCACGCACCACTGCCGGTGCGCCTCCAGCACCCCCGTGGTCAGCACACCCGCGAAGTCCAGGATCAGCCCCCGGTACGCCGTCCCCGGCCCGGTCCCACCCGCCATGCCACGCCCCTCGCGTTGCCCCCCGCTCCAGACCGTACCCGCAGCAGGCGGCGAAGAGATCGCGAGCAGCGTCCTCGGCTCAGTCCTCGGACCGTGTCGAGTGATCATCGGCGCTGCAAATCCGGTGGGATCCGCAGCGCCGGGCGTGGGCCGCGAGTCAGACGGAGAAGTCGGCCCACTCCAGGCCGGTCAACGTGACCTGCAGGCCGCGGGCGCGGCGGCCGCCGTCCTGGAAGTAGGCCCGGCCGAGGCCTTCGGCGATGATCTGTTCCTGTTCCTGTGGGGTGGCGCCGCGGTCGCGGGCGACGAACAGGTCGCGGGCGACGCTGCCGGGCAGCCGCTGGGTGACGATCCGCTCACGGGGGTCGTCGGTGGACAGGCCCGCGGAGGTGTAGCCGAAGAAGGCCATGACCTCAACAGTGAAGCCACGGGCCTCCGCGGCCTCGCGGACGCGCCGGCGGACGCGGGGCTGCCAGCGCTCGCGCACCGCGTCCTCGACCTTGCGGGCGTTCTCCGTCCCGATGCCGGCGCCCTTGCGCCACCGCTCCACCGAGCGCATCGACACGCCCAGGTGAGCGGCAACGGCCCGGGTACCCTTCAACTGCCGGATCAGGAAATTGATCCGGCCCGGGAGGGTCTTGGGGATGGGCTGGGTCTGCAGGGCGCGTTCCAGCCCCCGGTCGATGGCATCCATGTCTGGCTACTCCCCCTCGGCGACGGCGTCGCCGCCCTTGATGTGCCGGCCCGGGTTGGTGTCCTCGGCGATCAACTCGAGGGCCCAGTCCATGCTCTGGGTGCCCTCGTGCTTGCACAGGCCCGGCGAGATCCCGAGGCGCCACACCGTCGTCAGCGTCCCGTCGCTTCCGCGGAGCAGGTCCAGGGCGGAGGGGCCCGGGGACGGGTAGACGGTGCAGTCGGAGAGGATCGCGAGCGGGAACCGGCCGGTGGCCTGCGCGTGGCGGCGGATCTTGCGGTGCTGGTTGACGGTGGCGGTGTCGATGATCAGCGCGCGGTTCAGCGGGTCCCAGGTCGGGCGCTCGAGGGCGGGCCAGCGCTGGCCGGGTCGGTAGGAGGCGCCGCGGGGGCGCTCGCGGAGCTTGCCCACGCCGCCCTTCGCGGTCGCCTTCACCGCGGCCAGGATGGCGAGCTCGACCGGGTCGCCGTGCTCCTGCAGGCCGGCCATCGCCGCCAGGAACGCCTCCGGGTCCTGCTCCCCCAGGTCCAGCGGCACGCCGAGCCGGTCCATGGTGGTGAGGTAGGCGGCGCGCAGGTGCTTGTGCCACGGGTCGAGCCACGGACCGGACTCGTGCCGCAGCCAGCCCTCAGTCGGCGCCACGGCAAGGCCGAGTTCGCGGGCGTAGGCGACCTTCGCGGTGGTGTACCAGGCCGGGCCGGTCGGCGGCAGGCCGTCCGGGGTGAACGGGTTCGGCAGCCGCGGGTCCAGCTCGGCGGTGGAGAAGTCGCACTTCCAGCTGCCGGGGATCTTCGGGTCGAAGATGGGGTTGAGCTCGTGCACCGGCTCCGACAGGGCCATCGTCAGGCGGCCGGCGGCGGCGAGGAAGGCGGTGTTGATGTCCAGGCCGACGACGTGCGGCAGGGCCCGCTCACCGTCGCCGATCGCCTGTTCGGGGCGGATCCAGTCCCACGCCTCGGTGACCAGGACGTCGGCGGGGTCGCGGTCCTGGGCGACCGGGTGCTCGGCGGGGGCCTCCGGCGGCGCCGGGTCGAACGCCCGCGAGCGCGAACCCTCCACCAGGCCCGAGGTCCAGCCCGTCTCGGTGCGCACCGCGCGGGTCGGCGGGCGCAGCGCTTCCATCAGGGAGAGGCCGGTGACGGCGGTGGAGCCGCGGGGGGTCATGACGCGTTCGGCGTAGCCGCCGAGGAGCGCGGCGAGCTGGGCGGGATCGAGGCCTGCGGGGATGTTCCAGCCGGCGGAGGTGAGGGCGGCCCAGGCGGGGATGCAGTACTGGACGCAACTCCGCTTGGCGCCGTCGGGGGTGCGGTAGACGCGGGCCCAGGGGCCGAAGCCGCGCTGGGTGAGCTGCCAGCCCGCCTTGGTGAGGGCCTTGACGGTCTTGTGGGTCTCGGGGAGGCGGCCGAGGCGGCGCTCGAAGTGCCCGTCGGCGTCGCTGCCCATCGGGGGCAGGCCGAGCAGGGTCGCGGCGGCGTCGGTGAGGACGATCAGCGGGTCGCCGTCCTTGCCGTGCTTGTGCAGCCGCACCTCGCCGAGGCCCGCGGTCAGCGTCCACTCGGTGAGTTCCGGCAGCGTCATCACGGCCGGGATGTCGAGGGTGCGGCCGTCGACCAGGTGCGCGATCAGGCCACGGCCGGACGGGGCCGGGTCGACGACGGCGAGCGGCCCGTTCGGGAACTTCTCGGCCGCCGCGGCACGGGCGTCGTTCGCCGGAGCAGCCGTGCTGGACGCCGCCTTCCGCGTCGGGCGGGCACTCGAACGCGAGGACGAGGATGGGCGCGCCGCCCGGGCCGGAGCAGCAGCGGGCGCCGGCCGGCGGGCAGGCGCGGGCGCAGCGATTTCCGCAGCCACGGGCGCGGACGGGACGGCGGCGGCGGGGACAGCAGCAGCGGGCGTAGCGGCGGGGGCGCAGAAGCCGCCCACGTGCATCGGCTGGCCGGCCGCGCGATAGGGGGTGGGGCGTCCGCACCGGACGCAGGGCTGCACCGGGGCGGTGACAAGTTCACCCGACGGCGTCCGGTCCAGCTCCGCCGGGATCGACGCGGGCATCGGGGCCGGAGCCGGGGCATGCGCGGGCGCCGGGGCCGAAGCGGAAGCGGGCTCTGCTGGGGGTGTGGGGATGAGGCGGGCGGCCATGCCCTCAAGGAGCTTGGCGTAGGCGGCGCGGCCCTCGCCCTGCGGGTCGCGCTGGCCCGACTCCCAGGCGGTGAACGTGCTGGTACTGACGCCGAGGGCCTTCGCGGTCTCGGCCTTCGTCAGCCCGTACTCGGTGCGCAGCCATTCGCGTTCGGCGGGCTCAGGCAGGGCGACGGTGCGGCGCGGGCCGGCTCCGAGCAGCGCGTCGATGGCGTCCGGGGTGTCGGTCATCGCCCGCTCTCCGAGGTGGGGGCCGCCGGGAGCGGGGCCCGGCCGGGGTCGGCGTCGAGGAAGGTGCGCAGCGCTGCGCCGGTCATGATCCGGGCGGGGTTGCGGCCGGGCGGCAGCGGGAGTCGCTCGCCGAGCGCCCAGCGGAACCGGGCGGCGGGCGCGAGGTCGAAGGCGTACTTGCCGCCGGCCTGCGGGTCCTGTTCGGCGCTGCGGATCTCGAACGCGCCGACGCACACGCCGCCGTCGACGAACGCGAGCAGGAAGTCGCCGTGATCGGCGATCGTCTGCTCGCCGAACCGCCACCAGCGGGACGCGCCCTCCAGGACCGTCTCGCCTCCCCTGAGTGCCTGCCGGACGTCCACTGCGAGCACGAGAGCCCTCCCCAAGCCGGGACATGGTAAGCCGTACGATGCAATCGTAACGCAGATCATATCCGTTTATCAACTCATAAAATCCAACGAAGGTGCGAACGGACATGGCTGACGATCGGTCACGGAGATGGATCGCCTCGGTGGTCGCGTAGCCGTCCATCTCCGGCATCATGATGTCCATCAGCACCAGGGCGACGTCCTCGTGCTGCTCCAGCACCTCGATG
>NZ_JBFBJZ010000067.1:0-39857 GCF_040686255.1 Kitasatospora sp. NPDC085879 | reverse complement strand
TGCAGATGTCGCAATCCACACCGAGCCAGAAGGCCCTCACTCATTTCAAGATCACCAGACCGTGAACCCCGTCACCAACCTCCATGGTCAGTACACCTAGAACTCAAGTCGACCGGGCGGGGGCGGTGGTATCTCAGTCGATGCTGTACGGGATCAGAGCCTGCGGTATCACCTCGTCCAGCAGGCCGGCCCGGCGGAGCGTCCTCGACTGCGCGCGGATGATCCGCATCGCGGCACGGAGTAGGCGGCCCTGCTCGGCTTGGTGCTGAGAGATCCCCGCGAGCGCGGGGTCGACCAGCCGAAGCCGTGCACGGCGCCGATGTCGGTGGAGAGATCCCCGCGAGCGCGGGGTCGACGACGCATCCTTCCTCGCCAAGCCTCTCGGCCCGGAGAGATCCCCGCGTGTTCGAGGGTGAGCAGCTCGGCCGCTGGGTCGTGGCGCAGCGGGCCAGCGGGCCCGGTCTGGAGGCGGACCAGGGGGACCTGCTGGCGGCGATCGGCATCGAGCCGGACGCCGAGCTGGTGCGGCGAAGGCCGCGGCGGAGGCGAAGCCGAAGAGTCCCGTGCGGACCGCTTCCAGCCGGGTCTGGCCGCGCTCGCCGCGCTCGTCGAGCGGGCAGGGCCATGTGCGGGTCCCGCGCCCGCACAAGGAACCACTGGAGGTCACGGTGGCCGGCCCCGGCGGCCAGGAGAGCACCGAGACGGTCCACGTCGGTCTCGGCGCGTGGTTGAACTGTCGCGCGTCAGACTTTGTGGCAGGGCTCGTTTCTTGTGGGTCCTGCCTTGTAAAGGAGTCTGATCGATTTCCCCGGCACCGGGTCCAGACCGAAACAGGCGGCCATCTCCTGACACGTCAGCGGACCTCGACCGAGCCGCTTGCGATCGGCGAGAGCCTGCAGGATCCGCTGGTAGTCCACCGGCAGCGCCGACCAGGCCAGCCCCTCACGCCACATCGGCACCACCGACTTCAGCTTCGCCGCCTCCGAAGACGCCGACGGCAGCGGCGGTTCACCGCGGTCCGATGGCTCCTCGGCGACATCCGGGGCGGCGGCGTCTCCTTCGCCTGGGGACAGGACCTCGTCGACGCGTGAACGGGCGATGACCCACTCGTTCCACTCCCGCTCGGCCACGACCAGCTCGGCCTGAATGCGGTCGGCCTCCTCCCGCAGCTCGTCCAGGCGACGGCGAGCGGTCAGCTCGCGCTCTTCCAGCAGCCCCACGACCGACGGCATCCCCGACCTCCACCAGAGCGACGACTCGATACGTCACCACTCCCGAAGATCACCGACCCTATGCCTGACCAGCGGAAACACAGCCCTCAACCCCGGAAAGACAACAGCCACTAAACGAGAGCCCGTGACCCCTACCGCCAGAATCCCGGCCTCGGTACTGGTGGGCTCTCGTATTCAACTGTCACCAGTTCTCCGCTGATCCCAACCGGACGGTGACCGTGTGTGATCTCCAGCGGCGTATCGGCTCCACGTGCGCCCGGCCGTGCGGAGATTCACCCGCTTCGCCCACCACCGAGGCGATGTCTGATCATCTGCCTTGTGTGACGGGACGGTTCGCGGTTTCGTGGCCAGGCGTGAGCGGCGTCTTATCGGCGGAAGTGGGCGTGGTGTTCGCGCAGGAAGGCGTTGACGGTGCGGGGCCGGCGGCCGAGGATGTCGGTGACAGTGGTGGTGGGGGTTTCGGGTCGGGCGATGGCGAGTTGCTGGATCTCCGTCACGTGGTCGGCAAGCCAGGTTGGCATATGGGCGTTGTGGATGAGGTTGTCGCGCAGTCCGTCCGGGGTGAGGTTGACGTAGCGGATCTGGTTGCCGGTCAGGGTGGTCAGTCGTGACGCGAGTTCGGGGTAGGCGACGGCTTCGGGTCCGGTCAGGGCGTAGGTGCCGCCGGCGATGTCGGGCCTGGTGAGGGCAGCGGCGGCGACGTCGCCGATGTCGCGGCAGTCGATGTAGTTGCAGGGCGCGTCGCCCATCGTGCCGAGGATGATGCCCTGGGCGACGGTGGGGGCCAGGCGCAGGAGGTTTTGCATGAACGCGTAGGGGCGCAAGATGGTATGGGTGAGGCCGCTGGCGCGCAGGTGTTCCTCGACGGCGTGGTGTCCGCGGGAGATGGCGACCGGGGAGTCGGGTTCGGCGGCGGGTGCGGAGATCTTGACGATGTGTCCGATGCCCGTGTGGGCGGCGATGTCGATGACACGGGTTTCGAGTTCGACCTGTGCGGGGCTGTTGGCCATGGTGAGGAAGAGCTGGCTGGCACCCTTGAAGGCGGTGCGCATGGAGTGGGGGTCGGTGGCGTCGGCGTACTGGACCTCGACGGGCGGTTGGTGTGCGCCGGTTATGCCGGGGATCGGTCTGTGCGGGGTGCGAGTCAGTGTGCGGACGGGTGTACCGAGTGTGAGGAGACTGTGGAGCAGGGCGTTCCCGGTTGCTCCGGTCGCTCCCATGACAACGATCATCGTGTGCTCATTCCTTGGTGACTTCCCGGCGGCGGGTGCTGCCGGGGGTGGGCTCGGTCGGGCTTGGGCTCGTGGGGTGGGTGGGCCCGGTGCCGGGGTGGGCTATGTCGGGGATGCTGCGGCGGTGCTGCGCCAGCGCAGGGTGACGATGATGGTGGCGAGGGCTGCGGAGACGGGCAGGTCGATGCGCAGGCGCTCCAGCCACGGGGTGGCGGGGATCGGGGTGTGGGCGGGTAGCCATTGGGCGGTGAACCATCCCAGCAGGGCTGCCGCGCCGACGGCGGTGATGACGAGTGCCGCGGTCAGGGCGACGCGCGGCGTGGTGGTGGTCCACCGTCGGGGCTGCCCGCCGTGCCGCAGCCAGGTGCCGACCAGGAACGCCACCACGGCGGAGGTGCCGGCGATGGAGGTGCAGGCGGCCACGGCCAGGTCCTGCTGCCCGGTGACGACTCCGGCGGTACCGGCCATCAGCGCGGGGGCGGCGTAGGCGGTCAGTACCTCGCGCCACAGGGTGAACGGCCGGGAGGCTGCCCGATTTCGGCTGGTTCTGTCCTTCGTTGCGGGCACGTTGGCCTCTTTCTCGTTCGCGCAAGGGAAGCGAAAGGTTGCGGTGGGGAGCGTCAGGCTTACTCGGCCAAGTTGATTAGGCAACTAACTATTGCCTCGTAAAAAGGGCCCTACCCGGAGGGCGGGGCCAAACCGGCTGAGAGCCGGGTCAGTCAGCGGCTAGGGCTGCACTGCCGCGCACCACGCGGGCGAGCAGATCCAGGAACATCGCACGCTCCTCGACGGAAAGCCCGCCCACCATCGCCTCCAGCCGCCTGAAATGCTCGGACGCCATGTCACGCAGGCGCTGCGCACCGCGCGCGGTCAGGACGGCCACCGTGCCCCGGCCGTCCTCTGTGGACGGGCGGCGGGCGATCAGGCCCGCTCGCTCAAGGCCATCTAGCAGGCCGGTGACCGTGGCCCTGGAGACATCGAGGTCGAGTGCAAGGCGTGAGGGGGATTTCTCTCCGCCGTGGTCTTCGAGGTCGGCGAGCAGGCGGTAGCGCCCCGTCGACAGGCCGAACTTGGCAAAGTGCGCCTCGGCCGCCCGGCCGACCCTCGCGCCTGCCGAGATCAGCCGCACCGCGACCAGCACCGCCTGCGGATCGACCTCCAGGCCGTAGTGCTCGACCTGCCGTCTGGCCTGGTCCAGCGTGGGTGCCTCGCCATCGATATCATCCCTCGTCATGCACATAATATGGCGGCTAATCACTTTGCCTGTCAAGGCACCCCGATTACTGGTGGGCTCTCGTATTCAACTGTCGCGGGTTCCCTTGGGAGCCCAGCCCACTGGTGACCTGCTGTGGTCGCCAGCGGCGTATCGGCTCCAGGTCCCGCCGCTTTCTCTGAGGAGGCGGCTGGTGGTCTTGTCGTGGTAGCCGAGGGCGTCCGCGACGACGGGGGCGGGCGGTTCGAGGAGTTGTTGCCGGATGGCGGCGCCGCGGGCGGCTGCGACCGGGATGCCGATCTCGCGCAGTCGTGAGGACATGTGGTCGGGACGGGCCGGCCGTCCGGCCCGGCGGCCGGGGAAGAGCCAGCGGGATGCCTGGTTGGTGGCGGTGTTCATGTTGTCGCGGTCCGCGACGTATGCCAGTAGCAGGGCTGCCGCTGGTTCGGGGACGGGAGAAGAGGTGGGCTCCCCGAGACGCAGAAGCGTGGTCTCTCCGTCGTGGAGCACGTCGTCGACCGTCAGCTGGACGATCCGGGTCAGGGGTTGCGCGTAGTGGAGGACGATGACGCCGGCGACACGGAGGCGCATCGGGGTGTCTGTGTCGGTCAGCAGTCGGCCGAGTGCGGCCAGGCGCTCGTCCTCGCTCAGTGCGGGTCGCCTGGAGATCTTCATAGTGGGGATGGACAGGGAGTGTGGACATTGGCGGCTCTTCCTGGCCCAGTTGAGGAAGGGCTTCAGGCAGGTGCGGCCGTGCTCGGTGTTGTCCGCGAACCAGACGTCGATGTCGAGCTGGCCGCAGGACGAGAGGGTGCTGTCCCGGGTGCTGAGCCACTGCAGGAAGGTGGTCGCGTGCTTGATCTGCCCGGCTGCGAAGCGGCGGATGCTCGGTGTGATGTGGCTCCGGTCGGCTCGTAGCAGGACGTGCCGGGTCGCGAAGAGCTTGATCGTCTTGACGTGTTCGGGATCGGTGATGTCGGCCAGGTGGCCGGGCAGCCATCGCTGGAAGGAGCAGATGTACTTGTCGACGGCGGGCAGGACGCCGCTGGCCATCAGGAGTTCTTCCAGGTGAACTGCTGCCCGCCAGGGCTGGAGTTCGTGGAAGGAGCCTACTTCGCCCCCGATGGCAGAAGGAAGGATTGTTCGAGCAGCTCAACGGCCTCCTGCGGCGCCTGGCCCGCACTGCTGAAGGCCGCGATCCCGAGCCGACGGCGTGCATTCTCGACTCGCAGAGCGTCAAGACCTCCACCAACGTCCCCACCGCGAGCCAGGGCGTCGACGTCGGCAAGAAGACATCCGATGCGGAAGAGTCGTCAAGCCGCCAGGGACAGCTCGACTTCTCGCGGCGCGGGGAAGGCGATGTCCTCGTTGAAGTGCGTGCGCCGGGTGAGGCAGTGGTGGAGGCAGCCGATCATGCGGTTGAAGAGGTTGCGCTGGGCGGCGGTGTGCCGGTCGCCGGCTTCGCGGCGGCGGTCGTAGAGGGCCCTGGCTCCGGTTGAGTGGGCCAGCGCCGAGAAGGCCCACATGTAGCCGACTCCAGCCAGCCGCTGGTTCTTGACCCTGCGGGCCATGACCACCGTGCTCCTGCCGGAGGCCCTGGTGATGGGGGCCGCGCCTGCATATGCCTTCATGCCCCTGGCGTCGGCGAAACGGGAGCGGTCGTCGCCGATCTCGGCCAGGATCCGGGCGCCGCTGAGGGGGCCGAGCCGGGGAAGCTGGTGATGATCTCAGCGTCTGGGTGTTCCTCGAAGGCCTCGGTTGTGGCTTCGGCGAGGTCGTCTGCGCTGGTGCAGGCAGCGTCCAGCTGACGCAGGAGCGCGAGCGTCTGACGGCCCATGGCCTCTTCCACCAAGGGGAGTTGGCGCATCCGTGGCGCTCGGAGCGCGGTATGGAGACGCTCGGCCTCGGCGTCGATCGTGTTCTTGCGGCCGGCCTTCTTCAGTAGGGCCCGCAGCTGGGCGCGGGTGAGCTTGGCGGCCTGCTGCGGGGTCGGTGCCGCGGCGAGGAGGACTCGGGCGATCGGGTGAAAGATCCCTTCGCGTCGGTGGCTCACGGCGGCCAGGAAGCCGGGGAAGTACTCGCGCAGGTGCGACGTCAGCTTGTTGCCGGCCTGGGTGCGGTCCCAGACCGCGTTCTGCTGAGCACGGGCGAGCACGGCGACGGCCTGGACGAGCTCGCTGTCGGCGGGCAGCTGCCGGTGGGCGTCGGCGTCGGTGCGGAGGATGTTCGCCAACACCAGGGCGTCGAGGTGGTCCGACTTCTTGCGTGCGACGGTCCGGCGTTCGCGGTAGCGCGCCGCGGCCATAGGGTTGATCGCGTACACGGGGCGGCCGGTCGCACGCAACGCAGCGACCAGGAGGCCGTGCGAGGTCTCGATGGCCACCGGGACGGGGTTCTCCGCTGTGTCGCCGTGTTCGGCGAGCATCTGGAGAAGCTCGTTCAGGCCGTCGACGCTGTCGTCGATGCGGGCCCGGGCCTTGAGCGCACCCGATTCGTCCACGACGGCTATGTCGTGGTGGTCGCTGGCCCAGTCGATGCCGCAGAACACTCTCACTTGCTCCAGCTCTCTCATCTGCTTCCTGCGTTTTAGCTGGTCAAAGCCGTGCAGGGCACGCGTCTCTCTAATGGAAGGGCTCGGTGGCCCGACATCCGATTAGCCGTTCATGACCCCAGCGACCTGCGGGGCCCTCAGTCTCGAACGGGGCTGATGGCTCCCGATCAGGTAGGAGGTGGTCCACGCAGGAGGCTTGAACCATGATCATCATCGGTCATCAAGGGATGGCCGTCGTCGCCGGTGGCGAGCGTCAGCACACGTCGGTCTTCTTTGAGGGCTCATGGGCCCGGATCGTCGGAGGACGTTGTGCTGGCGCCGGCGGCCGGCGACGAACAGGGCTTCAGCTGTGCCAACTGCCGCCCATTAGATCGTCGGCCGCAAGCGGAGCATCGTCACCGACACCCTCGGCCTCCTGCTCGTGGTCCTCGTCACCGCCGCGAGCGTCCAGGACGGCACCGCGGGCCGGCAGCTGCTGACCGCGGTCGCCGCCGAGCACCCCACGCTTCGCAAGGCCTGGGCCGACATGGGCTACAAGAACGCCGTTGCCGAACACGGCGCCACCCTGGGCATCGACGTCGAAATCGTCCGCCGCAACCCCGCGACCAGGGGATTCGTCGTCCAGCCCCGCCGCTGGGTCGTCGAGCGCAGCTTCGGATGGCTCATGAACCACCGCCGCCTCGCGCGCGACTACGAAGCCCTACCGGCCCGCTCCGAAGCCATGATCCACGTCGCGATGATCGGCCTCATGACCCGCCGACTCACCGGCGAGAGCACCCCGACCTGGCGCGGAACATGACCTCAAAACCGGGGACGAAACGCCCAGTTAATGGCCCGGGCCCGAGGTGACGCAGCCGGTTGCAGCGGTCGCACAGATGAACTGCCATCGGAGGGTCACCGCGCCAGTGGGAATTCGCACCGGACGTCCTTGCCGCTGCCGAGCGGCTCCACGCCCCGGCTCCCGCTGAGGGCGTCCACCAGCAGCAGGCCGCGGCCGGAGGTGGCGGTGCCGCCGGGGGCCCGGCGGCGCGGCGGGACGCCGGAGCGGTCCTGGATCTCCAGACGAATGCAGGGGGTGGTTTCCGCTCGTCGTTCGATGGTGGGCCGTGCGCCCCCGGTAAGTGCGGACCAGGGCGTCGGTGATCAGTCCGTCCGCAGTGGGTTCGACGACGGACAGGAGGTCGGACGCGCCCCATGCCGCGAGGGCCCGGCGGAACATGGCCCGGGTCACCACCAGCCCTTGCGGATCTGCCTGGTGGACGCGCTGGGTCATCTGCCTGGTGGCGTGGGCGCCGGGTTCGGCTGCGCGGTGCAGCAGCAGGAGCGCCATGTCGTCGCTGCTGCCGGGCTCGGGTCGCCGACGAGGAACCACCGGCGCGGATGGTCTCGCCGAACAGGCCGACGCCGAGCGCGAGGCTCAGCGCGGCATCGCCGATGGTGAGGGCGGGTTGGGACGCGGCGAGTGAGCCGGCCTGCAGGGCGTTCTCCAGCAGCGGGACGGTGGCGATGCCGGTGAGGGCGAAGCCGTAGGTCTGCCACGCAGTAAGGAAGGCCGCCGCGCCGTGGTCAGAGAACGTCCCGGTGGCGGACTTGAGCAGGGCGGCGGTGATCGCGTCGCCGGTGGCGGCGGCGATGCCCGGGCTGATGGCGCGCACCAGGGTATAGGCGGAGCGGCCGGCCATCGCGACCGCGGCCGCGATCAGGCCCAGGCAGGCGGCGAGGGCGGGGATCCGCGGGTTCGGCGTGCTCGGTGGGCCAGACGGCGATCGGGTTGCCAAGCCAGCGGGTGCCGTCGGGGACCTCCTCGCCGCGCATGACGAGCGAGGCCGGACCGATCGTGGTGCCCGGTCCTACGGTGGTACCCGGCAGAACGATCGAGTGCGGACCGGCGGTGGCGCCGGCCTGGAGCCTGACGGCGTCCAGACGCATGACCCGGTCGTGGAACAGGTGGGTCTGCAGCACCGTGCCGCGGTTGACGTTCGCACCCTCCTCCACGGTGACCAGGTCGCTCTCGGGAAGCCAGTACGTCTCGCACCACACGCCGCGGCCGATGTTGGCGCCGAGGCTGCGCAGCCAGAGGTTGAGGTACGGGGTGCCGAGCAGGATCTGGCCGCCCCAGGGCACGGCGAGCTCCTCGACGAAGGTGTCGTAGAGCTCGTTGCGCCACACGAAGCTGGACCAGAGCGGGTGTTCGGCGGCCTTGAAGCGGCCGACCAGCAGCCACTTCGCGAGGGTGGTGAGCAGGCAGGCGGCGAGCGAGGCACCGGCCATCACCAGCCCGGCGCCAGCCAGCGTGGGGGCGAGGCCGTCCTGGTCGCGCAGGGTCTGGAGCGCGCCGAAGACGAGGTCGGCGAGCACGGCGGTGATGACCAGCGGGATGAAGCGGCAGAGCTCGACGGCGGCCCGGGCGAACACCAGCCGCCGGGGCGGGTCGTAGGTGCGGCTCTCCTCGACGGTGTCCGCCACCCGGGGCAGGGCGATGCCGGGGCGGCCCAGCCAGGAGGAGCCGGGCTCGCTGTGCGCGGGGGCGTCGGAGAGGACGCCGACCAGCGCGTCGTCGGGGAGGGTGCGGCCGGGGCCGACGATGCCGGAGTTCCCGACGAACGAGCGCCGCCCGACCCACGCGGGTGCGATGCGCAGCCAGCCGCCGCGTACCTCGAACGGCGCGATCAGCGTGTCGTCCGCGAGGAACGCTCCGTCCTCCACCCGCATCAGCCCGGGCAGCGCCAGCACGGTGGAGGCCTCGACGCGGCGGCCCACCTTGGCGCCGAGCAGGCGCAGCCAGGCGGGCGTTAACAGGCTTGCGTAGAACGGGAAGAGCGAGCGGCGCGCGGTGTCGGACAGTCGGCTGACGGCCCACACGCACCAGGCCACCCTGCCCTGTGCCGGGTGGAAGCCCGGGCGGATTGGACGGCTGAGGACGCGGATCAGCAGGGCCAGCAGCGTGGCGTAGCAGGTGAGCGTGATGGCGATCAACAGCACGGTGGTGGGTAGGAGTTGGATCAGCGCGGCGCCGAGGGTGGGGTCGGTGTCGATCAGCGGGTAGAGGAGGGCGAGCGCGGGGAGGGAGGAGAGTACGGGCAGCAGGCCGAGTACCAGCAGCCCCGCACCGTAGGCGAGGTCCCAGCGGCGGTAGTGGTGGCGGTGCGGCGCGGGCCAGTCGGGGCGCGGTTCGGTGCTGGGGCGGGCCGGGGAGCCGTGCCAGTGCCCGCCGGCGGGCACGGTGCCGAGGACGCAGCTGCCGGGGGCGACGTCGGCGGCGGCGCCGACGCGCGCGCCGGGCATGAGGGTGGACCGAGTGCCGACGCGGGCGCCCTCGCCGATCTCTATCGCGCCGAGGCGCAGCACGTCACCGTCCAACCACCAGCCGGCGAGGTCGACTTCGGGTTCGACGCTGCAGTCCGCGCCGAGCCGGGCGAGGCCCGTCACCGGCGGGAGGGTGTGCAGATCGACTCCCTTGCCGACCTTGCAGCCGAGGGCCCGTGCGTAGTGCCGGGCCCAGGGGGTGCCGGTCAGGCCGGCCACGCCGAAGGCGGTGGCCATGCGCTCGGCCGCCCACAGGCGCAGGTGCACGGCGCCGCCGCGCGGGTAGCTGCCGGGCCTGAGGCCGGCGGTGAGCAGCCGGGCGGCGGCGCTGCCGAGCAGCAGGCGACCGGGGGCGCTGGAGAGCAGCAGCAGGCCGGTGATGATCAGCCACCAGGGGGTGTGCGGGGCCCGCCGCAGGGTGCCGCCGGTCAGGTTGTCGAGCGCGGCGAGGGTGAGCACCCAGCGCAGCCCGACGACGGTGAACAGCGCGGCCAGCACGAGCGTCTGCCAGACGCCCGCGCGCAGCGGGGTGCGGCGCACCTGGCGGTGCTCGCGCGGCCCGGTGTCGAACTCGTCGAGCCGGGCGGCGAGATCGAGCAGTGTGGGGTGGGCGTAGAGGTCCGCGACGGAGACGCCAGGGTAGCGGGCGCGCAGCGCGGAGACCAGTTTCGCCGCGGCCAGGCTGGTGCCGCCGAGGGCGAAGAAGTCCCCGTTGGCGCCGACCGGCAGGCCGAGCAGGGCTTCCCACTGCTCGGTGAGCCAGCCAGCGGTGCTGGCGGGGCGCGGGCTGGTGCCCGGCTGCGGGCCGGTGGTGAGCGGCCAGGGCAGGGCGGCCCGGTCGACCTTGCCGGAGGTGCGGGTGGGCAGCTCGTCCAGCACGGCCAGGACGGGTATCAGCGACTGCGGCAGCCGTTCGAGCAGGGTGGCGCGGGCAGCGACGAGGTCGAGCTCGGTGTCGGCCTGCGGCACGAGGTAGCCGACCAGCAGCTGGCCGCCGGCCGGGGTGGTCCGCACGGCCGCGGCGGCGGCCCGGACGTCCGGCAGCGCCTGGAGCGCGGCGTCGACCTCGCCGAGCTCGATCCGCCGGCCAGCTAGCTTGACCTGCTCGTCGGCGCGGCCGGCGAAGATCAGGCCCGCGGGTTCGTTGCGCACCAGGTCGCCGCTGCGGTAGACGCGTTCGGAGCGCAGGTGCGGATTGGCGGTGAACTTCTCGGCGTCCTTGGCCGCCTCCAGGTAGCGCGCGGTGCCGACTCCGCCGATCAGTAGCTCGCCGGTCTCGTGCCAGCCGACCGGCCGGCCCGCTGCGTCCACGACGGCGATCTCCCAGCCGTCCAGCGGGGCGCCGATCCGCACCGGCTGCCCGGGAAGCAGCCGGGCGGCGGTGGCCACCACGGTCGTCTCGGTGGGCCCGTACGTGTTCCAGAACTCCCGGTGCGGGGCGGCCAGGCGCTCGACCAGGTCGGCCGGGCAGGCCTCGCCGCCGACGATCACCAGCCGGACGGCGTCCAGGCACTCCTCGGGCCAGAGCGCGAGGAGGGTGGGGACGGTGGAGATGACGGTGATCCCGCGTTCCACCAGCCAGGGGCCGAGGTCGGTGCCGGCCTTCACCAGGGAGCGGGGAGCGGGGACGAGGCAGGCGCCGTGCCGCCAGGCCAGCCACATCTCCTCGCAGGAGGCGTCGAAGGCGACGGACAGACCGGCCAGTACCCGGTCGCCGGGGCCGAGCGGGCGCTCGCGCAGGAAGAGTCGGGCCTCGGCGTCGACGAAGGCGGCGGCGTTGCGGTGGGTGACGGCGACGCCCTTGGGGCGGCCGGTGGTGCCGGAGGTGAAGATGATCCACGCGTCGTCGGCCGGGGTCGGCGGGGCCGGGAGGGGGCCCGGGACGGCGCCGGAGGCCGGCCACGTGCCGGGGGCGAGCTGCCCGTTCGCCCCGACCACGGCACTCACCTGCGCATCCTGCCAGATCAGTGCGGCCCGCTCGTCCGGGTCGTCTGCGTCCACCGGTACGTACGCGGCCCCGACGCGCAGCGCGGCCAGGATGGCGACGTAGAGGTCGGCGGTGCCGGAGGGCGCCCGGATGCCGACCCGGTCGCCGGTGCCGATGCCGTGGCCGGTCAGCCGCTCGGCGAACTCGTCAACGGCGCGCAGCAGCGCGCGGTAGTCGAGCACCGTGCCACCGGCGTCCAGCGCCGGCGCGTCCGGATGGGCGTCGGCGGTGGCGGAGATGATGTCGAACAGGCTGCGGGCCTCCGGCGCCGCGGCCACCGGCCAACCGACGCCGGGGCCCGGCGAGGGTCGGCTCAGCGTGTTCACACCCACCGGGTTCTCGCGTGTCTCCATAAGGTCACTTCCTCGATTCCGCGTACTGCCGAGTACGACGCGGGTAGGGCACTCCCCCGCACGGGAATGAGGGTGCGTGACGATCTCGGGGTGATTACGTTCCCATTCACCATGGCGTGCTCCAGCAGCGAGTGGATGCGAGACAGGCTAGGTCAAGGGAAATTCTCATCCGCAGTCTCGAAAGTGCTGTGCGAGGTTTGCGGCCATGCGCGACGTCGGGCCGAATCCGCAGGTGACGGCCGCCAAATAATGAGAGTACTGCGCCGCGAGGCGGGCTACCGGCGCGGGAATCCGAATGGGTGTACGCATTTCTCGTGCAGGTTCAGTGTACGGCCGGTCCCGGCCGTGGATGGAGGCCAGGTGAATCGGCGATAAAGCTTCGGTAAGTTGTGCCGCCGGTAGGGTGAAATTGTGTTCGGCCGATTGGCGGAACGTCGCCGAGCAGGGCGTGGGCTGTGTGGGCGAAGGGGTATTCGACCGTTTGGTACAGAGCGCGTAAATGGAGGATGTGAGAGGCGTTCCAGCGGCGCTCCGGCAGGCGTTGCGTGGTATCAGCCGTTCCGGTTGTACCGGTCGGCCCGGCGACGGTCGGAGCGCGCGCTGGTGGGCGCGAGGAGACCGCGATGCTGATATTCGATGCGGTGCTGGGGCCATCGGACTGCGGGGGATCGGGGCCGGACTGATCATGGAGGAGCTAACACAAAGCGCGGACACGCCGGTAGGTGATCACGCAGCAGGCCAGCTTGAGGAATGCCTCGTGGATGTCG
This sequence comes from Kitasatospora sp. NPDC085879, assembly GCF_040686255.1. Lineage (NCBI taxonomy): Bacteria > Bacillati > Actinomycetota > Actinomycetes > Kitasatosporales > Streptomycetaceae > Kitasatospora > Kitasatospora sp. NPDC085879. Next base: position 27,216 of record NZ_JBFBJZ010000067.1, on the reverse strand, counting down.
TCGCGTCGCTCCCAGCGGATGCGGAGGCGACGGAAGCCGTGGAGCCAGGCGATCGTGCGCTCGACCACCCAGCGGTGGACACCGAGACCTGATCCATGGGGCACCCCTCGACGGGCGATCACCGGCTTGATGCCCTGCTTCCACACGAGCCGCCGGTACTTGTCGTGGTCGTAGCCCCGGTCAGCCAGCAGGACGTTCGGGCGGCGACGTGGCCGGCCGACGAGTCCGGCAACCGATAGGATCTTGGCCAGCAGGGGCAGGAGTTGTGTGAGGTCGTTGCGATTGCCGCCGGTCAGTGACACCGCGAGCGGGACGCCCTGGCCGTCGACGAGGACGTGGTGCTTGCTGCCCGGCCGTGCGCGGTCGACCGGGCTCGGTCCACTTTTGGGCCCCGTCGGGCGGCCCGGACGTGGCTGGAGTCGATCACCGCCCGCGACCAGTCGAGCTGCCGGGCGGACCGAAGCTTTCGCAGCAGGACCAGGTGGAGCCGGTCCCACACGCCGGCCTCGCTCCAGGCCGCCAGGCGCCGCCAGCAGGTCATGCCCGAGCCGAAGCCGAGCTCCTGCGGCAGGTACTCCCACTGGATGCCGGTGTGCAGCACGAACAGGATCCCGCACAGCGCCTGCCGGTCCGGCACACGAGGCCGCCCCGGCTTCAGCTTCGGACCCGGCTCAGGCAGCAACGGCTCAATCAGCCCCCACAGTTCGTCCGACACAATCCACGGACGCGACTCCCTCTTCCCACGGATGGACCAACGAGCAGACCAGCCGACAGTCACACAACAGGACGACTTCTGTTAGGACCTCTTAAGCCATCAGCAGCCGGGAGAGCGTTCTTCGCCGCCCTGCACCCGGCAGTGGAGACTGGAGCGACTCCGGGCAACAGAGTCCCGGAAAACCGTGCCGGCCGGCTCGGCGCGCAGGCTTCGGGACGCGGTCCGGAGCCGCTGGTGCTTGAAGGCCCTGTCGAACAGGGCCGTGACCGCCTGCCGCTGCTGCGCGCCGGCCTGCCGGACGCGGAACCGGCGGTCGAGGTCGACGGCATCGACGCCGCGGCGGGCGGCCCACGCCAGGATCTCCGCGGGGATCACGGGCGTGCGCCCCTGCTCGGCGTCCCGGACCTGGGCGGGAGCGATACCTGTGTGCCGCGCGAGCAGAGCTCGGCCTATCCCCAGCTCCTGCCGCAGGTCTCCCAGCGGGTTGCTCCCGCCCACCACCGCTCCCCCGTTCTGGCTGTCAGGCCGTGTCGGCCGTGGTGTAGGTGCCGCGAGCGACCTTGCGCGCCTGGCCCGTCTTGGCCAGCCGTTCGAGCGTGGTGCGCATCGCGTTGGTGGCCTCCGATTCCAGACCCAGAGCATCGACAACGTCCCGGGCGCGCAGCGGTCGGGCTGCCGCCGCAAGTGCCTTCAGCACGCTGTCGGAACTGGTCCGGCTACGGCGCGATCGTGCGGGCGCGGGGTCGGGCTCCGCGACCCGCGTCCGCGCCGCGGTGCCGGACTCTTTTGCCGCACGGGTCGGCTTCGCCGTCTTCGCCGTCTTCGGCGCCGCCGGCTTCGGTCCGGCGGCCTTGGCCGTATCCCGGGCGGCACTTCGCTCGCCCGTGTCCTGCTTTACGCCTCGGGCCGGCTTGCCAGCCGCAGCCTTCGCAGTGGTCTTCCGAGCGGTGGTCTTCGTGGCGGTGCTCTTTTGGGCCGGAGCCTTCCTGGCCACTGTGCGCTTCGCGGGTTCCGACACTGTGCCGCCGCGCTGTTCCCCAGTGGGGGCGGTCGCGGGCTCGTCCTCCGCGGCGGCGGGCGCCGGGTGTTCGCTTTCGGCTTCGGCGGTCGCCGGGGCCAGCCTTCCCTCACCGATGTGACCGGGCGCGGCGGCGCCCGGCGCCGGGGCGATCTTGTCGGGCCCGTCGGGCTGAGGCACGACGGCCGGCGGCAGAGCTGCCACGTCCAGGTCCCCCACCGGTTCGCCGGTCCATGCGGAGGTCAGTGCGCGCAGGCCATCCAGCGCGCCATGGAGGGCCTGCTCCTCGCGGACAGCTTCGGCGAGTTCGCGCTCCAGGCGTTCGCGGCGTGCCCTGGCGTCGGGGAGCCTGCGCTCCAACCACGCGATTGCCGCCTTCACCGTGCCGTGCTCATCGTCGACGGCTCCCACAGACACCATCCCCTCATTGGGCCGAGTTGCCCATGTGTGAATGTAGATCGCCAACTGCCGCCGGAAGCCGGGTTTCCGGAAAATCCGCGCTCACACCCCTTCCCGCGCACCTCGGCTCGGGGCGCCGCGAAGCGGCCCGGGAGAGGGACCGGTTCGCCCGAACCGGGTCCAGGAGGCGGCACGTGACGCGAAAGGGACAGCTGAGAGGGCGTCAAGTCCGTTTCTGATAGCGGCCTCGTCCGGGCTGGGTGAGCAAGCCTTGGCGGGTGAGGCGCCCGAGGCGGCTGCGGGTGACGTTCAGGGCCGGGTCACTGGTGGGCTTGCCGAGAAGTTCGTGCAGGTCGCGGACTCGGAATGCCTGGTCGGGGTGCTGGTTACTGACTTCGGCGCGCCAGGGTGACGACTTGGCATGTATTGCTGACGGCTAGTCATTTCTCGTTGATCGCCTCCGCGGCCACGTGAATATCCGCCTGGGCACGGCGCCCGGCTCGCGGTACGGTCGGGGTCACGGTTGTCGACAAGGGGGGATTGCGCATGCTGTCCGAGGCGCCGACCGCGCTGGCCATGTCCGGTGGGACGGCGGTGATGACCGCGGCGGGGACCGAGGCCTGGGAGGGTGTCCGAGGCCGGGTGGCCGCCTGGTTCGGGCGGGGGAACACCCAGCGTGAGAGTGCCGAGCTGGAGCGGCTGGGTCGCACTGCCGCCGAGCTCGCGGCAGCTGAGGGCGAGCAGCTGGAGCGGCTCCGGATCCGCCAGGAGGCATCCTGGCAGGCCCGGTTCGAGGCGTTCCTGGAGGACCTGCCGGAGGACGAGCGCGAACGCGCCGGCGCGGCGCTGCGCGAGCTGCTGGCTGCGAGCGCGGCCAAGGCCCAGGTGTCGGCGGGGGACGGCGGGACCGCGGTCGGCGGAAACGTGCACATCAGCGCTCAGGAAGGCTCGGTCGCCGCGGTGTGATCCATGGGGGTGTGCAGATCGGACACCCTCAGGTGCCGGATCCGTCCACGGGCTGAACGGACCGGCCAGGCCAAGCCCGTCACAAACCTCGCCACCGCCGCCGCTCACAGGGGTTCAGGCGAGCAACCACAGCTTCGCCGTCGGCCACGCCGACCAGGTGGCCTACTACGCCGGCCGACATGCCCCGGTCGCCTGGCCGCACCAGGTCGGGGCGGTCCCAAACACCGCGCACTGCTTCCAGCGCCGGGCCGTTGTCGATACTCCCGACGCTCCTGCGCGCTGCCGGATACTGGTCGGCTCCGCTGGGGCCGGCAAGTCTCAGCTTGCCGCGAACGAGGCCCGCACTGCCTGGCAGGCCGGGCAACTCGGTCTGCTGGTCTGGGTGACCGCCGGCAGCCGCGCGGCGATCCTGACCGCCTACACCAGGCCATCGCCGAGATCACCGGTGGCGACCCGGCAGATCCGGAGCAGGGTGCGCAGGAGTTCCTCGCCTGGCTCCGGCCGGGCGGGGCCGGGGCGACGGTTCGCTGGCTGATCGTCCTGGACGGTCTGGTCGACCCCGACGACCTGCGCGGACTCTGGCCGCCGGACCAACCCGTGGGGCAGACCCTGGTCACCACCTGGCGCCGGGACTTGGCCCGCGAGGGGCTTGGCCGACAGGTGGTCACCGTGCCGTCGTTCAGCTCCGCCGAGGCCTTCGGCTACCTCACGGCGGTGCTCGCCGCGTTCGGCCGGGTCGAGCCGCCTGAGCAACTGGAGGCGCTCGCCGACGAGCTGGGGCACCTGCCGCTCGCGCTCGCGCAGGCGGCCGCCTACCTGGGCAGCACCGGTCTGAGTTGCGCCGACTACCTCCGCATGCTCTGCGACGACGGTCGGCGGCTGGCCAACCTCGTGCCTGACCCGGGCGGACTGCCGGACGAGCAGAGCCTGCCACTGCCATACGCCTGGGACCTCGCGCTGGAGCGCGCCGATGCCCTGGCGCCGGTCGGGACGGCGCGGATGCTGCTGGAACTGGCGGCGCCGCTGGCTTCCGACGGCATCCCGGCTGCCGTGCTGATCGCTGCGGTCAGGTACCTCGACCGGCAGCGGACCGACCGCCCGGCAGCGGACGCGGAGCCGGACGAGCGCGCCGACGAGACGCTCGCGCTGCTGCACCGGTGGAGCCTGCTCGACTACGACCCGACGGACCAGGACCGGTCGGTGCGGGTCCACCCGGTGGTGCAGCGAGCCGTCCGCGAGGGCGTGCCCGCGAGCCGGGCCGCAGAGCTGGCCGACGTGGCCGCCAGCCTGCTCTTCGTCGCGTCCCGGGCGTCGGCGGACGAGGCGAACTCGATGACGTTCTTCCTGGTTCCCCCGAGGGATCGGGCGCCGCACCTGCGTTCGCGCGCCCTCGATTTCCCTCCGGACGTGCTGCGCTCCAACGTCGAGGCGCTGACCCGCAATGCCCCGGCCATGATGCTGGGCGCCGGCGAGCCCGAGCTTCGGTACGGGTGGAGTACCGGTCAGGAGCTGCACGATCTCGTGCTCCGGGTGGGCGACACGCTGGCGGACGACGGCCGACCACAGGCCGCACTTGACTACTTCGTAGCGCTGCTGCCGACGACGGCCGACCGGCTGGGAGCCCGGCACGAGTCCGTGACGAAGCTGCGTGGCCGGATCGCGCGGCTGCGGGCGGAATCCGGCGACCTCACCGCCGCGATCACCGAGTACCGTCGGATGATCGGCGATCAACTCGCCCTGCTGGCCCCGGAGTACGAGCTGTATCCCTCCCAGCGAACCCGCCTGATCGAGGAGGTCGCCGAGCTGCGCTACCGCCTGGCCTACTGGCTCGAACAGACCGGTGACCTGCGAGGCGTCGCACGCGTCTATCGCGATCTGCTCGCCGATGACGGCTACATCGCGGCCGTCGACGGACGGACGGGCCCGCCCGACTCACTCTGCGCCGCGATGCCGCCGAGTGGCAGGGAAAGGCGGGAGACGCGGCCGGGGCAGTGGTCGTGTACCGCCAGCTCGTCAGCGAGCAGTTCCGCACGTGCGGGCCGGAGAACTCCGGCACCTTCGACACCCGTTTCAGCTTCGGCCACTGGCTGGGCGAGTCGGGCGACGCACGAGGGGCCGTGACTGTCCTGACCGACCTGCTCAACGACCAACTTCGCCTGGAGCAGCGCGAGATCGCCCAGGGCGGGGACATGTGGTCCAACCCGTACGCGGTAGTAACCAACATCGACCGGTCCGCAATCTTCCGCACCCGCGCCGCCCTCGCCCGCTGGCGCGGCCAGTCCGGCGACCCTCGCGGCGCAGTGGCTCTCCTCTCCGACTTGCTGAACGAGCAACTGCGTGTCCTCCGCCCAAACCATCCCGACCTCGCGACCACCCAACAGGCACTCACGTACTGGCAGGAACAATCCCGGGGCAGGGGGTGGCTACGAGGGAGGTAGCCGTCGCAGGCTGCTTACCGGTGGTTTACGGAGGAGGGAGAACTGTTCAATCCGGCGAAGGTAAGCACGACCAGATACCGATACCGGGGAACAATCATCCCGAGCCCGTGGCCCACTGCGGCATGAAGACCTGAACGACCCCAAGCGGGACTTGTGGAGAGCCCGGTGCCCGGAGACGGGCACGCCGGGTTCGGGAGGCGGCTCGGAGAAACCCACTGGTGGAGACACCAGCAGGGCGCCCCGAGTCGACCTCACCCGGTCCGCGCCACTGCTTGATCTTGTTGATACAGCCTTCGACCGGGATACGCTGCTGTCTGGCCGTGGTGGTCCGTGAGGACTACGTCCAAGGCCGCGGCTCGTCTGCGCCTCGGGCCTGATCCCTATACGCGGGGCGACGGCATAACGTGCTGCCCGAAGGCGAATCGTCCGCGTAAGGGGAGAGAGCATCAGCACCGCTGCACCGGTATCGCTGGTCACGGGCGGCAACAGGGGCATCGGCCGCGAAACCGCGCGCCAGCTCGCCGGACTCGGTCACGCCGTCCTGCTGTCCGCCCGCCATCCGGAGGACGCCGAACGGGCCGTCGCCGATTTGGCCCCCGGAGTGCCCGGCACGCTGCTGCCATGCCGCCTGGATGTGACCGACGCCGACGACATCCGTGCCCTCGCCCGTCGCGTGAAAGAGGAGTTTGGGCGCCTCGATGTCCTCGTCAACAACGCGGCCATCAACTACGACACCGCGCGTCGAGCCGCTTCCGCCGACCTCGATGAGGTCCGCCAGACCCTGGAGACCAACCTCTTCGGCGCCTGGCGGACCACGCAGGCGTTTTTGCCGCTGCTCCGCCGTTCACGCCACCCCCGCGTGGTGAACGTCTCCAGCGAATCCGGCTCCCTGGAGCTCATGTCCGGCGGCACCCCTGCCTATGGAGTCTCGAAGGCCGCCCTCAACGCCCTGACCCGCAAGCTCGCCGACGAACTGAGCGCCGAGCGGATTCTGGTCAACGCTGTGTGTCCGGGATGGATCGCCACCGACATGGGCGGCCCGGGCGGCGGCCCCGTCGACCAAGGCGCCGCCAGCATCGTCTGGGCTGCCACCCTGCCCGACTCCGGTCCCACCGGCGGCTTCTTCCGGAATGGCGAACCCCTGGCCTGGTAAAGGAAAAACCAGTGGTGCCGCCGTGAAGGCCCCGCCTGGGCCGTTTCCTTTTCGGGTCACCTCGCTGACCAGATGAAGATGGCGGCGAGGTGGAGTCCGGCGAGGTAGATGGTGGCGGCCTTGTCGTAGCGGGTCGTCAGTCTGCTGCCCGCCAGGCGGCTGACCTGGACCAGCATGTCCCTCGCACACGACTACAGCCGGCTACCGGCAGGTTCACCCTCCGACGGCGATGTGACTGATCAGAATGCGCTGCAGCTCGTCGACGACCGCCGGGACTGCGCCTGTGCGCCGGACGAACGATGTCCGTCGCAGGCCCAGTTCTTGGACAGCAGGCCTCAGCTCGACCGGGAAGCGGCTGTCCACTGCCGCCGCCGTGGTGAGTGTAGCCCCGAGCCCTTCGGCGACGAGGCCGTGAATCATGTTCAGATCGTCGGTGCGCATCAGCACCCGCGGGTCGAATCCAACCGAGCGGCACACGCGGCGCAGCACGCGGTCCGAGGCCTCGCTCTCGTTGCGGCTGCAGACCCAGTCCACGGCGGCGAGGTCCGAGAAGTCCAGCTCGGGAAGCTCTGCGAGCGTGCTGTCCCGGGCGACCAGTACTCGGTAGGGCTCTTCCAGGAGCACGGTCAGTTGTCGCACCCGGTCGGCTGCCACTTCTTGTCGGTTCGGCATCCATGCTCGAAGTATCCCAGTCCCCGACCTGCAGGGACTCCGATCCTCCGGCGGCATCCCGAAGCAACTGGCGCGGCGCCCACTCGGCATCCGTCCCACGAGAGGCCCCGGCTGGTCCGAGCAGTCTCGGCCGGGCCGGCTGCCGGCGACCTGCAAACGCACCCATGGAGTCACCTACTTCCATGGCTGACGGGCATCCGGTGGGCGGACGCCGCTACGTCGAACCCACCTGAAGGTCATAGCCCGACCACAAGAACTGCTCGTCCGGCTCCTCCCGTCGTTCCAGCACTCCCGCAGCGGCCAGCTGGAGAAGTACCTCATGGAGCGCTTTCCCCAACGGATTGTCAGACCAGAACACCCACTTGACCTTCGTGAAGGTGTCGGACTCGCCAAAGATCCCCAGCGAGCGGCCCACCTCGAAGGCGGCGCCGTCCCAGTCGGTCCAGCCAGTCAAGCCCTCGGAAAGATCCACAAAGTGATCCTGCCAGCACACACTCAAACCCGCCAGACGTTTCCGAGTGGGGACTGACGTTGTCGGTGTCGCGGGTCGGTCGGCGGCGACCGCGAGCAGGCGGTCGCTCGCCTTCGGCGCGGCGGCGTTCGCCACGTCGTCGGCCGCCTCCTCCCCCCGTTGCCGTCAGCCGCACGGCGGGTTGGTGGCCGCATCGAGAGGGGCGGAACCTGGCGGGGGCATAGGGACGCAGTGAGCAGCACTGCCGCGTAGAGCGGTGGCGGCGGCCGTCACCGCGGCGATGTACAGCCATCGGATTCGCAGGAGTGCTGGTAGGGCGAGCAGTTCACGGATCGGGCCGGGCCGGGAAGCGTCGACGCGGCGGCGCGTCCGCGCCGTCGGCCACGCCGAGCTGGGTGCCCTGGGGGGTGCTTCGCTGGTAGGCGGCGACGAAGCGCTCGGAGCGGATCGCCCGTTCGACGATCTCGACCTGTTCGTCCAGGGAGGGGACTCCGACCGCCTGCAGGCGCGTTGCCGGGCCGGTGGGCCTGTGCGGGGGTGCACCGTTGCCGCTCCGAAAGGCCGGGGCGGCCGGACCCGGCGCAGGGTTACGGCCGCCCGAGCACGGCGGTACCAGGGTCGGTCATGCGGCCTGTGGTGCGGGCCGTCGTGGACGATGAAGCTCCCCGGCTCGGGACCAGTCCGAGGATGTGGACCAGGCCGCCATCCGGCCGACGGGCCGGTCACTGCGGGTGGTGAGCTACTTCCACTCCACACCCTTCACCGACAGCTTCGTGGCCCCGTATGCGTCGGTGGCCAGTACCTTCGCCGGGCTACCGTCCTGAGGCACCTCGACGACCGCCGTGACGGCCCACACTTCCTCGAGGCTGGCCCACTTGCGGGCGCCCCCGCCCAGCAAGGTGTCGGAGTCGCTTCCGGCATTCAGGTTGATCCAGTTGGCCGGGGTGGCGCCGCGGACCCGGTGGGTACCTTCGAGGGTGCAGGTGACGAGGGAGTCGCCGTTGTCCAGGCGGAACACCGGCAGCTCGCCGCCCACCGCACGGTACGAGAAGGTGCGTTGCAGGCGGTCGTCGTTCCAGCCGTTGAAGTAGTCCACCAGCTTGCTGGTGAAGTCCCCCCGTTCGAAGTCGGGGCTGTCGGGCCTGCCGGCCGGGACAGTGAAGCTCAGGTACTGCGCGTAGTGTCCGCACACACCGCTCGCGGCGGCCGGCGCCGCGGACAGCCCGACGGCTCCGGATGCTTCCCGTGCGAGGGGCGGCATGACTTCCGGACGCACGGTGATCACCCCTTCCTTCGGGGACGGTGACGGCGCCGGGCTCGCCGTTCGCACCGGCGCTTCGGTCAGCACCCAGGCGGACGCGACCGCCTTCCACTTCCCTCCGTCAGCGGCGCGCGTGAAGTGGATCAGGTAGGAGCTCCGGTCCGTCTCCTTTCCCTCCACCTTGCTCAGCACGGCGAAGGCCCGGGGAGCCGGCTGTCCCGGTGCGGCCTGCGGGATCAAGTACGTCGGGCGGACGTAGCGACGAGGCGCGTCCGCGTCGCCTCGGGCCTTGCGCAGCCGCCCGTCGGCCTGGCTCTCCTCCAGCAGCGGGCCGCCTTCGACCTCTCCAAGGGCTGCGCTGTCGCCGTTCTCCTGGGCGGCGACGCTCTCGCGAGCGAACCGTTCGAACACGTCCTGCGCCTGAGCTTCCGTCAGCGCAGGAATCACGGTGCCCGCAGCGCTGCTGGCCGAAATGCCCGGTGCTTGCCCGGGTCCTGCGGCGGGAGCGCAGCCAGTCATGACCGCCCCGATGAGGACCATTGCCCCGGCCGTCCTTCGCGCGCGCGTGTGCGCAGCCATATCGATGCTCCCCCGACGGTCCATCAGCTGTGCGTGAGCGTAGCAACACGGGCATGTCGGGGAAGCTAGAGGTCCGCAGGCCGGCTCGGCTGGTGTCGCTGGTCGGGCCCGCGCGAAGGTGCCGGTGCGGTCGACGCAGAGGATCGCGCCGAGGAGGTCGCGCAGGTCGTGCTCGGGTGGGCGGCTGAAGGCCAGGGCGCGTGCGGTGCGAGTCGTGCGGGCGGGCGGGCGACGGATGTCCGCTCGGCCACGGCCAGCGGCCGTAGCCTGCCGTTGTGCCCGCCCCGTTCCGGAACGGGGCTGGGCTGACCGCCGCCACGCCCGACCGGCCAAGCGAGGACCCCCGCGCGCGTTCCACACGGTGGAGGAGTCACGTCCAGTGTCGCCGGAAACCGCGCGGGCGCAGGTCCATCGCATCGTCCAGGGCCTCGGCCATAGTCGGGATGCTGAACAGCAATCTCCCCGTCGACTTCTACGTCAGCGCTGCCCTCCTCGCGGCACACTGGCTCGGGGCCGCGGTTCTGCCGTGACGGACCGGTCAGCGGACATGCTCCCCGGAGTCGCCCGGACGAGCAGGGCCGGCCGACCGGTCGGCAAGGAAGTCGCGGTACACCTCCAGCGCTGCCGGGAACACCGACGGGTCGGCCGTGCTCGGCCACTGCTGCACCTCGGATTCGGCCCAGGCGGACCACCGCTCGAGCATGCCGATGTAGTCGAGGACGAAACGGCCGACGAGCGCGTTGATGTGCATGCGCTGGGGGAAGGGGTTGGGGCCCTCGACGTACGAGCGGGAGACGGCCACCGCCTCGTCGTGCATGGCCGAAGCGTGTTCCCGCAGGCTGCGCACCGCTGCGAGCAGGTCCTCCTTGGAGCCCTGCTCGGCGAACATGGCCCGCACCAGGGCCTCCGACTCGAACATCGGGGGGTCGCACGGCGCGCCGAGCCACTCCCGCAGGGCTCGGCGGCCGGCCGCAGTGATCGTGTAGACGGTGCGCCTGCGGCCCCTGGCGATCTCGGGTTCGGCCGTGGCCAGGCCGTGGGCGACCAGGTTCTTCGGTTCGTCGTAGATCGCCCGCTCCGCCCGCGGCCAGATGTAGTGAAGGCTGCGCTTCATCTGGCGCGCCAGGCCGTACGCGGAGTAGGGCTGTACGGAGAGCAGCCCCAGGACCGTGAAGGATGTGGACGTCAGCTGCTTCACGGGCACCCCTTGACCCCCTTGACAACTAGGGAAAGAATGATACTGCAAATTGCAGTATTGCCGGAGGGCCGCCTCATGACCATCGATGAAGCCGCCGTGCGGGAGTTCGAGGAAGGCGTTCGCGGGGTGCTGATACGCCCCGGCGATGCCGACTACGACAGTGCCCGGCAGGTCCACAACGGAATGATCGACCGGAAACCCGCGTTGATCGCCCGATGCGCCGGCGTCGGCGATGTCATCGACACGATCCGGTTCGCCCGAGCCTCTGATCTGCCCATCGCTGTCCGTGCCGGTGGCCACAACGTCACCGGGCGCGCGGTCTGCGACGACGGGATCGTCATCGACCTCAGCGCGATGAGAGGCATTCGGATCGACCCCTCGGCCCGGACGGTCCGCGTCGAGGCTGGGCTGACCTGGGGCGAGGTCAACCACGATCTCCAGCACTTCGGGCTCGCGGCCACCGGCGGGTTCGTCTCCACGACGGGTGTGGCCGGCCTGACACTCGGCGGAGGTCTCGGCTGGCTGGTCCGCAAGCACGGCCTGGCCTGCGACAACCTCCTGTCCGCGGACATGGTCACGGCCGACGGCCGGTTCCTGACCGCGAGCGAGGAGGAGAACGAGGACCTCTTCTGGGCCCTTCGCGGTGGCGGCGGCAACTTCGGCGTGGTCACATCCTTCGAATTCCGGGTGCACCCGGTCGGTACCGCGCTCGCCGGCCTGCTGGTCCATCCCATAGCTCGGGCGCCGGAAGTCCTCCGCTTCTGGCGGGACTACGCGGCCCAGGCACCCGAGGAACTCACCGACGGGTTCCTGCTGTTCACCGCGCCGCCCGCCCCGTTCATTCCCAAGGCCGCGCACGGCGCCCCGGTCGTCGGCGTGTACGCAGTCTACGCAGGCGACCTGAGCACGGGCGAGAGCGTCCTGAGGCCGCTGCGCGAGTTCGGTCCGCCGGTTGCCGACATCATCCAGCCCATGCCCTACAGCTCCGCCCAGACCATGGCTGACTGGATGTGGCCGCGCGGCCTCCGGAACTACTGGAAGTCCGGCTTCCTGGCCAGGCTGAGCGACGACGCCATCGACGCCATCATCGAGGGCTTCGCCACGGCCCCGTCGCCCATGACCACCGCGCTCGTCGAACACAACGGTGACGGCGCGCTGAACCGGGTGGCCCCCGACGGGACCGCATTCGGCCACCGGGACTGGTCATTCAACTTCCTCGCCACCTCCCTGTGGCCGGACCGCGCGGACACCGACGCCAACATCGCCTGGACACGAGCCTATTGGGACGCGGTCCGGCCGTTCACCACGGACGGGGTCTACATCAACTACCTGGGGGCCGAAGGAGAGGAGAGGGTGCGCGCGGCCTACGGCGCCGACTACGACCGGCTGGTCGCCGTCAAGGACACCTACGACCCCGAGAATGTCTTCCGCCTCAACCAGAACATCGCTCCGGCCGGCCGCGCAGCGGCTGCCTGATGGACCCGTGAGAGTACCGGAGCGGCCAGTGCGTGAACGGCCGGGGACGCCGGCTTCTCGGGCTGGGACACCGCGCACCCGCACCGGACCGGCCCGGCATGGCCTCCGCCGGAGCCGGGCCGGTTCAGCGTCGACTGCCGCCAGCAGGCTGCTCACCTCGGCGATCGCCTCCGGGGCCCATGACCGCCACGGCCTGGACGGCGGGCGCCTCCGCGACTCGTTGCGATGTCAACCGAGTGGGGAATCGGGAGCCGAACTGGGGACCTTCCTTTGCTCGCCGATCCTCATCACCGCCAGGGAGGGTGAAGTCGAGCACCGCCGAACGCCCTCGCCGCCCAGCCGCATGCCGAGTAGGTGAGAGAGCTGCGCGGCGCGGGTCGGTGTGCTCAACGGGCGGTCGCGACTGTCCGCTCGTAGGGGGCGACGGCTGTCTCCAGGGTGTCGGCGAGGTCGGCGGCGCGGGGACGGCAGCGGGGGTCTGCGTCGAGGGCCGGGGTGAGGATGTCGGCCAGGGCGGGCCAGGGTGCGGGGTCGGCGCGCAGGGACAGGGTTGCGGTACCGATGGCGGTGCGCAGTTCGGTGGTGGTGGCGGTGCGCAGGTTGATGCCCGCGGCCGTGTAGATGCCCGCGGCCGTGTAGTCGAGGGGCCAGTGGCCGGTGGCGGCGGTCCACAGGGCGGCGGCGAGGGCGTAGACGTCGCTGGTGTAGGCGGGGTGGACGGTGGTGCCGGCGGCGAGGGGGCGGGCGAGTTCGGGGGCTTCCAGGTGGACGAGGCCTCCTTCGAACGGGGTGTTGAGGCCGGGATGCGGCAGGGGGCGGGGGCCTTGGGCGGCGGCGAGGTCGATGAGGCGGGGGCCGTCCGCGGTGTGGATGCAGTGCGCGGCCTGCAGGTCGGCGTGGACCCAGCCGAGCCGGTGGAGTTCGGCGACCGCCCGGCAGAAGCCTGCCGCCGCGCCGAGCATGGCGGCCTGCTGCGCCGGGTCGGCGGTGCCGGTCCGGGCGGGGGCGAACACCTCATGGGTGGAGGGCCCGTCGAACCAGGGGGTGGCGGTGAAGCCGTCGCCGTCGATCAGCGGAACCCGGGGGGTGGGGGTCTGCTGGGCGAGGGCGCGCAGCACGGCGGCCTCGCGGAGGGGGCGAGGATGTCGGGGGTGTCGGGGATCTCGACGGCGAGATGTTGGCCGGGGTGGGCGTCGGGGCCTCCGGTGGCGGCGGTGCGCCAGACCTGGACGCCGCGGCGGTGGGTGATCAGCGCGGTGTCGGTGAGGGGTCCGGTGCGGTCGGCGAGGCGGGCGGTGACGGCGGGGTCCATCGCGGGTGCGGGGTTGGGGTTCATGGCGTGTCCTGGGAGAGGTGTTGCGCGGCCCAGGCCTTGACGGCGGGCCAGCCGGCGGCGGCGTTGCGGAGGTTGGTGGGGGTGCCGGTGATGGCGGCGAGCAGGTCGCGGCCGTCGTCGTCGACGGTCGCGATGGTGTCGGCGAGGCCTGGGGTGGCGGTGAGGAAGCGCGGGTCGCGCGGGCGGACGGCCGGGCGCAGCGACAAGAAGGTGAGGGGTGGGACGGGGAGGGGGTGGCCGTGGCGGCCGGTGGCGTGTTCGCCGTGCCAGAACTTGCCGACCATGATTCCGGCGGGGGCGTAGAGGTGTTTGAGGGCCCAGTGCGGCCAGTCGAGGTGTTCGCGGTCGGCGCCGCGGAGGACGACGTTCTCGCACACCAGGTGGCCGCGGGGCCGGTTGGCGAGGGTGCGGACCCTTCGGCGGCGTGGACTGCGGCGGCGAACACGGCCGCCTCAATGTCGGCGGGGTCCGCGTCGGTCTCGAGGGTGTAGGTGGTCCAGGCGGTCAGGCCGCGGTGGAGGGACGGGGCGAGGTAGGGGCAGTGATGCCCTTGAGCCAGGGGTCTCCGTGGCGGTCCTGCCGGTGGCGCGCTTGCCTGCGGACTCGTGCGCATCGTTGGCCGCCACCGCGCCGGCCTACGGGAACCCCTCACCCTCAGGGACGACGACGATGACATGCCTCACTCTGGGACGTCCACCCCAAACGAGCTGGACGTTCACGGCAGACCACGTCCCCTGGTCGCCCGGACCCGTGAGCGCCACCAGCAGATCCACGAACGCATCGAACGTGGCGACAGCCTGCGTGCCATCGCCCGTGAACTCCGCCTCAGCCGCGGCACCGTCCTGCGTTTCGCCCGCGCCGCCGACGTGGAGCAACTCCTCGTCGCGGCGACCCACCGTCCGAGCGTGATCGACGACTACCGGCGCTACCTGTACCACCGGTGGATGGAAGGCTGCACCAACGCCGCCGCACTCACCAGGGAGATCCAGCAACTGGGCTACCGCGGTGACGTCAACACGGTCCGGCGCCATCTGCGGCCCTACCGCACCGGAGCGATCCCGGCGGGAGGCCCCGCTGCACCACCTGACCGTCCGCCACGTCACAGACTGGATCATGCGCCGACCTGAGCGGCTCGACGACACCGAACGCAAGTGCCTCGACGACCTGTGTGAACGCAGCCCGGCCCTGGCCACGACCACCCAGTACGCCCGGCGCCTGGCCACCATGGTCCGCGAACGCCGCAGCGAGCACCTGGCCCTCGACGTCTGGCTCGCCGACGTCCGCCTCGACGGGCAACCAGAACTCCGCACCCTGGCCGGCGGCATCCGACGTGACCGCGCAGCCGTTCTCGCGGCCCTCACCACGACGCTCACCTCGGGAGCGGTCGAGGGCAACGTGACCAGGATCAGGCTGTTGAAGAGGCAGATGTACGGCTGGGCCAACTTCGACCTCCTACGCCGCCGCATCCTCCTCTCGCCGTGATCAACCAGCACAGACCCCTCAATCAGCGACAGAGTAGTCCGGGGGCCTTGAGGCCCCACCCTGGTGGACCGAAAATCTGGGTGGGGCCGTCCAGTTGACGTCGATTTCGGCTTGGCGCTTTTCGAGCCCGCGACAGAGTAGGACGGCGGGAGTCCATCGACAGGCACCCAGAAGTGTTGCTTCGAGCACGCGTACTAGCCTCTCCCGCCTGCCGGGCTCCCCTGGATGGTCCCGCCCTGCACGACGCGGACGCCAAGGGGGCACCATGGACGTGATCCACGAGAGATGCGCCGGGATCGATATCAGCAAGACGGCCGTGAAGGTCTGCCTGCGCATGCCGACCGTCGGCAAGCGGCGCCGCAGCGAGGTACGGGTCTTCTCCACCATGACCCGGGACCTGCTGGCGATGAAGGATTGGCTGCTGGCCGAGGGTGTCACCCTGGTCGGCATGGAGTGCTGGCTGCTGAACGCCCGCCACATGAAGACCGTGCCGGGGCGCAAGACCGACGTCGCGGACTCCGAGTGGATCGCCAGGCTGCTGGAGCACGGCCTGGTCCGCCCCTCGTTCGTGCCGCCGCAGCCGATCCGTGAACTGCGGGACACCACCCGCTACCGCACCGAGATCGTCCGCGAGCGCACCCGCGAGATCCAGCGACTGGAGAAGCTGCTGGAGGACGCCGGGATCAAGCTCTCCTCGGTGGTGTCCGACATCGTCGGCAAGTCCGGAAGGGCCATGCTGGAAGCCCTTGTCGCCGGCGAGCGCGACCCGCTGGTGCTCGCGGAACTGGCGCTGCGGCGCATGCGCGGCAAGCGCGAGATCCTCGCCCAGGCGCTGACCGGCCGCTTCACCGGCCACCACGCGTTCCTCGTCCGTGCGATGCTCGACCGCATCGACGCCTGCACCGCGATGGAAACCCGGCTCAGCCAGCGCATCGACGCACAGGTTCGACCCTTTCGCCGCCGCATCGAGCTGCTGACCACGATCCCCGGCATGAACACCCGCGCAGCCGAGGTGGTCCTCGCGGAGATCGGCGCGGACATCGCCCGGTTCCCGAGCGCCGCCGACCTGGCCTCCTGGGCCGGGGTCTGCCCCGGCAACCACGAGTCCGCCGGCAAGCGCGCCACCGGCAGGACCCGCCACGGAGACCCCTGACTCAAGGGCATCCTCGGTCAGGTCGCCTCCTCGGCCTCCCGATCCAGAGGCACCTATCTCAACGCTCGCTACCGACGCATCGCCTCACGCCGCGGCAAGAAGAGAGCCCTGGTCGCCCCCGAACACACCATCCTGATCGCTGAGTGGCACATGTTCACCAACGACATCGAGTACCACGACCTCGGCGGGGACTACTTCCTCGAACGCACCGGAAAGACCAGGCAGACCCGACGACTGGTGAGCCAACTGACCCAACTCGGCTACCAAGTAACGCTGCAGCCCGCAGACGTCGCCTGACCTGCCCAAACGGGCCACGAACGGGGGATTTTCGTACCAGCCATCTTCCTGACACGCTCGGAGCAGACGGATCGCGAGCGAGTCGGCCGGGCGGACGGCGAGGCCGACGCGGAGGGTGTGGGTCAGGGGGCCGGGGGCTCGGAGTGGTGGTCGCGGAGCCAGCGGCGGTAGGCCGGGCTGCGGTCGCCGGCGGCGCGGTGGGCGTCGGTGGCGCGGGTGGCCAGGGTGGGACCGAGGCGGGCGAGCGGGCCGGAGCGGTGCCAGGCAAGCAGGTGCCGGTACCAGAGCGGGTTGCCGGCGATCGCTCGGACCGCGATGCCGGGCGATTCCTCGAAGGTGGCCTGACACAGGCTCACCGCGTGGCCGGCCCGGATCAAGTCCAGCAACAGCCGTCCCTCGACCTCGTGGACGGTGCGCATCCGGTGGCCGGTGGTGAGGAAGGTGGTGGACCAGTACTCGCGGATGCGGTCGTCGTCCGGGTGCGGGGAGGCCCAGTCCTCGTCGGCGAGTTCGTCCAGGGTGACCTCCTCGTGGGCGGCCAGCGGGTGGTCGGCGGGCAGGGCGAGGAAGAGCGGTTCGGTGGCGATCGGGTGCAGGGCGACTCCGGGCCTGGGGGCCAGTTCGTAGCCGGGGCTGTCGCCGACCACGGCGAGGTCGAGCCGGCCGTTGGCGACGTCGTCGACCAGCGGGACGGAGGATCCCTGTCCGCGCGAGACGATCCGGGCGGCCGGGTGGTGCTCCTTGAGGGCGGTGACCAGCCCGCCCAGCAGCGGGACGTTGACGGAGCCGAGGCGGAAGTTCGGGACGGGGGTGGCGGAGCGGGCGGCCAGCGCGGAGCTGCCCAGCAGGTCGTCGACGGTCGGCAGGATGGAGCGGGCTCGGGCGAGCACGGCCTCGCCGAAGGCGGTCGGCACCGCGCCGGAGGGCCGGCGGTCGAAGAGGGGCCCGCCGAGCAGGTTCTCGATCCGGCGCAGCTGCGTGCTCAGCCCGGGCTGGGTGAGGCGCAGGGCGGCCGCGGCACGGCTGAGGCTGCCGGCTTCGGCGATGGCGCAGATGATCCGCAGGTGCCGTATCTCGAGCTCCATAACCGGATGTTATGGGGCGGTGATGGCTCCCGGAAGAGCCGGTGAACCCTCAATCTAGTCCCACATATGAAATGTCACATCTCATAGGGAGCATGACATGCGGGGACGAAGAGCCCGCCTCGCCCTGGCGGCGGCCCTCGGGCTGCTGCCGGCCGCGGCCTGTACGAGCACCGCCGGCACCGGGGCCGGCGCCGACGCCGCTCCGGTCAGGGGCGGCACGCTGCACGTGCTGTCCAGCACCGACCTGGAGCACCTCGACCCGGCCCGCGCGTACGTCACCTCCACCCAGGACGTCGGCCGCCTGATCTACCGCACGCTGACCACCTTCGCGCCCGCCCCCGGCGACGCCGGCGGGAAGATCGTGCCGGACCTGGCCACCGACACCGGCCGGCCCGGCGACGGCGCGAGGACCTGGACCTTCACCCTCAAGGAGGGCGTGACGTTCGAGGACGGCCGGGCCATCACCAGCAAGGACGTCAAGTACGGCGTCGAGCGGACCTTCGCCGCCGAGCTCCCCGAGGGCCCGCCGTACGCCCGGATGTGGCTGGCCGGCGGCGAGACGTACAAGGGCCCGTACAAGGACCCGGGCGGGCTCGCCTCGATCGAGACGCCCGACGAGCGCACCGTCGTGTTCCGGCTCAACCGACCGGTGTCCGACTTCGGCTCGGCGGTGTCGCTGCCGATGTTCGCCCCGGTGCCGCAGGACAAGGACACCGGCGTGGGCTACGACAACCGGCCGTTCTCCTCCGGCCCGTACAAGATCGAGAAGTTCGAGCCGAAGAAGCAGCTCACGCTGGCCCGCAACACCTCCTGGGCCCAGGGCACCGATGCCGTCCGCAAGGGGCTGCCGGACAAGGTGGTGATCGACCTCAACCTGGACGCGGCCGTGGTCGACCAGCGGCTGATCGCCGGTCAGGGCGAGGACGCGAACGCGGTCGCCCTGGAACCGATCGGCCCCGCCTCGGTCGGGCGGGTGGTGAACGACCCGCAGCTGAAACAGCGCCTGGTCACCGGCGAGTCGATCAACACCCGGTTCCTGAGCATCAACACCCGGCGCAAGCCGCTGGACGACGTCCGGGTCCGGCAGGCCATCGCGTTCGCGCTCGACAAGGACGCGCTACGCACCACCCGGGGCGGCCCGATCGCCGGCGACCTGGCCACCACCCTGCTGCCGCCCACCCTGCCCGGCTACGCGGCCGAGGACCCCTACCCGAGCAAGGACGGAAAGGGCGACCCCGAGAAGGCCAAGGCCCTGCTCGCCGAAGCGGGCCACTCCGGCGACCTGGTGCTGACTCTGGACGCCCCGGCGACCGCCGGCGGCAAGGCGCAGGGCGAGGCGGTGCAGGCCTCGCTGGCCCGGGCCGGGATCACCGTGAAGATCAACGAGATCAGCTCCTCGGCGTACTACTCCACGGTCGGCAGCCCCGCCCGGGAGCACGACCTGGTGCTGGACGGCTGGACGCCCGACTGGCCGGGCGCCTCCACCTACCTGCCGATCCTGTTCGACGGCCGGCTGATCACCGGCGAGGGCAACAACAACCGCGCCCAGTACGACTCCGCCGAGGTGAACGCGCGGATCGACGCGATCGCCGCGACGGGCGACCCGGCCGCCGCCACCGCCGCGTACGGCGAGCTCGGCAAACAGATCATGAAGGACGCGCCGGTGGTTCCCTTCCTGTGGGACAAGGCCGCCGTCCTCACCGGGCCGAACATCACCGGCGCGTACGGGCACACCGCCTACGTCGGCCGGCTCGACCTCGTCTCGCTGGGACTGCGCAGGTGACGGTGGTGCGAAGGCTGCTGGCCCAGCGCTCGGCGGCGCTCGCGCTGGCCGTGGCCGGCCTGCTGGTACTGGTCGCGCTCGCCGCCCCGCTGATCACCTGGCTCGCCGGCTCCTCCCCGACGGCGTTCCACGGTGAGGCGGTGGACCCGGCACTCGGCGGGCTGCCGCGCGGGGCGCTGGGCGGAATCGGCGCCGGGCACTGGCTCGGCGTGGAGCCGGTCAACGGCCGGGACGTGCTGGCCCGGGTGGTGTACGGGGCGCGGGTGTCGCTGCTGATCGCCGTGCTGGCAACAGCGTTGTCGGTACTGCTCGGGACGGCGCTCGGCCTGCTGGCCGGTTTCCTCGGCGGCTGGGCGGACGCCCTGATCGGCCGGCTGATGGACCTGCTGATGTCCTTCCCCGCGCTGATCTTCATGATCGCGCTGATCTCGGCCGCCCCCGGCACCGACCGGCGGCTGCTGCTCGTGGTGGTGCTCGGCTTCTTCGGCTGGCCGTACGTCGGGCGGATCGTCCGCGGGCAGGCGATGGTGCTGGCCCGGGGCGAGTTCGTGGCGGCGGCCCGGGTGCTCGGCGCGTCCCGGCGGACCCTGCTGCTGCGCGAGGTGCTGCCCAACCTGACCGGCCCGGTGCTGGTGGTGGCGACCATGTCGATCCCGTCCTGCATCGCCACCGAGGCGGGCCTGTCGTTCCTCGGTGTGGGTGTGCAGCCGCCGACCCCGAGCTGGGGCCAGATGATCGCCACCGCCGTCCCCTGGTACGCCGCCGACCCGGCCTACTTCCTGATCCCCGGCGCCTTCCTGTTCGCCACCGTGCTCGCCTTCAACGTGCTGGGCGACGCGGTGCGCGACGCGCTCGACCCCCGGAGCCAGCGACGATGATCCTCTATCTGCTGCGAAGGCTGGCCGTCACGGCGGCCATCCTGGTGGTGATCTGTGCCGCCACCTTCGCGATCTTCTACCTGATGCCCGCCGACCCGGCGCAGGGTGCCTGCGGCAAGGCGTGCAACCCGGAGCGGCTCGCCCAGATCCGCGCCACGCTGGGGCTGGACCGCTCCCCGCTCACCCAGTTCGGCGACTACCTCGGCGGGATCTTCGCCGGGCGGACGTACGGCACCGGGGCGAACGCCGTCCAGTGCCCCTTCCCCTGCCTGGGGTTCAGCTTCCAGACCGACCAGCCGGTCTGGCAGTTGCTGACCGGCCGACTGCCCGTCAGCATCTCGATCGCCGTCGGCGCGGCCGTGCTCTGGCTGGCCGTCGGAGTCACCGCCGGCGTGGTGTCCGCGCTGCGGCGCGGCAGCCTGTGGGACCGCGCCGCGATGACCGCGGCGCTGGGCGGCGTCTCGCTGCCGATCTACTTCACCGCGCTGGTCCTGCAGTACCTGCTGGTGGTCGAGCTCGGCGTACTGCCCTACCCCCGGGTGGTCCCGTTCACCGAGGACCCGGCCGGCTGGGCGCAGTCGATGGTGATGCCCTGGATCACCCTCGCCATGCTGTACGCCGGGGTGTACGCCCGGATCACCCGCGGCGAGATGCTCGACAGCCTCGGCCAGAACTACGTCCGCACCGCCCGCGCCAAGGGCCTGCCGGAGACCACGGTGATACGGCGGCACGCGCTGCGGCCCGCACTGATGCCGATCGTCACCATCTTCGGCATGGACCTCGGCGCGCTGCTCGGCGGCGCCCTGATCACCGAGTCGGTGTTCGGCCTGCCCGGCGTCGGCAAGCTGGCCGCCGACGCCATCGCCGGCGCCGACCAGCCGGTGATCCTCGGGGTGACGCTGTTCGCCGCCGCCTTCGTGGTGCTCGCCAACCTGGTCGTCGACCTGGTCTACGCCGTGCTCGACCCGAGAGTGAGGGCCGTCGGATGACCCTGTTGACCGTACGTGACCTGACGGTCGACTTCGCCTCCGGTGTGCGCGCCGTGGACGGGCTGGACCTGGAGCTGGACGCCGGGGAGGTGCTCGGCGTGGTCGGCGAGTCCGGCAGCGGCAAGTCCGTCACCAGCCTGGCGGTGCTCGGGCTGCTGCCGACCGGCGCCACCGTGGGCGGTGAGATCCGCTTCGACGGACAGGAGTTGACCACGCTCGACCGGCGCTCGCTGCGCCGGCTGCGCGGGAACCGGATCGCCATGGTGTTCCAGGACCCGCTGTCCTGCCTCAACCCGTACTACCCGGTGGCCTTCCAGATCGCCGAGGCGTACCGGGCGCACCACCGGGCGAGCCGGAAGGACGCCCACCGGGTCGCCGTCCGGATGCTGGAGCAGGTCGGCATCCCCGAGCCCGAGCGGCGGGCCCGCGCCTACCCGCACGAGTTCTCCGGCGGGATGCGGCAGCGGGTGATGATCGCGATGGTGCTCTGCCTGGAGCCCGACCTGCTGATCGCCGACGAGCCGACCACCGCGCTGGACGTCACCGTCCAGGCGCAGATCCTGGACCTGCTGCGGGAGCTGCGGGAGCAGGCCGGCACCGCGATCATGCTGATCACCCACGACATGGGCGTGGTCGCCGGGCTCGCCGACCGGGTCGTGGTGATGAACGACGGGCGCGCGGTCGAGCACGGCACCGTCCACGACGTCTTCCAGCGGCCGCAACAGGCCTACACCCGCGGCCTGCTGGCGTGCGTTCCGCGCGTCGACGGGCCGCTCCCGCACCGGCTGCCCACCCTGGAGGCGACCGCATGAGCGAGCGAACAGTCGGGTCCGGCGCGCTGTTGGAGACCCGTGACCTGGTCAAGCGCTTCCCTGTCCGGCACGGCCTGACCCGGCGTCTGGCCGGTCACGTCACCGCCGTGGACGGCGTGGCGCTGCGGGTCGAGGCGGGCGAGACGCTCGGACTGGTCGGCGAGTCCGGCTGCGGCAAGTCCACGGTGGCCCGGCTGCTGACCCGGCTGGAGCGTCCCACCTCGGGCTCCATCCGCTTCGGCGGGCAGGACCTCGCCGAGCTCGTCGAGGTGGAACTCGGGCCGGTCCGCCGCGAGTTGCAGATGGTCTTCCAGGACCCGTTCTCCTCGCTCAACCCCCGGCAGACCGTCCGCCGGATCCTCGCCTCGCCCTACCGCTACCAGGGCCTCACCCCCGACGAACCGGTGGAGGCGCTGCTGGAGCGGGTCGGGCTGAAGCCCGAGCACGCCGACCGCCACCCGCACGAGTTCTCCGGCGGGCAGGCTCAACGCATCGGCATCGCCCGGGCGTTGGCGCTGCGACCGAAGCTCGTGGTGTGCGACGAGCCGGTCTCGGCGCTGGACGTCTCGGTGCAGGCCCAGATCCTCAACCTGCTCAAGGACCTCCAGGACGAGTACGGCCTCGCCTACCTGTTCATCGCCCACGACCTGGGCGCCATACGCCAGATCAGCACCCGGATCGCCGTGATGTACCTCGGCTCGGTCGTGGAGACCGCCGACCGGGACACCCTGTTCGACTCCCCCGCCCACCCGTACACCCGCGCCCTGCTGTCGGCCGTGCCGCTGCCCGACCCGGACGCCGAACGGGCACGCCGGAGGATCGTGCTGCGCGGCGACCTGCCCAGCCCCCTCGACCCGCCCAGCGGCTGCCGCTTCCGCACCCGCTGCCCGAAGGCGACGGACCTCTGCGCGGCCGAACGGCCCGTCCTGGCGGCCATCAACCCCGGACACGAAGTCGCCTGCCACCATCCGGAGACCACCAAGTGATCCTCGACAGCCACCGCCTGCCCGGGCTCGCGGTGACCGACCACAACTTCACCGTCCCGCTCGACCACGCCGACCCCCGCGGCGCGTCGATCGAGGTCTTCGCCCGCGAGCTGGTCGACCCGGCCCGAGCCGGCGGGCAACTCCCGTGGCTGCTCTACCTCCAGGGTGGCCCGGGCGGGAAGTCCCCGCGCCCGCAGAACGCCACCGCGGGCTGGCTCGGCCACGCCCTGAAGACCCACCGGGTGCTGCTGCTCGACCAGCGCGGCACCGGCCGCTCCACCCCCGTCACCGCTCGCGCGGCCGCCCGGTTCCGCTCCGCCCGGCAGCTGGCCGACCACCTCGCCCTGCACCGGGCCGACGCGATCGTCGCCGACGCCGAGCTGATCCGGCGCGAACTGTGCGGCGACCGGCCATGGGAGACCCTCGGCCAGAGCTACGGCGGATTTCTGACCCTCAGCTACCTCTCCTTCGCGCCCGAGGGCCTGCACGCCTGCTACGTCACCGGCGGCCTGCCCGGCCTGGCCGCCACCGCCGACGACGTGTACGCCGCCACCCACCCCCGGGTGCGCGCCAAGGTCACCGCCCACTACGACCGGTACCCCGGCGACCGTGAGCTGCTCCGGCGGATCGCGGACCTGCTGGACCACCACTCGGTCCACCTCCCCGACGGCGACCGGCTGACCGTCCGCCGGCTGCGCACCCTCGGCCTGCTGCTGGGCATGGGCGAGGGCTCCACCCGGCTGCACTGGCTCCTGGACGAGGCGCTCGACACCGACGGCGAGCCGTCCGCAGGCTTCCTGCACCAGGTGATGCAGCTGACCGCCTTCACCGAGAACCCGCTGTTCGCCGTCCTCCAGGAGTCCATCTACGGCCAGTGGGGCACCGCCACCGGCTGGGCCGCCGCCCACGCCCTGGCCGCCCACCCCGAGTTCGCCGAGGACGCCGACCCGCTGCTGCTCACCGGCGAGATGGTCTACCCCTGGATGTTCCGCGAGATCACCGGACTGCACCCGTTCGCCGAGGCCGTCCACCTGCTCGCCGAACGCACCGACTGGCCGGACCTGTACGACCCGGCCCGGCTCGCCGCCAACCGGGTACCGGTGGCCGCCGCGGTCTACCACGACGACATGTACGTGGACGCCGGGCTGTCATTGCGCACCGCCCGCTCGGTCGGCTCACTGCGGGCCTGGGTGACCAACGAGTGGGAGCACGACGGCGTGACCGCCTCCGGCGGCCGCGTCCTCGCCCGCCTGATGGACCTCGCCGCCGACCGGATCTGACCTCGCCCCCACCGATTCGAAGGAGAGAGATGGGACTCCGTTCCTTCAGCGCCGCGCTCGCCGTGGCCCTGCCGCTGGCCACCGCCACCCCCGCGCTCGCCGACACCACCGGCTCTCGCACCGCCTCCGACCTGACCGCCTCCCCCGCCGCCTGCGCCCTGCCCGGCCGGACCGGCTGGACCGACGAGGGCCACGACACCGACCACGCGCAGTTCCAGCCGTCCGTCGGCACCCGGCACGTGCTGATGCTGTTCGTCGACTTCCCGGACGCCCCGGCCACCGGTGAGCTGGCCGACTACCACCGGCAACTCGCTCCGGCCGCCGACTGGTTGAAGGAGGACTCGTACGGCCGGACTCGCCTCGACATCACGCCGCTGAACCACTGGCTGCACATGCCGCAGGACTCCGCCTCGTACGGCTTCCAGCGCGGCATCACCTTCGAGCAGCACGAGCAGTACGTGCGGCAGGCGGTGGCGGCCGCGGAGCCGTACACCGACCTGTCCCGGTACGACATGCTCTACATCGTCCCGACGAAGACCGCCTCGGCGATCAGCTTCTCCCCCACCTACCTGTACGACCCGACCACCCCGGGCATCGTCGCGGGCGGCAAGCGGCTCAAGTGGGCGGTGACGTACGGCCAGGACATGTACCACTGGGGCCCGAAGGTCGCCGCGCACGAGACGTCCCACACCTTCGGCCTGCCCGACCTGTACGCCTTCTCCGGCACCGACTACCACCGGTACGTCGGCGGCTGGGACCTGATGGGCCTGATCTCCGGGCCCGCGCCCCAGCACCTGGGCTGGGAGCGCTGGAAGCTCGGCTGGATCGACGACGACCAGGTGGCCTGCCTGCCCTCCTCCGGCCGCCGCACCGTCCACCTTTACGCGGTCGAGCGCCCCGGCGGCACCAAGATCGCGGTGATCCGCACCGGCGAGACCACCGCGTACGTCGCCGAGTCCCGCCGGGCGCTCGGCGGGGACGCCGGGGCCTGCTCCACCGGCGTGCTGATCTACAAGGTGGACAGCGCCGCGCAGACCGGGGAGGGCCCGCTCCAGGTGGTCAACGGCAACCCGAACGCCGGCGTGCCGGACGGCTGCAAGCCGATCGACCTGGCCGCCTTCGGGCCCGGCCAGTCCTTCACCGACCCCGCCACCGGCGTCCGGATCGACATCGGTCGGCGCGGTCCGCTCACCGACACGATCACCGTCGCCCGGCGGTAACCCGCCCCTGATCTCGCGCCGGGCGCCGCTGGGTGTCCCCCACGGCTGAAGCGGCCCCCGGCGCGACCACCCCCACCCGTCCTCTCCCCCAGGAGGCACTCCCGTGACAGCCACCGTCAGACTCGCGCGGCCACTGGCCGCACTGCTCGCCGTGATCGGCGCGCTGGTCCTGCTCGTCACCCCCACCGACCGGGCCTCGGCCGCCACCGCGGCCTCCTCCTGCGCACTCTCCGGCACCACCGGCTGGACCGACGAGGGCCACTGGACCGACTACGGTCGGTTCCAGCGGCCGATCGGCACCAAGCGCGTCCTCACCCTCTTCGTCGACTTCCCCGACGCCCCCGCCGACGGTCCCACCTCCACCTACACCTCCCAGCTCACCCCCGCCGCCGACTGGATGTGGAACGCCTCGTACGGCCGCACCTGGCTGGCCGTCAGCCCGCTCGACCGCTGGCTGCGGATGCCGCAGCCCTCCACCGCGTACGGCTTCCAGCGCGGCATCACCTTCGAGACGCACGAGGCGTACGTGCGGGACGCCGTCGCGGCCGCCGACCCGTACACCGACTTCTCCCAGTACGACCTGGTCTATGTCGTCCCGCCGAAGACCGCCACGGCGATCAGCTTCACCCCCACCTACGTCTGGGACCCGTCCACCTCGGGAGTCCGGGCCGACGGCACCCGGATCAAGTGGGCGGTGACCTTCGGTCAGGACATGTGGTACTGGGGCCCGAAGATCGCCGACCACGAGACCGGACACACCTTCGGCCTGCCCGACCTGTACTCCTTCACCGGCGACCAGCACGTCTACGTCGGCGGCTGGGACCTGATGGGGAAGATCGGCGGCCCGGCGCCACAGTACGTCGGCTGGGAGGGCTGGAAGCTCGGCTGGATCGACGACAACCAGGTCACCTGCCTGTCCGGCCCCGGCTGGACCAACGTCGACCTGACCGGTGTGGAGTACGTCGGCGGCACCAAGATCGCGGTGATCCGCACCAGCGCCACCGCCGCGTACGTCGCCGAGTCCCGCCGGGCCGCGTACACCGACGCTCGCCCCTGCTCGACCGGTGTGCTGATCTACAAGGTCGACACCTCGGTACAGACGGGCACCGGCCCGGTCCGGGTGGTCAACGGCAACCCGAGCACCACCCCGCCCGCCGGCTGCACCTCGCTCGACATGGCCGCCCACCGCGTAGGCCAGAGCTTCACCGACTGGGACGCCCGGGTGCAGATCTCCGTGCGCAGCAGCGGCCAGTACGGCGACTCGATCCAGATCAGCAAGTGGTGACCGCCGGGCGCTGACACGACGCCTCCCGCGGCCGGACAGCCGCGGGAGGCGCCTGCCGCCCCGTACCGCCGGATCCGGAGTGCCGACGGCGGACGCGTCGAGCTTGTGCGGTGGAGGTCCATGACGCACTCCGCGGCGGTCTGCGCGACGCCTGCCGACACACCGTCACCATCACCCGGGACAACGGTCGCACCTCCCGCACCGAGGTGTACCTCTTCGCCCGGTTCGCCCCCGACGGGCGCTTCCAGTGCGTCGAGGAGACGACCCTCCTCGTCGCAGGCCA
>NZ_JBFBJZ010000066.1:0-39920 GCF_040686255.1 Kitasatospora sp. NPDC085879 | reverse complement strand
CGGCCTCGTCGAGCTTGATCGAGCCGGCGGCGCTGTCGAGGGTGACGTCGCCGAGCTGCCCGACGCCCCGGAGTTCGGCGTCGGCCGTCTTCGCCACGACGCGGGAGCCGGCGGGCAGCTGGACGGTGACCTCGACGGCCCCGGAGGTACCGAGGACCCGGTTCTTCGCCGCCGGGGCCTCGATCCTCAGGACGCCGTCGCCGTACTCGACGGTGATCTGCTCCGCGGCCTTCACGTCGCGGCCCTTGGCGGCGTCCGCGGGCCGGACCTCGACCACGGTGTCGGCCCGGTCGCCGGCGATGAACCGGATCCGCCCGGCGGGGACGCCGAGGACGGCCGAGATGGGGGCGGGGGTGACGAACTTCTGCATCGCGCTCTCCTGTGCGCTCGCTGTTTCCAACATCGAAAACGCTACGTTGCGTTCAGAATATTGGCAACGAGCACGTTGCGAGAAGTCACCATTAATGCAGGTCAACGCCGAGAAATCATTGCAATGGATTCAGAAGTAACGCAACGTCAGCCATCGCGACCGTTGCAATAGAATGAAGGTGAACGCTACTGCGGCGATGGGCCGACCGGCCGGGGGCAGGATGTGCCGGCACCGAAACCGCCGCCCGTCGCGTGTCGTCAGCCGGCCCGGTTCGCCTTGAGCGAGTCGAGCATGATCTCTTCGGTTGCGCGGAGGTACTGCTCGGCGGCCCGCTCGGCTCCGTCTTCCTCGCCGTCGGCCACCGCCCGGACGATCGGGGCCAGCCGGTCGGCGGCGGCGATCGAGTCCTCGAACGGGGCGCGCAGGGCGGCGCGGACGGGGAGGTAGGCGTTGAAGAGGGTGTTGGTGAGCAGGAGATAGACGCGGTTGCCGCTGGCGCGGGCCAGTTCGCGGTGCACCTCGATGTCGGCGAGCTGGGCGGCGTCCCCGTCCGGCGCATCCCGGACCGCCTGCAGGAGTTCGTCGAGGCGGCGGGCGTGGTCGGCGGTGCGGCGGGCGGCGGCACGGCGGGCGATGAGGGCGCCGATGTGGCGGCGGACTTCGAACACCTCGGTGAGCCAGCCGGGATCGTGGGCGGCGAGCATCGGCAGGAGGTCGGCGCCGCCCTCGTGGAGGAAGTTGCGGATGCGGGTGCCGATGCCGTGCCGCGTGCTGAGCAGGCCGGCCTGTTCGAGGCGGGAGAGGGCGTGCTTGAGGGTGGTGCGGGTGACGCCGTAGCCGGCGGCGAGATCCCGTTCGGGCGGCAGCAGGGCGCCGGGGCGGTGGGTGCCGCTCAGGATGTCCTGGCGCAGCCGGTGGGCCAGCAGGTCGACCACGGACTGGCGCTGGATGGTCTCGGGGGGCACCGGCATCGATCTCCTTGCTCTTCGGCTGCCGTGGCTGAGCGGCTCGGCCTCTGGTCCGGAGTCAAGCCGGTGACGGACGGACCGTCAAGGCCCGTACCGAAGACGGGACGGCGGTGGTCGGCGCGCCGGTGGTGGCGGTGCAGACGCCCTGGCGGCGCCCGGTGGGGTACAGCCCGTGCGTCTCGTGTCACAGGCGTTCGACGGCGTCGTGGGTGACGGCCAGGGCGAGGGCCATGATGCTCAGTTGGGGGTTCACCTCGGGGCAGCTGGGCAGCGCCGAGGCGTCGGTGACCAGGATGCCGTGGATGCCGCGCAGCCGGCCGTGCTCGTCGGCCGGTGCCTTCTGCGGGTCGGCTCCGAGGGCGACGGTGCCGGTGGGGTGGAAGGCGGACAGGTGGAGGTCGACGGGCGTGCTGCGGTCGAGTGCCCGGTGGAGTTCGGCGGGCGTGCGCACGCTCGGACGGCGGGGCAGGCCGGTGAGCACCTCCGTCGCGCCGGCGGCGAACAGCAGTTCGCCCATCGCGGCGACGGCGCGCAGCAGGGTGCGGCCGTCGCGCGGGTCCAGGCGGTAGCGCACCAGCCGTCCGGTGCGGTCCAGGACGCGGCCGCCCGGCCGGTCGGCGATCATCGCGCCGAGGGTGGCCAGGTGGTCGGCGCCGTCGAGTTCGGCGCGGAGCCGTCGGCCGAGGCCCGGGGGGACGAAGGACCCCATGCCGGGTGGTGGGGCCGTGGCCTCGATCAGGATGCCCTGGTGGTGGAGCTCCTCCACGCCGGTGCTCTGCAGCACCGCCGGCTCGCCGGTGACCGGCCGGTCGAAGCGGCCGGCGACGCTGGTGGCGGGGTGCACGGCGAGATTGCGGCCGGTCATCGGGTGTCGGCCGAGGCCGGATCGACGCAGCAGCGCCGGGGATTGCAGGGCGCCGGCGGCGAGGACCACCAGGGGGCTGAGGATGTCGAGGGTGGTGCCGTCGGGGCGGCGGGCGGTGATGCCGGCGGCGCGCGGGCCGCCGGGGCGGTCGGGGTCGGTGAGGATCCGGGTGACGCGGGCGTCGGTGATGATCCGGGCGCCGGCTATGCAGGCGTCGGGCAGCACGGACAGCTGGACGCTCTGTTTGGCGCCGGTGGGGCAGCCGACCACGCACTGGGTGGAGCCTTGGCAGCCGGGGGCGTTGCGGCGCAGCGGCCCGGCCTGCCAGCCCAGTTGCTCGGCTCCGCGGAGGGTGAGGTGGCCGCCTCGGCCGAGGACGTCGAGGGGCTGGGTGGCGACGCGCAGGAGGGTTTCGACCTCGTCGAGCCGGTCGGCGAAGGCCTTCGGGTCGGCGAGGTCGATGCCGTGGTCCCGGTGCCAGCGGTGCAGGACGCGGTCGGGGGTGCGGTAGCAGGTTCCGGCGTTGACGACAGTCGTGCCGCCGACGGCCCGGCCGGTGGGCAGCAGGATGGGTGGTCGTCCGGCCGTGACGGTGGCGCCGCCGTCCCGGTACAGCTCGGTGAACCGGTCGAGCGGTGTGCGCCGGGCGAAGTCGGCGGTGGTGTGGTGGCGGCCCTCCTCGATGACGAGGACGCGCAGGCCGGCGCGGGCGAGGGTGCGGGCGGCGATCGCGCCGCCGGCTCCTGAGCCGATCACCACGGCGTCGGCGGTGGCCCGGTCGGGCCATGCGGTGGAGGGCGTGCAGTCCAGCGGCGGGTCCTCGGGGACGGCGGGCAGAACGGGTGGGCTGGTCCGGTGGTGGAGGAGGCGTTCGGTGCCTGCGGCCAGGACGACGGGGATTTTCAGTGCGTCCAGCAGGGGCAGCAGGGCCGGGCGGGCGGCCAGCGCGGCCATCACCGTTTCGCGTTCGGCCGGGGTGAGCCGGTCGAGGCGGGCGCCGGTGCGCAGGGCGGCATAGGCGTCGAGGGCGGTGGCAGCGGCGTGGACGGAGGCCCGGGCGGCCCGCGGCAGGTTCGCGAGGAGGGCGTCCAGTCGGGCGGGGACGTTCGCGGGCCAGGGTGCGTCGCCGTCGTCGGCGAGCAGGGCTGCGGTCAGGCCTCGCAGGCTGCGGCTCATCGGTCGCCCACCTCCGCGTGCGCCGTCCCGGCCAGGGTCCAGGAGGCCTCGGGGCGCCAGCGGCCCCACCAGCGTTCGAGCACGATCTCGGCGTCGGCGACCTCGCTGTTGCGGCACACCGCCCGGCTGCCGTCCGGGTCGGTGTACTCCAGCGCCAGGGTGCGTTCTTCCGGCTGGGTGACGGTGACGCGGATGCGGCGCAGCAGGGTTCGGCCGGTCACCGTCCAGGTCGGCAGTGCGATGTGTGCCGTGAACCGGCCCCATCCCGCCCATCCGACGGCCGGGCGCATCGCGCTCCGCGGCCAGGTGCGCCCGCGGTGGCGCAGTTTGAGGAAGACGAGGGGCGGCAGCCGGTTCAGTCCGGGTTTCCTTGAGACGGCGGCGACGACCTCGAGGACATGGCTGTGGCCGAGGTCGGCGTGCAGCCAGGCCCATCGCTCGGCGTTGCCGTGGCCGTGGATCCGCGCGGTCGCCCCGGGGGCGTTGTCCAGGTGCAGCACGCCGCCGGGGTGGTTGATCGTGCCGGTGTAGCGGGAAGAGGCGGCCGGCAGCATCTGCGCGGCCGGCAGCCCGCCGTGGTGCCAGGCCCAGCGGGGGAAGGTGTAGAGCGGCTCGCCTGCCGGGTGTTCGGTCAGGTCCCACGTGTACGGGCCGGCGTCGCCCCGCAGCCGCCGTACGCCGTCCCCGGCCTCGGTATGGGCGGCGGAGAACGGCAGGCTGGGCGGCCAGGGCTCGGGGCCGAACCTGGCGTGCTCCACCGGGCCTTCGGGCGGGAAGAGCGCGATCCAGCCGTGCACTTGGGCGGGCGAGCCGTCGGTGGGTGCGACGAGTTCCTGGTGCAGCCAGACTCCCGTCTTCCCGGTCGGTTCGGTGAGCGTGGTGTACCAGACCTCGGTGCGGCCCGGTGCACCGTCCCAGCGCGGCGCCAGCTGGCGCTCCCCTTCGCCCGGCCGCTGCCCTTCGCCCTGCCGGGGGAACCGCCAGCCGGCCAGGAACGGCAGCAGCCCGGTGGACAGCGGGAAGCGCAGCGTGCCCCGGCCGATCTCGCGGCCGTCCGCGGACAGGGTGTACGGCAGGACGGTCATCGACCGCAGCGGTCGCCGCAGCGAGAGGGACTTCCAGCCGTCCAGGGTGTGGCGGCGGCCGCCGGCGGTGAACTCCAGCCGGTACCGGATCCGTCGGCGGGCCAGCGGCGAGACCTCCAACTCCCCTGTGGCCCGCGGGTCGTCGGCGATGCCCCGGATCCGGACCCGGCCCGCCACCGCGGCCACGGTGGTGCGGTGCGGCAGGACCAGTGCGTCCGAGCGCACCGCGAGGTCCATGCGCATCGGGCGTGTTTCGGCCTCCCCGGCCAGGCGGACGGTGCCCAGCATCGTCTCGGCGAAGGCCGTTCCGCGGGATCCCATGCCCGCCCCCCTTGCATCGCACATCGGCGGTCAGTGGCTCAGCCACTGAACCACTGGCCTGACCGTCCGTCAATACCGCGATGACGAACCACTGCAAGGGCCGTGCACGGCAGCCGGGCCGGAGCAGGGCCGTTCCCGTTTCGGGGCCTCCCTCGTCCCGGCGGCCGAAAGCGGCGCCCTTCGCGCAGCCGTGCAGGTGGCGCCACCGCCGGACAGGTAGGGCCCTGCCGCAGCACCGGACGACAGACCCATCGGCTGCGACCGTCGAGTGGATGAGTCACCGTCACACCTCTTGTACTCGCCGGTAGTCGTGACGCATCCTCGTCCGTGCCGGCTCGCCCCACCTCAGCTGTGGAGCGTGCTGCGTCCCTGCGTGACACCCCCGTCCTGCCATCCGTCCAGGAGGCCCCGTGTCCCGTCCACGTCTGCGCACCGCCCTGCTCGCCGCCGCCCTGGCAGCGGCAGCCTGCGCCACCACCGTCTCCTCGGCCGCTGCGGCCCCCGCCGTCACGGCAGACGCAGCTGCCCCGGCAGCCGCCACCGTGTCCGGTCCGGGCCCGTTCACCGAACCGGACTTCGCCGCCACCTGTGCCTGGCACCGCTACGGCGAGGGCGAACAGCCCCCGTGGTGGCTGGCGTTCACCGACCCGCTGTGCGTGGAGTACAGCAAGCGCGACATCACGCTGGACAACGGCGGCGCGCTGCGCTTCCTGCTCGCCGAACCCGCCCGGATCGCGGCCTCCCTGCTGACCTGCCGCTACTACCAGAAGGACCACTGGAGCGTGCAGTCCAACACCGGCGCACTGCCGTGGGTGGCTTGGGACGGCCAGTACTGGTGGGACAGGACCGGCCGGCGCGCCGGAGTGCGACTGACCGGCTTCCGCATCGACGGAGTCCCGGTCGGCATCGGCGACGCCGTCATCGCACTGCGACCGCGGTACCCCGAGCTGGCCGACGCGCTCGCCACCTACGGCACCGCCTCCGGGGAGAGCGGCTTCACCACGGCGCTGCCGTTCGATCTCCGCTGCGCGCTGGCCGGGTGAACGGACCGTGCCCGCTGCCCCGCTGGGCCGGCGCGGCCTGCTCAAGGCCCTCGCCGCCGCCACCACCGTCCTCGCCGCGGGGCCGCTGACCACGGCCCCGGCCGAGGCCACCGCCTCGCTCACCGCCTGGACCACGCAGAGCCTGGAGGCGTTCGCCGACACCCTGATCCCCGGGCAGCGCCGACACCCGGGGGATCTGCCGATCGCCGGCGCCGTGACCGGACCGGGCGCGGTCCAGGCGGGCGCCGTCCAGGTACTGGCCTCACCCGACCTGCCGCTCGGCCCGTGGCTGCCGGAGATCGCCGGCCTGCTCGATGCCCGCGCGCTGGCCTGGGCCGCCACCCGCCTGCTGTGGCTCCCGCCCGGTTGGCCGCCGTTCGTCGGCCTGCCCAGCGACCACCGCACCGCCCTCGTCACCGGCCTGTTCGACCCGGCCGACCTGGACCACCCGATCTGGCAGGTGCTCGCGCTGCTCGTCGGCCTCGCGTTCGACACCGCCGCCCACCAGCACACCGCCGATGCCCTGGCCGCAGGCCATCCGGGACTGACCTGGATCGGCTTCCCCGCCCCGGACGCGGACGGGCTGTGGCGCTTCCCCGAACACTCCTACAACCGGCCCCTGGCCGACCTGCATCCGAACACCACGGCCTCGGGGAGCCCGGCATGAGCGCGCAGACCACCGACGTCCTGGTGATCGGTTCCGGCTTCGGCGGCGCCATCCCCGCCTACCACCTCGCCGCCGGCGGTGCCCGCGTCACCGTCCTCGAGCGCGGCCCGCGCCTGGCGGCCCGGGACTTCACCCACGACCTGCGCCTCGGCACCTACACGAGAATCGTGGACGTCATCAAGGGCGACGGGATCTCGGTGGTGGCCGGCAACTGCGTCGGCGGCGGCAGCGTCGTCTACTTCGCCGCCTCCCTGCGCGCCCCGTCCTTCGTCTTCGAGCGCCGGGGCAGCCTGCAACGCCGCCTGTGGCCCGCAGCTCTCACCCGCGCCGCCCTCGACCCCTGGTACGACCGCGCGGAACAGTCCCTGCCCACCACCCGCCTGGACTGGCACGGCATCTCCTACGCCGGCGGCGTCCTCGCCGCGGCGTGCCACCGGGCCGGGCGCACCTGCAACCCCGTGCCGGTCGCCGTCGACCTCGCACGCTGCACCAACTGCAACTGGATGCTGTCGGGCTGCCACTTCGACGCCAAACGCTCGATGCTGCTGAACTACCTGCCCGCCGCCGAGGCCCACGGCGCCGACATCCGACCGCTGCACGAGGTCCAGACCCTCGTCCCGTCCTGGCAGGACGGCTACCGCTACGCCGCCGGGTACACGGTGCTGGACCCTGCCGACTACAGCTGCACCCTTCAGGTCGGCACCATCCATGCCAAGGTCGTGGTCCTCGCGGCCGGCGCGGTCGGCACCCCGGTCGTCCTGCAGCGCTCCGCCCTCGCCCTGGGCGGCATCCCCCCGGCCGTCGGCCGCCACTTCTCCGGCAACGGCGACCGGGTCTCCGTCGCCGTCCTGGACGAGGCCAAGGTCCGTGATCTGCTCGGCCTCTCCCGTCCGGACGGTTCCGCGTACGCCGCACTGCCGATCGGCAAGCCCATCACCACCGCCACCTTCGACCACCTCGACGGCAGCGCCCCCGAGTTCAGCCGGTTCACGCTCCAGCAGATCTACTTCCCGCCGGTCACCAACACCCTCGCCCGCACCACCCTCGCCCCGGGATGGTTCGGCACCGGGAAACGGCAACTGCGCCGCTCGTGGCGGTCCTGGCTGACGCTGCTCGCCATGACCGAGGACGACAACGAGGGCACCTTCGGCCCGCCGCCGCTCACCGGCGGCTTCACCCGCCTCGCCCCCGGCCTCGGGCTCGGCACCATGGCCTACACCCCCACCGCCAACACCGCGGCCGGCTGGAAGGCCGCCGACACCGAACTGCGCGCCATCCTGGAGAAGGACCGGCTGGCCACCGTCCGGCCCTGGAGCGAGCAGGTCGGCGGTGCGGTCACCGCCCACCCCCTGGGCTCGTGCCGGATCGGCGACGACCCGCGCACCTCCGCCCTCACCGACCGGCACGAACTCCGTGGCCATCCCGGCCTGTTCGTCACCGACGGCGCCGCCGTCCCCACCTCCCTGACCGTCAACCCGTCACTGACCATCGCCGCCCTCGCCGAACGCGCCACCCCCGCCATCGTCACCCGCGCCCAGGAGGCCGGCGTCGCCGTGACCTACGGCGCGCCACCGCCCTGACCCACTCCCCCGCCGACGCGGCCCGTGGACCTCGGCGCACGTCGTGACGGCCCGACCGGAGCCGTCCGGCGGACTCGCCCGGGGGCGCAGACCGCGGGTCCGGCACGGCAAATCCGACCGCCCCGCGGGCGCCCGCGAGAACGGGAGCAATTTCGGCCACAATCGCCGGACGCACGGCCGAAATATGCAGTTCCTATCCGCACCGGCCGGCGCGCCACCGCGGGCCTCCGACATCGCCGCGACCGGCATCCACGCCCATCCAGCGCTCCACGAGTCCGCAGCAACAACCCTGTCCACCTGGGCAATCCACCCTCGTTCACATCATCCGGCGAATTCGACCTCAATGCGGCATCAGTGGCACCGAATGACATTTCGCACTTTTTGTTCCACGCGACCGCAGGATGGTTAGTAGACGTCAACAAAGACCCCCTGTGATAATCTTCGGCACGACTCCGGGGGGAATCTATGTCTTCTATTCCATTTTCCTCGCGAGCTTTCCGTCGCTCTGAGAAGTGGATGTCATGGTGAAAAAGATGGTCACTCGGGCCGGTCGCATCGTCGGCGTCGGCACCGCCGCCGCGGGGCTCACCCTCGCGATGTCGATGCCCGCTTCGGCGCAGCAGCCCACCGACACGATCCTGAACAAGAACAGCCAGCTGTGCCTGGAGATCGCCGACTGGAGCACCGCGTGGGGGGCGCCGGCACGGCAGTGGTCGTGCGGCGCCGGCGGTCAGGCGAACCAGCAGTGGCTCGTGAACAGCGGCTACCCGTCGGGTTGGTTCCCGCTGGTCAACAAGAACAGCGGGCTCTGCCTGGAGATCGGCGGCTGGAGCACCGAGTGGGGCGCCGCGGCGGACCAGTGGCCGTGCGGCAAGGACGGGAACGGCAACTACACCCAGGCGAACCAGCTGTGGCGCCTCGGGAGCATCGGCGACCCGAAGTACACGTACATCATCAACAAGAACAGCGGCCTGTGCCTGGAGGTCGGCGGCTGGAACACCGGCAACGGCGCGACCGTGAATCAGTGGCCGTGCGGGAATGCCCAGGCCAACCAGCTCTGGTCCTAGTCATGGCGTTCTGACGCGTCACACCCGGTTCTCCGAAGGTGGATGACCGGGGCACGGCCCGGCGGGGCCGTCGGCTTGCCGGCGGCCCCGTTCGCGTCTCCGCCGCCGGCCGGCCGTTACTCCAGCACCGCGCGGAAGGCGCGCTCACCGATGGCTCGCATCAGCGGGTTGTCCGCCGAGCGCGTCAGAAAGGCGAGTGCCAGGGCCAGGGCCCAGCCGCGGGCCCGCTCCCACGTCGCGTCGTCCGCGCGACCGTACGCCCGCCGGAAGGCGGCACGCTGGTCCGCCGTGAACAGCATCCAGGCCACGGAGAGATCGGTCGCGGGATCACCCGAGGTGATGTCGCCGAAGTCGATCACCGCGCTCACGCGGCCCCGGTCAACCAGGACGTTGGCCGGGTGCAGGTCCCCGTGCAGCCACAGCGGTGGCCCGTTCCATGCCGGCGTCTCGGCGGCCGCCTCCCAGATGCGCCGCGCGGTGGCACGGTCGGCCGCGTCGGCGACGTGCGCCAACCCGTCGACGACGCCCGATACACGTCCGGCCAGCGGAATCCCGCGCAGCGGGTTGACGGGCGCGTCCGAAGGAGCCGGGGTGTGGAGTGCGTCCAGGAAGCCGCCGAGCGCGGACGCGGCCGGCCAGAGGTCGTCGGGCTCCTCGTACGCCGCGATCCGGCCCGGGAAGAACGGCACGACGCTCCAGGACCACGGATACTCGGCCGTCGGCTGCCCGACACGCACCGGCGCGGGCACCGGCAGCGGCAGCCGGCCGGCCAACTCCGGCAACCAGCGCTGCTCGTGCGCGACGAGCCCGGCGGCCGGGGCGCGCCGCGGCAGCCGGACGAGGAGGTCCTCGCCCAGCCGGCAGACGAGGTTGTCCCAGCCGTTGGTCAGCACTTCGATCGGCAGACTCGCGAGGTCGGGGTGCTGCTCACCCAGCAGCAGGCGCACCAGCTCGACGGAGACGGGTACGTCCGCGGCCGGCATTCGCTGAACGGTCACATTGAGAACACTACGGCCGGGCCTCGTCGCCAGGGGCGGCCGAAGGGGTGTGGCTCCGTCCGCCGGCTCGGCTGAGCCTGAGGTTCCGTCAGTGACGAATCGCCGTGGCCGAGCGGCGGGCGGCCGGCGGCACGATGCGGCCGCCGGCCGGTCAGCGCCCGGTCAGCGCTTGGAGATGGCGACGTGCCGGATGTTCACGGGCAGGTTCGGGAAGCCGTCACCGGGGTTGTTCTGGTCGTCCTCACCGCCCGCCGCGATCTTCTGCAGGACGTCGAGCCCGGCCGTGACCTGGCCGAACGGCGTGTAGTTGGGCGAGAGCTTGGTGTCCTTCCAGACGAAGAAGAACTGGCTGCCGTTCGTGCTCGGACCGGCGTTGGCCATGGCGACCGTCCCGGCCGGATAGGTGGCGCCCTCAAGGTTCTCGTCCGGGAACGAGTAGCCGGGCCCACCACTGCCGGTGCCGGTCGGGTCGCCGCACTGCAGGACGAAGATCCGCTGGGTGGTGAGCCGGTGGCAGTGGCTGCGGTCGAAGTAGTCGTGCTCGGCCAGGAACCGGAACGAGAAGGTGGTGCACGGGGCCTTGTCGGTCAGCGCCTTGAAGGTGATGGGGCCCTGGCTGGTCCGCAGCGTCGCGCTGTACGGCTTCGCGGCCTTCTTCGCGTCGAAGACGGGGATGCCCTTGAAGTTGTCGGCCGGAACCGCCGGCGTGTAGGTGCAGGCGGTGGTCGCCGTGCCGCCGGCCGCGGACGGCTGGGCGACCGCGACGGTACTGGACAGGGCCAGCGGCAGGGTGGTCAGGGCGGTGAGCAGGGCCCAGGACTTGCGGTTCACGTGGCAGCCTTCCGGGTGGAGTTGGCGCGGACCCGTCATGCATGCCCGCCCGGACGGCGCCCATGCCTCGCCCGGACGCCGTCCGTGCCCTGCACCGAACGAGGTGCCCGGCGATCCTCCTCTACGAGCCCGATCAGGTCTCGCCGCCGTCCGCGGCGGCGTCCTCCAGCGCCTGGATGTCGATCTTCCTCATCTGCAGCATCGCCCGCATCGCCCGCTGGGCCCTGGCCCGGTCCGGGTCGCCCAGCAGCTCCATCAGCCGCCGGGGAGTGATCTGCCAGGACAGGCCGTACCGATCCTTCAACCAGCCGCAGTCGCTCTCCTGCCCGCCCTCGGTGAGAGCGGCCCACAGCCGGTCGACCTCCGCCTGGTCATCGCAGTTGACCTGCAGCGAGATCGCTTCGGTGAACGGGAACAGCGGGCCGCCGTTGAGCGCGACGTAGTGCTGCCCGGCGAGTTCGAACGCCACGGTCATCACCGAGCCCACCTCGCCGGGGCCCGCCTCCCCGTACCGCTGCACCTCGACGATCCGGGAGTCCGGGAACAGCGAGGTGTAGAACCCCGCCGCCTCCTCGGCCTTGTCGTCGAACCACAGGAACGTGGTGATCTTCTGCTCCGGCACGGCATCCTCCCGCTCGTCGGGTCTCCCCGACGACGGTAGGTCGCGCGGTCCGCCTACGCACCGCAACCACGCTGCGCTGCTCCGTACGAGCGGAGCCGAGGCCATCACCGAGGACACGCCACCACCGAGCGGTCCTGCGCCCCCTCCTGGCCGGGAGGGCGCCGTACGGCCATGCTGGAAGGCATGACGGACCGCGAAGCATTCCTCGGAGGGGTCACCGTCCTCCCGGCGGTGGGCCGGCCATGACCACTACCGCACGGGACCTCCTGCACGCAGCCCTCGACGTGGGCGCCGGCCGGCCGCCCGAACAGGGCGACCTGTCGCTCGCGCTCGCCGGAGCCGAGCTGCTCGACCTTCTCGACGCAGGGGCCGTCCGGCTGGAGGACGACCTCGTCGTGCCCGCTGACCGGCCGACCGTCACGGACCCCCTCCTCGACCAGGCCGCGTCGGCACTCGTCCGCCAGACCCCCTACGAGTCGGTCGACGACTGGTTGTGGCGCAGAGGGCGCGGCCTCGCGGCCGCCTACCTGGCCGCGCTCGGGGCCGACGGACAACTCGTGGAACAACGCCGCCACAAGGCACCGTTCACCACCGGCCGGCCCGTGGCCGCCGACACCCCCGAACACCGCGCCGCGGTCGACCGCCGGACAGCTCGCGAGCCCGTCCTCACCGCCCTCGCGGCAGCCGTCTCGATCGCCGGCACACCGACCGACGCACCGCCCGACGCACCGCCCGACATCACCGACGACGCCGTGGCGACCGTCCTCGCCGCGGTCAACGACGCGGTCAGGGAGCTGGACGCCGTCCGGCAGCGCCGAGCCGTCGAGGACGCCGCCTTCGACAACATCTGGCGCGGCGCGATCTGAGGTCGCCCGCACACCCCGTAACGGCGCGGCCGGTTCGGGCCGCTCCGTTACGGTCACGGTGTGACCGAGGAACACGTCAGGACCATCGATGGTGTCCGGCTCGCGTACCGGGTGCGCGGCGCGGCGGACGCTCCACCCCTGGTGCTGCTGCATGCCCTGGGAGAGAGCGCCGCCGACTGGGACCCGGTGGCGGTGACGCTCGCCCGTCGGTGGCGGGTGTACGCCCTGGACCTGCGCGGACACGGCCGAAGCGACCGGCCGGGAACGTACTCGCTGGAGCTCATGCGTGACGATGTCCTGGCCTTCATGAACGAGCTGGGCCTGGACCGCGTCGACATGATCGGCCACTCCATGGGCGGCGTGGTGGCGTACCTGCTGGCGCAGGACCATCCGCACCGCATCCACCGCCTGGTCCTGGAGGACGTGCCGCCGCCACGCCCGAGGACGCCTTCCGTCCCGACCCGGCCGGAAGGCGAGCTCGGCTTCGACTGGGAGATGGTGCTCGCCGTCCGCCGGCAGATCGACGCCCCGCCACCGGCCTGGTGGGACGGCCTGGGCCGGATCACCGCCGGCACCCTCGTCATCGCCGGTGGCCCGGACAGCCATGTCCCCCAGGACGGCCTTGCCGACCTCGTCCGCCGGATCCCCGCCGCACGCCTGGTCACCATCCCCGCGGGACACCTCGTCCACGCCACCGAGCCGGACGCCTTCACCGACACCGTCCTGGCCTTCCTCGCACCCACCGACGGCTGAACGGCACAGGGCCGACCAGCGCGCGGTGGACGGCGCGCAGCACACCCTCCACACCGCCCGGTGCGACCTGTCAGCCGTCGTGGACGGGCAGCAGGCCGCGTTCGGCGAACACCCGCTTCGCGGCGAAGGTCGCGTTGATCGCCTTGGGGAATCCGCAGTAGGCGGCGGCATGCAGCAGGGCCTCGACGATCTGCTCGGGCGTCAGGCCGACGTTGAGGGCGGCGTTGACGTGGACCTCGAGCTGGGGCTCGCACCCGCCGAGCGCCGTCAGCATGCCGAGGGTGACGAGTTGACGCTCACGCGGCAGCAGCGCCGGACGGGAGTAGATCTCTCCGAACCCCCAGGCCGCGATCTGATGGGCGAGCTCCGGGGAGACGTCCGACAGCGCGGACACCACCCGTTCACCGGCCTCACCGTCGATGCGGGCGAGCACCTCCATGCCCCGCTCGAAACGATCCCGACGCATCCGCGCGTCCGCGTTGTCACCCGTCATGGCGAGCTGTCCTCCCGTCATCCCTCCCCCGCCCGGCCCTCCGCCGGGCCGGGTACGAACAGTGCCAACGTAGAGCTTCGAGCACACTCCAGCGCAACCACGACCGGTGGACGCGACCGCACGGCGCCGTCCGGGCGTGGGCCGTCCGGGCGTGGGCGCGGTCAGGCGTCCACGGGCCGCCACGCCGGGTAGTTCCCGTCCCGCCGGACGTGTCCGAACACCACGTCGGCGAAGTGGACGCCGAACCCGACCGTGCCGGGCTCCGCCAGCTCGCCGACGAGGCGGTGGCGGTGGGCGGCGGTCCGGGCGAGGTCGTGGTCGAACGCGGAGGACCAGTCGGGGTGGTCGATCTGGATCGGCGAGTGCACGGCGTCACCGAAGGCGATCAACCGACGTCCTCCCCCGGTGATGACGTACTCGGCGTGCCCGACGGTGTGGCCCGGCGTGATCCGCACCCGCACGCCGGGGAAGATCTCCTGCCCGTCCGCGATCGTCCGGACGCGCGGC
This sequence comes from Kitasatospora sp. NPDC085879, assembly GCF_040686255.1. NCBI lineage: Bacteria > Bacillati > Actinomycetota > Actinomycetes > Kitasatosporales > Streptomycetaceae > Kitasatospora > Kitasatospora sp. NPDC085879. The sequence continues at coordinate 25,708 of NZ_JBFBJZ010000066.1, read as the reverse complement.
GCCAGGGCTGTGACCTGCTCGGCCATGCCCTGGGCCTCCAGGAGGTCGCGCCGCTCCCACTCCGGCTCCGGAATCAGGTAGTCGGCCCGGGCGAAGACGGGCCGATCGGCGCCCGCGGCAACGTGGCAGGCCCAGCCGAGGTGGTCGGAGTGCAGATGGGTGAAGGCCACCGCCTCGATGTCCTGGGGGTCGCGGCCGAGTTCGGCGAGGCCGCGCGGGAGCGCGCCTCCGTGGATCACGCCCAGCGGGCCGTCCTGGGCCTCCAGCCTCTGCGGGCCGAAGCCCGCGTCGATCAGCAGCGCGCGGTCGCCGTGCTCCACCAGCAGACCGCCGACGCTGCCCACGAGACGGCCCGTGGCGTCCAGGTACTCCGGATGCGCGGCCCACACCTCGTCGGTGGTGTCCGGCAGCAGCTGCAGTGGCCGGAGCCGCACGTCGCCGTCCGGCACGTACGACACCTTCGTGTCGCCCAGCCGGAGCGAGCGGATTCCGGCCGGCCGGCGCAGCCGCTCGCCGTGAGGTGCCGTCAAGTCGAGCATGTGGTCTCCCCTGTGAGTGGGTGTCGGTTGCCGCCACTGCTTCCCGTGGCGACGACGCCACCATAAGCATCAAGCTCGAATCATTCAAGTTGCAAATATTTCGTCTTGACGGACTTGCTAGAGTGGCCCTATGACGACGCCCCCCGAGTCGCAGGCCATCGCCGAGCGGCAGCTGTGCGGCCTGGTGAACGGGCTGGCCCAGCGGATCGCCGAGCACGTACGCGAACGCGCCACCACCCTGGGCCTCACCGCACCCCAGGCGACCGCGCTGCGGGAGATGAGCGGGCCGATGACCATGCGGGAGCTTGCCGAGCGGATGAGCTGCGAACCCTCCAACACCACCTTCGTCATCGACAGGCTCGAGAAGCAGCACCTCGTCGAGCGCCATCCGCACCCCACCGACCGCCGCGCCAAGCACCTCGTCCTCACCCCCGAGGGCACCGCCCTGCGCGAACGCCTCCTCGAACTCCTCGCCGTCGACTCCCCCCTGGCCGCGCTCTCCCCGCTCGAACAGGGCGCCCTCCGCAGCCTCCTCGAACAGGCCGTCACCGCCCCCTGAACCGACGCCTACCCGACCACCCGGCCACCCCGGGAACACAGCTACCCCAGTCGCTCGGCGGCCGCTGCTCTGACCTCGGGTTCCTCCATCGGGTCGTCCCGCAGCGAGGCGATCCGGGCCCGCACGTGCGGGAGCTCCGGAGCCGAGGCGATGCCCAGGAGACGAGCCGGTGACTCGCAGTCCCACAGCGACTCCGTGTACGCCGGCTCCAGCCCCGCAGGGTCCACGGCCGCCAGCGCCTCCAGATAGGCGGGTCGCTCGTAGGAGTGCGGTGTGTGCGACCAGAACCGACGCAGCAGGGGCGCCGCTTCGGCCGCCCGCCGGCCGAACCGAGCCACACCGACGCCACCCACCACACCGACCCGGTAGCACCTACGACGGGGCGTGCCGCGCATCGGACCGCCCGGCACCGCCCGGCACATTGCGGCTCGGTTGACCGGCATGATTGGGCTTCCCGGGCAGCCCGGAGGGCTGTAGCCTCCGGCGACATGACGACAAGATCAAAACTCGCCCTGCGCTTCTTCGCGCTGCCCGTGGCCGGCACCCTCTACCTGGCCGTCCACCACAAGGTCACGACCGGTGGCTGGACCTTCCCGTGGATCTTCGTGGTCGTCGTGTTTCCGCTGGCCGCCCTGGGCGTCTGGTACAACAGCGACCCCGGGCGGGTCATGCGCGCCAAGGTGCGTCGCGACGAAGTCAGGGCGCAGCGCCAACGGGAGATCGACGAGGCCAAGAACCTCCCCAGCTGATCCCGCATGACAAGGGCAGCCGTCCTCGACACCGAGCGACGCGACTCCCCGGCGATCGGACTGTCCGTCGACCGACTCCGCGGACTGCTCGCCGAGGCCGAACGCGATCTGGCCGCATTCCTCGTGCTGGCCGCCGACTGGGCCACCGAGCACGTACCCGCCCACGCCACAGCCGTCCTCGACGCACTCGCCCGCCTCGTCGACCTGCCCAGCCCTGCCACGCCGCCGACCGCATGGACGGAGGTCAGCGGCCGAACTTCGCCTGTGCCGCCGGGGTCACGGGGGTGAAGAAGTTGACGAGGTGTCCGTCGGGGTCGCGGAGGAGCAGCGACCGGTTGCCCCAGGGCATGGTGGTCGGTTCCTGGACGAACTCGGTGACGAGGTCGGTGAGGTTCCGGTGGACGCGGTCGACGTCGTCGACGATGAACTCGATGATCACGCTGTGGTTGGCGGCCGGACGGGCGGATCCCGGTGCGAACAGCGGGACGGTACGGGTGCCGGCGATGGCGAGTGTGGCGCGGGGGGTCGAGAGTTCGGCGAAGTCCTCGGTGGACCAGGCGGCGCGCACTCCGGTCGCGCGCTCGTAGAAGTCGACGAGGCGTGCGACGTCCGCGGTGATGATGCGGATCGAGACGAAGTCCATGGTGTTCTCCTCGGTCGGTGAAGCCGTTGCGAGTCGAACGCTAGAGGCATTACCGGACAGAATCGGTCCGGTAATCGCGCTAGGGTCTGACGCATGTCACGACCCACCGGCCGCGTGCTCACCCTGCTGGAGCTGCTCCAGTCGGGCGGCACCCGGAGTGCGGCCGAACTCGCCGACCGGCTCGGGGTCGAAGAGCGAACGGTGCGGCGGTACGTGGACCACCTGACGGACCTCGGGGTACCCGTCCGTGCGGTGCGCGGCCGCTACGGCGGGTACCGGCTCGCCCCCGGCTACCGGTTGCCGCCGCTGATGCTCGATGACGACGAGGCGATCGCCGTGCTGCTCGGCCTGATCGCCGGCGGGCGGCCAGGAGGGATGACGACGGCGGCCGAGACCGCGGCGGCGAAGATCCGTCGGGTGCTGCCCGACCGCCTCGCGCGCAGGCTCGACGCCCTGCGCGAGACCCTGGCTTTCACGGCCACCGCGAGCGCGTCCCCGGATCCGGACGCCGACATCCTGCTCACGCTCGCCGACGCCGTCCGCCACCGACGGCCGGTCGCGATCCGCTACACGGACCGTGATGGCCGGCACAGCGAGCGCCTCGTGCACGCCTTCGGGATCGTCGCGCACACGGGCCGCTGGTACGTCACGGGGGTGGACGGCGCCACCGGCGAGGACCGGACCTTCCGGCTGGACCGGATCGCGGACGCCCGGACCCTGCCCGGGTCGTTCGAGGCACCCACCGAGGCCGACGACCCGGCGCAGCGCCTGCTGTCGCGCTTCGCGGAGGCCGCGTACCGGCACGAGGTGGTCGTGCGGGTCCGCGGGACGGTCGAGCAGGTCCGCGCCCGCTTTCCGGTCGGCATGGCGAGCGTGGCCGATGCGACACCCGGCGCCGACGCCGTTGCGGGGGACGAGGGCTGGCTGCGCGTCAGGCTGAGGGTGGAGCGGCTGGACTGGCTGCCGGCCGTCCTGGCCTCGCTCGACCTGCCGTTCGCGGTCGAGCACCCGGACGAACTCCGTGAGCTGGTCGGTGCGTTCGCCGAGCGGCTCGCGGCCTCCGCCCGCAGGGTCTGACGCGGCCGCCCCTCCGCTCCGGTGGCCGTCGTCCCCACGGGGGCGGTCATCCGCGCGGGTCGGCGGCGCCGTAGTGCAGCCGGTCCAGAAGGAGGCGGAGGATCGCTCGGGCCCCCGCCTCCCAGTCGGGCCGGTCGTACGAGGTGCAGATGCCCCCCATGGCCCGGAAGACGGTCTCCGGTGCACTGTCGGTGCGGATCGCGCCGGCCTCGGCCGCAGCGGTCATGACCGAGGCGATGGCGTCGGTCATGGCCGTTCGGGCCCGCGCGAAGACGGGCGAGCCGGTGTTCATGACGCTCTGCAGGGCGGCGGCCATGCCGAGGCTGGCCGCCGAGTGGGCGATCAGCAGGTGCAGGAACTCGCTGAGCGCCTCGTACGGGGCGAGGGTCTCCAGAAGTCGGGGGCCGCTTCGCACAGGTCGTCCACGCGCCGGCGGTACACGGCCTCGACGATGGCCGCGCGGGCGGCCCAGCAACCTGCCGCATCCCGGGTCCACCTCACCCGATCGGGCGACCGTTGGGCGAGTTCGTCGCCCGTAGCGCCGCTTCACGGCAAGGATCGTATGTGTGCGCTCCGACTGGGGCGCCCCACCGACGACCCCACCCTTGAGGAGACAACTGTCATGGCACCGATCCCCAACGGCCCTTATGGAATCGCCAAGCACCGCGAGCAGTACCTGACGCTCCAGGACGAGAAGGCACCTGCGGTCGTCCTGCCGCCGACCGGTCAGCCCGGTGAGCAGGAGTGGCACGTCGAGGGTCTCTCCAACGGCAACGTCACCATCAAGAACCTGCGGCACGACACGTACCTCAGCTTCGACGGTGTTCCCGAGATCAACAAGATGCTCCGCGGCTCCTCGCAGGCTACCGAGTGGCAGCTCCGGCAGTCCGCCGAGCCGCACGCGTTCCATGTCGTCGTCCCCGGCGGCCCGGTCGACGGCGTCGAACTGGTGGTGGACCTCAGCCTGCTCCGGATCTTCCCGCCGATGACGGCCCTGCGGCCGCTGGAGCCGGAGAACCTGGAGCAGGCCTGGCGCTTCGAGTTCCACGAGTAGGCCTCACCCGCCGGCCGCAGAGCAGTCGGAGCTCCGGTGGTTCGAGGCGGCCCGGGAAGGTCACCTCGTTCCACCGGAGCTTCGATGCGGTCGCGACGGCCCGGCCGGGACGTAAGGCAGGGCAGGCCTGCCGGCACTGACGGGACATCAGACAACCGCGATCCGGGAGGCCTGCGCCTCGCCGCGGCCACCGCCCTGCTCGCCCTCGGTACCCCGGCCACGGCCGCCGACGGCGCCGCGGGGGACGGCGGCCACCGCAGGCCCTGCGTCAGTTCCCGGCTGCCCGACCGCGGACGGGACGTGACGTCCTGCGGATCGCCGAGCAGGGGAAGGCGGACCTGGACCTCAAGTCCGTCATCCTGCGGGTCACCGTCGACGGGCGCGGGGTCGTCACCACCGCGCTGGGCGAGTCGATGACGGGGGTCCCGGCCGACCCGGCCATGCAACTTCCGCAACGGTAAGGTGTCGATCACCTACATGGGCGCGGCGCTGCTGCGGCTGGTCGACGAGGGCAGGGCGGGCCTCGACGACCCCGTCTCCCGCTGGCTGCCGGACCTGCCGCACGGCCACCGGATCACGCTGCGCATGCTCGCCGACTCCTCCTCCGGTCTCGTCGACTACGTCACCGCCCCCGGGTTCTCCGACGACGAGCGCCTGACCATCGCGGTCTCGACCACCGAGGACCCCGACTCCCCTGGCGGCCGCACCGCCCACCTCATCACCCAGCGGAGCGCGGCCTTCCTCGCCCCCGACCACCCGATCCCCGACTTCGGCTGACCCGCGACGCCTTCTGCGACAGCGCCCGGCCGGCCCGATCCGAGCACTGATCGACCGTCATTCCCCGGTGCGGAGCGGAGAGCCCCACACGGGCGCGGCCCGGCCGTGAAGCAGGGTGGGCAGTAGGGTGCGGCTCATGACCGCACTCGACGCCTCCCGCACCGCCCTGGTCCTGGTCGACCTGATGGAGCGCATCGTCGCGCTTCCGCTCGCACCGCGCCCCGGCCCGGAGGTCCTCCGGGCGGCCACCGACCTGGCCGCCGCCTTCCGCGACGCCGGGGCCACCGTGGTGGCGGTGCGGGCGGAACGGCCCGGCGTCGCCGAGCAGCCCCCGGGCAGCGGTCTGGTGGACGGCGTCGCCGAGCCCGGCGACCTCGTGGTCGTCAAGCGCACCGTCGGCGCCTTTCACGGCACCGGGCTGCACGAGCGCCTCCAGGAGCGCGGCATCGACACCCTCGTCCTGGCCGGCATCGCCACCAACATGGGCGTGGAGTCCACTGCCCGCGCCGCCGCCGACCACGGCTACACCCTGCTGTTCGCGGAGGACGCCACGACCGCGCTCACTCCCGAGGAGCACACCGCGGCAGTCCACTACAACCTGCCGCGCTTCGGCACCGTCACCACCACCGGGCAGCTGCGGTCCGACCTGGCCGGGCCCGCGCCGACAGCCGCACGGTGAACGGACGGCAGGCCGGCGTTCAGCCCGAAGCACAGCGGCCCCCGTCGAACACCCCTCCCTCGATCGCGCCACGCGATCCCGAACCCGGGAAGGAGAGCGCACGCATGCACCCGTCCTCGCCCGAGGAGCCGGAGCTGCCACGCGGCGGCGGCGAGAACTGCTCCTGCGCGGAGGGCATCGACTGGCTCGACCTGTTCATCGCGCAGGAGGGGTCGGACGCACCACCACCGCGGGCCGACCCGCCGCACGAAAGCTGACCACAGCCGTCCCATCGGTCCCCGCCCCGTCCTGCGGAACGCTGCCGCCCCCGTGTGTGGGGCGGGGGTGGCAGCGAAAACCCGCGGGCGCGCCGGGCACGGGCCGGGCCGGCGTTGCCGGCCGGTCGGTCAGTGCAGGGGCACCGCGTTCCAGGTCAGTTCACGCTGGTAGCCGTGACGCCAGCCGCGGGTGTGGACCGGGTCGGTGCGCGGGACGTCCCAGTCGCCGGGGGACTTCGCGTCGACGTTCTGGCCGCTGTCCCAGAACGACTGCAGAGCCATGGCCCCCCAGTTCTCCTCGCCTCCCCACGACCACAACTCGCCGTTCTGGCCGAGCGGCGAGGTGCCGGGGTTCTCCATCACCACGGACCCCTCGTTGCCGCCGGTGTAGGCCATGACCTCGTCCTTGGCGGGGTTGTACAGCGTGAACTGGGAGGAGCCGCCCCACTGCTTCCACTCGCAGTAGGGGTCGTTGGCGTTGACGGGCTTCAGCCACACCAGCTCGTCGTTGGGGCTGGCGCAGAGCTTGTAGTCCCGGAAGGCGCCGTTCTGGATCATCACCTTCTGCGTGGCGGCGGATGCCGGGGCCGCCGGCACCGCGGTGAGGCACGCGCCGGCCACGGCGGCCGCCGCGAGGCCGGCCCGCATGCGACGCCCTGTGCGAGAGGCAGTGGTGGACCACGTCATACGAGGAACTCCTTGTCCGCTGTTGCCCGCGGGCTGTCGAGCCCGCGGAGCCGAAGGATCAGGGCGAAACGGCAACGTGCGCCGTGCGACCGGCCGGTGGGCCCCCGAGGTGTTGTGTGCTCCCGGCGACCGGCTCGCCCCATGGTGCGCGGCGGCGGGCGGGGAGGCCATGGCATTCGACCGTGCTCGAAACCGGGAGAAAGCGGCCCTCTCGCAGCGGTCCCGACGCGGTCCGGCCGAACAGGTCGGCCTGTTGCGCGGCGGGCCCGATCAGCCGCACTCTTGTCCTGCACATGCCACAAGCTTCAGCCGGGGGGCCTATGCTTCGTCTTCACTTCACCGCCGCCGACCTGCGGCGGATCCGCCGGGCCACGCATCCGGAGCCGCTGATGGAGACGGTGTTCAGCCTCCAACTCCTCCAACAGCCGCAGGCGTACAGCGAACCGTTCGCCCACTGGTCCGCGAACGTCCGCGCCGCTGTCGGCCGGCGTGACATGCCGTTGTTCGACCTTGCGTCACCGGAGGACGGGGCTCTGCCCGAACTTCTCATGGCCCCGACGGGTGCCACGAGCCTGAGCGACGGACTGGCGGCGGTGCAGTCGCTGCCCGCGGCGCGGGTCGTCTCCGATCTGGCGTCGGCGCGCACCATGCGCCCCGCACTGCCGCAGTGGGTCGTCGACATCCACCACCGGCGGCCGGAGGCGACCGGCCGGCTGTCCCGGCTGCTGGACACCTATCACCGCCTCGCCATCGCACCGACCTGGCAGTACGTGGAGCGAGCCGTCCAGGCCGCGTTCGACGGCACGGCAGCCGGGCCCGGGGCCGTGCTGAGCGGCCTGCACCCGTCCATCGGTTGGGAGTTCCCGATCCTGACCGTCCCGTGCCACATCCCGCACGACGTGGACCTCCACCTCGAAGGCCGGGGCCTCCTGCTGGTGCCCACGTTCTTCCTGCGCACTCCGACGGCCCGCCTCGACAACTACGACGAACAGGCTCCCGTCGAGGTCTACGTTCCGGTGCAGCACGACCACGCCGTCCTCCCGGCGGACGGCACGCGCATCGACCCGGGCCTGACCCGTCTGCTGGGCCGCACCAGGGCTGCGGTCCTCGCCGCCCTCACCGTCGTCTGCAGCACGACCGAGCTCGCCACCCGGGTCGACATCTCCGCCGCGACCGCCAGCCACCACCTCAACGCCCTGCGAGCAGGGGGCCTGATCACCACCACCCGCGAGCACGGCCGGGCCCGCCACAGCCTCACGCACCTCGGCCGGCGCCTGCTCCACGCGACCCGCACCCCCGGCCGAGCCACCGCCGGTCTCCCATCTGCCGCGCCGGCCGGAGCCCGTCCGGGCCTCCAGCTGTGACAGCCCCTCTCGCGGCGCCGCCGGGGCCGCGAGCCGGGGCGACCGATCGGGGGCACGGCATCTGATCCACTCCCGGTGGCCGCGGGGGCGGTGGGTGCAGTGCCGGGCCCGTTCAGTCGGATCCGGGGGCCGCCCTCCGCGCCCGTGCCCGCCCCCACGACCACGAACCCGCGACGACCAGCAGAGCCGTTCCCAGCGCGTATGCCGGCAGCCAACGGGTCGTCGTCGCTGCGAGGCAGTCGTCGACGGCCTCGCGGCTCTGCTGCTGCTGCGCATGGGCCAGCGCGTCGGCGTCACGACCGGCCAGGTCGCCCAGAGCCGCCTGCGTCCGCAGACTCTCGTACCGGCCCGAATCCGCGCACCCCTGCCGGTTTCCGGCATGGGGAACAGCCAGTCCCAGCGCTGCAGGGCGGGAGCCAGCGTCAGCGCCACGCAGAGCCCCACCACCAGCGAATACGCCGCCAGACTCCATGTGTAGGCGCCGGGTCGGCCTGACGTCCACACCGGTACGCGGCCGAAGGAGAGGATCACCGCGAGGAGCGTCACACCGAGGTAGGTGGAGAACCACTGCCACGAACCCGAGGCGAACGAGAACGCCAGCACGACGCCGATCGCGGTCCCCAGCACACCGGAGTCGCCCGCCGCCGCCCCCTCCCCGCCCTTGGGCCCTCCCACGGCACCTCGACCCGGGGAGTCCCGCCGGCTGTGCACACTCACACCGTCTCTCCTGCCTGCCTCCGGAACTCCAGCGTCCCCCCACCACCCGCCGTTGCCGTCGACACCACTCCAGGACACTCCCGGCCCCACCCACCCGGCCCAGCCACGACACCGGCGCCTTCGCCGCCTGCACCCTGGGACGAGCTACCCGCCGGTCCGGACCCCGTCCCCAGCGCCGGGTGGACAGGTCCGGACAGCAGTGGACACCGCCCCCGCCCCGCCGGACCTGGCAAGTGGACACCGTCCGGCACGAGTCTCTGCGCCATGAACGTTGTACACACGCAGACGGAACAGGCCGCGCACCGCGCCCACCGGCACCGGCCGGCGACGGCGGCACGAGCAGCACTCGCCGCGGCCCGACCCGCGCTCGCACCCCCGGCCATCGATGTGACGCTCCCGCAGATCCACGCCGGAGCCGGCCGAACGGGCTGACCCGCAGCCAGGGACCGCAAACCCCCGCCCCCTCCCCGGGCGACCCCGCCCGCCCGGGTATCCGCCCGAGGAAGAACCAAGGACGTTCCCATGACGAACAACCGAAACACCCGCCGCTGGGCCGCCGCCGCCCTCACCGCGCTGGCGGCCACACTCGCCGCACCGGCGATCGCGCAGACCGAGGGCGCCGACCACCGGCCGCCCGCCGGCGGCATCGACTGGCACGCCTGCGCCGACGCCGACTTCACGAACATGCAGTGCGGATCGATCCGGGTGCCGGTGGACTGGTCCCACCCCGGCGACGGCAGCCTCACCCTCTCCCTGGTCCGCCGGCCCGCCGACGACCTGGCGCACCGCCAGGGCACCCTCCTCCTCAACGACGGCGCGGGCGGCTCCTCGATCGAGCAGCTTCGCCTGGCGATGCGCGCCCACCTGCCGGCGTTCGCCGGCGACATGACCGGCAAGTTCGACCTGGTCGCGGTGGACCCGCGCGGAGTGGGACACAGCACGCCGATCCTCTGCGGCGAGCCGCCCAAGCCGGCCGGCGTCAGCCACTACCCCCGGAACCGGGCCGCGTTCGACGCGCTCGTGGCCCACAACCGGGCCTTCGCTTACGACTGCCTGCGCCGCAACGGCCGCCTCACCGCCCACGCCGACCTGACCAGCACCGCACGGGACTTCGAGGCGGTGCGCGCCGGGCTGGGCGAGCAGCAGATCAACTGGTACGGCATCCACTACAGCACGCTGCTCGGCCGCACCTACGCCAACCTCTACCCGGGCCGGCTGCGCACGATGGTCCTCGACACCGCGCTGGACGACACCGGCTCGCCGCTCGCGCGGGTCACCCATGAGGCCACGGCTGCCGAGACGGCCTTCAACCGCTTCGCCGCCTGGTGCACCGCGTCGAAGGACTGCGCGCTGCACGGCAAGGACGTCGCGGCCGAGTACGACGCCCTCGTCGCCCGTGCCGACCGGACGCCGATCCCGACCGGGAGCGCGGCCCACCCGGCGCTGACCGGCGAGGACATCCGCGAGGCCACCCAGGACTACCTGACCCTGACCTATCCCACCTGGCCCGAGCTGGCCAAGGCCATCGTCAGGGCGCAGCAGGAGAACGACGCGGTGGACTTCACCCACGACCCGGACGACACCCTCGACCAGGTGCAGGTCCAGGTGCCCGCATGCCTGGACAACGCACTCCCGGTGCGGACCTTCGAGGAGCTCGGCCGGCTGCAGAAGGAACTCGCCCGCGTATCCCCGCATCTGGGCGGCGCCGTCCGCTCGTTCAAGGCGATCGCCGGCTGCCTCGGCTGGCCCTTCCCGGCCGCGCCGGTTCCTGCGGGTGCCCCGGTCCACGGCGCGCCGCCGGCGCTGATCCTGCAGTCCACCCACCAGGCCCTGGCGCCGTACCAGGCGGGCGCGGCCATGGCGGCCCAGCTGCCGGGAAGTGTCGTCCTCGCCCACGAAGGCGACGACTACAGCATGTTCCTGGCCTCCACGTGCGCCCGGAACGCCACCAACCGCTACCTGACCACCCGTGCACTGCCGGCAGTCGGCACCACCTGCACGGACTGAGCACCTGTCACCCGCCGCCCTCCGGGTGGTCCCGTCGTGGGGGCCGCCCGGAAGGCGGCCGCGGATCGGTGCCGGGTTCCGTCCGTGCGGAATCGTGACATTGATCGAGAGATCCGACCGAAACCTCTGAGCCCTTCGACGCGTGTGTCTCTCCGGAAGATCAAGTGGAGGGGGCCGTCGTGCGACGGATTTCGATGGTGGGCGCGGCGCTGAGCGGAGTCGCGCTGTTGGCCGCGTGCAGTGGTGGTGGAGGCGCCGGGACGGCCGGCTCGGCCGGTCCGGGGGAAGCCGGCGGCAAGGGTGGTGCGGCGAAGGCGTCCGCGGCCGTGCTGTCGATAGAGCCCGCGCACGGAGCGCAGAACGTGGCGCCGGGTGCGGTCAAGGTCTCGGTGGCGACCGGAAAGCTCACAGAGGTCGCGGTGACGGGTAAGGACGGCAAGCCGGTCGAGGGCTCCATCGCCCCCGACGGCCTCAGCTGGACCCCGGCCGTCGGCAGCCTCGCGGTCGGGTCGTCCTACACGGTGAACGCCAAGGCCGCGGATGCCGCCGGTGTGACGACCACCGCCACCAGCAGCTTCACCACCCTGACCCCCGCGAAGACGGCCAAGGTCGAGGACAACGTGGTGACCGGTCAGAGGTTCGGCGTCGGCATGATCATCTCGGTCCACTTCGGCGTGAAGGTCAAGAACAAGAAGGAGGCCGAGAAGGCCGTCGTGGTCGAGGCCTCGGACGGATCCGAGATCAAGGGCCACTGGTTCGAGGGCGACACCCGGCTCGACCTGCGGCCCGCCGAGTACTGGAAGCCCGGCACCTCGGTGAAGGTCCACCTGCGCACCAAGAGCGTGGAGCTCGCCCCCGGCGTGTACGGCGCGACGCAGCGCGACGAGAGCTTCACCGTCGCGCGCTCCCGGATCAGCGAGGTCGACGCCCGCACCCACCAGATGGTGGTCAAGGAGGACGGCAAGCCCGACCAGACCATCCCGATCGTCGCCGGCACCGACGAGAACCCGTCCTGGAACGGCATCATGGTCATCTCGGGCCGGAGCCGCATGGAGAAGATGACCTCGGAAGGTCAGACCAACCTCGTCGGCGAGGGCTACGAAGCCGTCGAGCCGCACGCGATGCGGCTGACCACCAGCGGCACCTACCTGCACGGCAACCCGAAGGCCCGCGGAGTGGCCGGGCACGCGAACATCAGCCACGGCTGCATCGGCATGGCCGACACCCCGGAAGGCGACGAGAACTCCACCGCCGGCAAGGTCTACGCGGCCTCGCTGGTCGGCGACGTCGTGATCGTCCGAAACTCCGTCAAGAAGCTGCCGCTGGAGCCCGACAACGGCCTGAGCGGATGGAACACGCCCTGGTCGCGGTGGTGATCCCGGCCCGCAGGAGGCGCATCGGGCGGGCCCTCGCAGAGCCCTACAGCGAGGGACCGAGTCCGCCCGTCGCAGTGAACGCGGGGGGAATCCCCTCTGCACGGCAGCCGTCCTGCGTCGCCCCCCGCTCGGGCAGGCAACGGCGAACGCAGGCGGCGCCGGGCCGGGTTGCTACAGGGTGAAGGTGGCGGCGACGGGAGAGTGGTCGGACGGCTTGTCGTGCGACGCGGTGGGGTGGGCCTCGGTCACGCTGGGCAGCTTCTCGACGCCGGTGGTGACGTCCTGGAGTTTGGCGAGCAGGGAGTGGCTGATCAGGATGTGGTCGATCAGTTCGTGCTGGCCCTCGAAGACACGGGAGAATCCGCCCTGTTCGAGGATGCGCGGTGCGAGGTTCCACAGGCGTTTGGCGTCGCCCTGGTCGGGGTGGTCGAAGCCGCCGGTGCCGATCTGGGAGCCGGGCGGGCCGTAGAGGATCTGGGTGGTGGCGGCCTTCCATTCGTCGTTGAGGTCACCGAGCACGATGACGTCGCGGTTCTGGCCGTCGCCCTGCAGCAGGTCGTCGGCGAGTTCGCGCATGGTGACCGCCTCGGCGCCGCGGCGGAACAGCGCGTACGCGGCGAAGCGGGCGCGCAGGCCTTCGTCGTGGGTGCTGTGTTGGCCGCCGGGGAAGGTCAGCAGTTTCGACTTGAGGTGGCAGACGGCCACGTGGAGGCTGCTGCCGGGGGTGGGTTCGACGCGGACGGACAGGCCGCCGCGGCCCATCTCGTGGATGGTGGTTCCGTCGTCCTCGACCTGGACGGCTCCGAGGCGGGTGGGGAACGACACGCGGTGCTGGACGTCCAGCAGCGGCCAGCGGCTGATGAAGCCGACCCGGATGCCGCGCGGGTCGGGGTGGTTCGAGAGTGCGGTGTGCCAGCTGCCGGGCAGGGCGGCGACCAGGTCGTCGAGGGCTTCCTGGCTGCCGACCTCCTGCACGCCGAGCAGGTCCGGCCCGATCTCCGTGATGACTCCGGCCAGGGCTTCGACCTTGGCCTCGTACGTTGCCTGGTCCTTCGCCGCGCACCTGTTCGGGTCGGGCGGGCTGCCGGCGGGCAGTGGCCGGCAGAAGTTCTCCAGGTTCCAGGTCCCTATGACGCCCATGACTTCTCCTGTTGTCGTCGGGCAGGCCGGGCACCGGCGGAGCGGTGATGTCCGGACGGGGTTCGGCCGGCAGCCGGTCTCCGCTGAATGTCCGGCTCTGTGGGGCGGGTTGGTCCTTGAGGTGACGTTGCGTCAGTTGCCGACCCTGAATTCGTGCGCGTCGGCGAGCTTCTGCATGGACTCGAGGTCCGGGTGGCCGTCGGCGGCGGCTCCGGTGAAGCCGCAGTGCTCCTGCCACGCCGCGTAGGCCTTCAGTGTGAGGGTGCCCCACGACCCGTCGGCCCACCGCGGGTCGAGCATCCCTTCCTCCGCCAGCGCCTTCTCGACCAGGAGCACCTGCTCCCAGCTGTACGAGCGGTGGCCGGTCGGGGCCAGGACGTCCGCGGCGATGGCGTGCTCCAGCTGGCCGAGGTACACCCAGGGCCGGGGGTCCTGGCCGTCCGGGTCCGTCGGGGCCTGCGGAAGATCGGTGTACGAGGCGGAGGTCAGCCCGCCCCAGCGGGGATCGGCGGAGAGCCGCCCCTCGGGGAACGGCGGGCAGCCGTAGCCGTACACCCTGACCTCGCGGCGGCGGATCGGTCCGCGCTTGTAGACGCCGTCGCCGTTGCTAGCGCCGGTGGTGTTGGTGTTGCCTCCGATCGTCCAGATGTGCTCCTGGTCGAACCGGTGGACCCGCTCGATGTGGGAGCCGCCGGCGCCCCACCGCTCGGCGGCGGTGCCGTAGAAGACCTCGGCGCCGATCATCGGGAACGACGACCACCAGCCCTTGCCCTTGTAGTACGTCACACCGTCCGGGCAGAAGGCCGACAGCTTGCAGTAGTCCTCCAGGCCCGCCTTCCAGGTGCCCCAGGACTGGAAGATGTAGCACCACTCCTGGTTCTGCCACCACGCCGGCGCCTTGCCGGCGTCGATGAGCTCCTTGGCGTACTTGTTGTGGTTGTTGGGGCCCTCCTTGTATCCCGCCTCGTTCAGCAGGATCTCCAGGCACTTGCGCACGTTGGACCTCGACGGACGGACCGCGTCGTGGGTTCCGTTCGGCAGGAAGTCGCGGTAGCGGCCGCTGGTGTACGTGGACCAGGGCGACCACCCGTGCGCCTGGGTCTGGATCGCCCGCGCGACCTTGGCGTTGTACGTGGGCCCGTAGAGCGCGTGCTCGACCCGCAGGCTGTCGGGGAACCCGAAGTCCTGCGGCCGGCGGAGCGATCTGATCTGGAACAGGCCGATGCTGGGACCCCACTTCGCGTTGGCCAGGGTCTGGTCGCCGACCGCCTCCGGGCGACCGGTGGACTCGGCCATGGCAACCGCGGCGGCAACGTCGACGTCGCCGTCCTCGAACCCCGCTTCGCGTGACAGATGACGGAGTTCGTCATATGACAGAGACATCCGGGACACCCCTTAGGAAATCCCCCTGCACCCATCGTGCGTCGATCCCCGACCGCCCACAAACGCTGCCGCACGGATCCCGCAGCGGTGCGGGCAGCCGAAATTGACGCGTCAACAGTCGTGACCGCGCCTCAGATCGCCGCCGGTCGACCTCGCACGGCCGTCGCCCACTCGCAGTGACACCACGGAGGTCACGGACCGTCACCGGCCCCGTCCGCACGCCCCGCGAGGCTCCACGCCGACCAGGGCGAGCCGCCCCTGTTTCCGCACGTCGCAGCCCTCGATCGCGCAACCGGACGGCCCTGTTGATCGCAGGCACGCCGGGGGCTCTACTGTGCACCGTGCGTCAGTACCGCCCGCAACGTCACCCCGGGTCAACCACCAACCGGCTCAGGTGAGGTCGAAGGGGTCGTGAGCGCAGACCAGCCGGACCTCGTCGGCGTGCGTGCGGCGCAGCTCGCGGAGGCGTTCGAGGCTGTCGCGGCGGGCACCGTTGTCGATGGCCACCAGGTTCTGGAAGGCGGTCAGGCCGGGCGGGCGCCGTCGGGGGCGGGGGGCGATGTCGGTGTGCGAAAAGTAGGCGTCGCCGCAGTGGAGCAGCCAGCCGTCGGATGTGCGGACGGCGACGCCGCTGTGGCCGCGGGAGTGCCCGGGCAGCGGTACCAGCAGGAGGTCGGGTGTCTCGCCCGGCAGGATCGGGATTCCCTGCAGGCCGTACCAGTTCTCGGTGGCCCCGAGCCGCGGGTGTTCCACCCACAGGGGGCTGTGCGCCCACTGCGCCGGGAGGTAGCGGTCCCGCTCGCCGCGGGTGGCGCGCGCCCGGGCGGCACGGAGTTCGTCGTCGAGGACGTGGATCCGGGCGTGCGGGAAGTCGCTGATCCCGCCCGCGTGGTCGAGGTCGAGGTGGGTCAGCACGATGTCGCGGACGTCCTTCGGGTCGTACCCGAGGGCGCGGACCTGGTGCAGCGCCGTGCGCGCGGGGTCGAGCCGGGGGCGGACGACCGTCAGGAACTGCCGCCCGAGCCGGCGGGGGTCGGCGACGTCGGCGGTCCCGAAGGCGGTGTCGACCAGGATCAGTCCCGTCGGTCCCTCGATCAGCAGGCAGTGTGCGGACAGCCTGCCGACCAGGGGCCCGCCGCTGCCGAGCAGCAGCCGGCCGCCGACGGGGCACATCGTGGCGCAGTCCAGGTGGTGCACGCGCATACGCCCTCCAGACGTCTCGGACGCCGCAGGGCGTCGTGGCCGCGCCTCGTGGTGCACGGAGGGTGCCGGGGCATCGGTGCCGCGCGGCAGCGTACCAGCGAGTATGAAGCGGGCGGCAGCCCCAAGGCCGGCGGCGGGTGTCATGTGCTGTCGGCGTGCCCGCCGACCGGCGCGGGGGTGGTGGCGGGACGGGTGTGCTCCGACTCCGGTTCGCGGAAGCCCTTGGCCAGCAGCCAGAGGGCGAGCGCCAGCTCGTTCAGCGCGAGGGGGACGACGAGGGCGGCGCGGGCGGCCGGCGACGGTGCGGACGGGCCGAGTACGAGGAGGGCGTCGGCGAGGTACGGCACGACCGCCAGGAGCGCCCAGCCGGCGATCCACCGGGGGACGAGCCGTGACCGGTACAGCAGGTGGTTGAGGAGCACGACGCTCAGGCCGGAGGCCTTCCGGCTGCTCCGCTCCTACATCAACCGGCTGATCGAGACCGACAACGTGATCGCCGCGAGCGTCGTCTGCATCGAGTTCGTCACCATGATGGCGGCGTCGGGGCGGACGGCCGAAGCGGCCCACATGCGCCACTACCTGGCGTCGGCCAACGAGTTCGGCGCCCTCGCCGCCCGGACCCTCGTGCCCGAGGCCACCGACGGCCCCGTCGGCGCCCGCCCGGCACCGCCGCCGACGGGCGCCGTGGACGACCGCGCCGCCCTCGGCTACATGCGCGAGGCCCTCACGGCGATGCGCCCGGCCGCTCTCCCGGGCCTCCCGCCATCGGACACCTGCCCCGGCGGCAACCGCCACCGGTAGCCCGGTGCCCGACCTCCGCGCGGGTCCTCATCCATGCTCGGGCCGCTCATCACGGTCAGGCGGGCTGCCAGAGCTCGATCCGATTGCCGTCGGGATCGGTGACCCAGCCGAATCGGCCGACACCCTCCATGTCCTGCGTCTCCTCTGCCACGTCCGCCCCCTTGGCGCGCAGTTGCGCGAGCATCGCGTCCAGGTCGCGGACCCGGAAGTTGAGCATGGTCTGCTGCGTGCGGGACCCGAAGTAGTCCGTCCCGGACTCGAAGGTCGCGAACACCGTCGGCCCGGCCTCCTGACGCCACAGACCGTGCTCATCCGCGTCCAGGCCCAGGCAGTCGCGGTACCACGCGCTCAGGGCCGCCGGGTCGGCGGCGCGCAGGAAGTATCCGCCGATTCCAAGTACACGTTCCATGCCGCCATCCTGCCAGGACGGTGATCGGGCGGGCCGGCACCACACCATCGTCCGCTACACCGGCGCCGCGGCCGGGCCTCCCCCCACAGCGGGGACTCAGGCCAGGGCGAGGAGGCTGACGGCGGCCGCCGCGACGCCGGGACCGGCGAGCCGGCCGCGGTGGATGCGCTCGCCGAGCACGGCGCGGGCGAGCGGCCGGCACCGAGCGGGTCACCGGCGAGCTCTACGCCCGGACCGCCGAGCACTACGACCCGAAGGCCCTGGCGCCGCTGACGATCGCGATCGGGCAGGTGAACTTCTTCGTCCCGCCCGGCCTGATCGGCAAGCCGATCCCGGGTGTGAGGCGCATCCCCTAAGGTAATCAGGTGCGTTCAACGGGGGAAGGAAGCAGCACATGATGAGACGTCTTGTTCCACTGATCGCAGCGGTGTTGGCCCTCGCCGCCTGCAGCTCGGCCGGGTCCGCCGGCCGACAGGTCAGCAGCGACGGCGAGCTGGCCTGCACGCTGGTGCGGATGCTGCCCGACCGGATGCCCGACCAACCGGCCAGTGGCTCGTCGGACCACTCCTGGGACGTCGCGGTGGGCCGGCTGAACACGGCCGCAGAGCTGGCCCGGGTCGCCGCGCTGGAGGACACGAAGTACCAGCCGCTCGCCGACACACTCGCCACCGCCCGGCAGACGTTCTCCACCACCTTTGACGTCCACCGTGCCGAACCGGGCATCAAGCAGGCGCGCACCCACTGCTGACACCACCACCCGCACCGCCGAGGAGACCGCGGTCAAGGCGGCAACCGTCCGCGCTGCGCGACGTCGATCCCTACCCGGAGCCGCCGCGCGGCGGCGGCTCCGGGGCAGCCGTCCGGGGACGGCCGGCCGAGGCCAGCAGCATCATCGCCCGCCGGTGGCGCACCGTGTTCGTGCTGCCCCGACGCACGATCCGCTGTAGCTGCCGGCCTTCCTGGTCCGCGAGCCTTCGAACCCTGACCGGCTCTGCCACTCGCCTCGTTCCTCCGAGCTGAGACGTCCCGCGACATCCAACCGGCTCAAGACCTGCCAGCGCCAACCCGGTGAACCCTCTCGGTCAGAGCACTAGGCAGCGCCCCGGATCATCGACAGCAGCGACCGGTGGGTCTCGGCGTCGGCGGCCACGACGAGTCCGCGGCCCGCCTCGCCGATCGGGGCCCCGTCGATCCCGGTGACCACGCAGCCCGCGGCCCGGCACAGGGCGATCCCCGCCGCGAAGTGGACGCTGCCGGAGAGGTCGCCGCCGTCGGTGACGTACGCGGCGCGCTTGCCCGCCGCGACCCAGGCCAGCGCGAGGGTCGTGGAGACCACCCTGGGCCGGAACCGTTCGACGAACCCGGCGTGGGCGAGCAGGTCCACGGCTCGGAAGTCCGGGGCGCTGGGGAAGGGCGGGTCCAGGTTGACGTCGACGAGCCGGGTGGCGGCCGTGGGCACCAGTGGCACGTCCGCGCCCTCGTGCAGCACCCGTGCGGTCGCGCCGTCGGTGCAGAAGACCTCGCCGCTGAACGGGTCGGCCACCGCCGCCGCGCCGCCGCGCAGCGCCACGTTGACGGCCACCAGCATGTTCCCGACGGCGTAGTTCAGCGTCCCGCACAGCGGGTCCACCAGCCATTGCCGCGCCGCCCCGACCGCGCCCTGCCGGCCGCCCTCCTCGCCGAGCACGGAGTCGTCCGGCCGGGCCGCGTGCAGCACCTCGAGGATCGCCTTCTCCGCCGCGACGTCGGCCGCGGTCGCGAAGTCCCCTCCGCCCTTGTCGAACCGGGCGAGCCGCCGGCCGTACATGCCGCGCACGACCTCCGCGCCGGCGCGCGCCGCGGCGACCGCGACCCCCGTGTCGTCAAGCCCCGCATACGAATTGATCATCCGTGGATGATAGTCACACCCCTCCCTGCCGGGCCGCCGCCTCTCAGCCGTCCGCGAGGCCCAGCGCCGCGCGGACCTCGCCGATCAGCCGGACGTCCAGGCCGTGGACGGTCATCCGGTTCTTGACCAGTGCGAAGGAGAACCTGTTGGCCGGGTCGGCGCAGGCCGCGCTGCCTCCCGACCCGCTGGTGCCGAAAGCGACCGCCGAACGCATCGGTGTCGCCCTGCTGTCCCCGACGACGAAACCACGGCCCATCGTCACCGGGACGCCCAGGATCCGGTCCACCCCGCTCGCCCACCCGGTGGTCGCCGCCTCCAGGGTCTTCGCGGACAGCAGCCGCACGTCCTCCAGCTCTCCGCCGCAGGCCAGTGCCGCGTACATCCGGGCCGCACCGCGCGCGGTCATCACCCCGTTCGCCGGCAGCGCCGTCCGCCGGACGTCGGCACGGTTGGCCAGCTCGGCCACCGGGCGCACGCCGCGCGGCACGGCGACGGAGAACGGTTCCTCGGGCATCCGTTCCAGGCGCGCCGCCCAGCCGCCGTCGTAGCAGGTGGCCACCCGCGGCAGCAGGCGGTCGGGGACGCCGAAGAGCAACTCGTCGCCGATCCCCAGCGGTTCGGCCAGCTCCTCGCGCAGCAGGCGCTCGCACGTCCGGCCGGTCGCGCGGCGCAGGATCTCCGCCAGCAGCAGGCCGTAGGTCCAGGCGTGGTAGCCGGGCCGGCTCCCGGGCTCCCAGCGCGGCGACTGCCCGGCGAGCCAGTCCGCCATCGCGGGCAGGTCGTGCAGCCGCTCGGGCGTCACGTCCGGTGGCAGCTGCGGCAGGCCCGCCGTGTGCGCGAGGACCTGTCCCAGCGTCACCCGCTCCTTGCCCGCCGCCCCGAACTGCGGCCAGTACTGCGCTACCGGCGCCTCGTACGCCAGCGCCCCACGGTCGACCAGCACCGCGACCAGGGCCGCCGCGACGCCCTTGCCGGTCGACCAGGCCGGCACCAGGGTGTCCGGGCCCATCGGCCGCCCCTCGGCCACGTCGGCCGTGCCCGCCCAGGCGTCGACCACCAGCTCCCCGTCCAACCAGGCGGCCACCTGCACCCCGGTCTCCGCACCGGAGCCGACCACCTCCGCCAGGACCGCCTCGACGCGCCGCTGCGCCGGACCGTCCGGCACCGTGCCGGTCCTCATGGAACGCCCCCTCTGTCCCCGATCGCCGGGACCGCAGACACGGCCCCACCCGCTCAACTCGCGTACCGGTCGGAAAGATCCCGGCACCCCGAGCCATGGCCACCAGGGTCCGCGGATGCCAGGATCTCCCCGTGAACACGACCGGCAATGCCCTGCCCCGGGCCGGAGGTTCCGACTTCCCGTCCTTTGTGATCTCCTTCGAGCCATCGCATGCCTCCACGGGCTCGCCGTGGCCCTCAACCTCGGGAACTACGCCGGTTGGTGGCAGCTCATCCAGGAGCAGTACCGCAAGCAGCACGTGAGCCTGCGGCGCTGGCGCCACATCGGCTGGGCATGTGCCCTGCTCGGTGGCGGACTCCTCACGGCGGGTCTGACGCGGCTCGTCGTCCCGTAGCGCATGCCCTGAGCGCCTGTCCGCTCAGGCCTGGTCGGCCGGACCGCACCTCGACGGTCAGGGTCGGTCCACGCGGAAGTGGTAGCAGCCGTATTCGACGGCCCGTACGTGGACCTGGGCGGTGTCCGGGTCCGCGAAGGCCTCACCGAGCGCGCGGTCGAAGGCCGCGTCGGCGTCCTCGGGCAGTTCCACCATGCGGCCGCCGATGATGCGCCCCCGGCTGTCGTAGCGGCGGAAGGCACGGAGAGCGCCGGGCCGGGCCCAGGGGTAGCCCGTGCGGTCCGGGTCCGGGCCGCCGCAGTCCTCGGCGTGGATGAAGACCGGTCCCTGCTCGTCGTACGCCCCGGGCTCGGCTCCCGTCTCGGCCGCCCAGCGGCGCAGCGGGGCGTACGAGACGAGGGCGATCCGCTCGCCGGCGGCACTCGCCCGCAGGCAGCAGCGGAGCGGCGCGTCGCCTTCCGCGTCCGTGTACGGGCGCATCGGACGTCCGGCGTCGTCGCGGACGCGGATCTCCTGCAGGGCGGTCGGGGTGATGGGCCGGGGCCGGTGGGTGCTGGTCATGTTCTTCATCGTGGAGCGGCGCTGCCCGGGACGCTGGCGGGAATCCGACGTGGGGCTCGGCGTCTGCGACCGGCCCCTCGGCGCGGCACTCACCCCACCGCCCCGTCCCGGACGGCGTAGCCCAGCTCCCGGGTCGGGAGTGCTCCGGGGCCCTGAGGCTGGCGTCGGTCGTACGCCTCGTCGCGGTACCCGCCATTGTCCGCCTCCGGAACGGATGACCCGACGCACGCGCCCAGCCGGGCAAGTGCAGCTGCGGCAGGCGAAATCGTGGTGATCCGGCTCGATCGGGTGAGGTAGCGTCGCCGGGTGATGGAGCGGACCTGGGACCTGGTACTGATCGGTGGCGCGTCAGGAGTCGGCAAGAGTACTGCGGCCGCCCGACTCGCCGCCGCGGCCGGGGCGTTCGTGGTCGAGTTCGACGATGTGGTCGCAGCCGTCCAGGAGTTGACCACGGCCGCCCAGCACCCGGCGCTGCACCTCTTCGAGGGCCTTCCCGATCCGGATGCGCTGCCGCCCGAGCGCGTGCTGGAGCTCCAGATCGCCACCGCGCAGGCGCTCGAGCCTGCGGTGCTCGGCGTGGTGCGGAACCGGCTGACCGTGCCGGTGCCCGCAGTCGTCGAGGGCGACTACCTCACGCCGTCCGCCGCCGCCCGCGCCGTGGCGGAGGGCGAGGCGGCCGGGCGCCGGGTCCGGGCGGTGTTCCTGCACGAGCCGCAGGCCGCCCGGATCACGGCCAACTACGCCGACCGGGAACCGGAGCTCGGCCCGCAGCCGCGCCGCGCCGAGGTGAGCGCGCGGTACTCCGACTGGCTCGCCGCCGAAGCCCGTGCACACGCACTGCCCGTCGTCGACTGCACGCCGTGGCCGACCCTCATCGACCGCCTCACCGACGCCCTCACCCCAGAGACGGCCGGTCGTCCGGCGGCCGTTCAGAAGGACGGGACCTGCGTCAGGCAGAGCGTGTAGGTCGTCGATCCGCGCTCCAGGACGAACGCGGCGTCGGACTCCGGGTAGGCCTTGCAGGCGCTCGCGTCGGACACCTCGAACCGGCCGACGATGCGGAATTCGGCGTCCGTGCCCGAGCAGTCGACCACGTCGAGGTCCGGGCGCAGGTCGTTGCCGCTGTTGTGCACGCAGTCGCCGACGTCGGCGTAGTCGGGGTCGCGCTGCGCCGACCACGCGACGGCCGCCACCAGCAGCACGGGGAGCAGCAGGCCGAGGATCTCCACCCGCTTGACCAGCGGCCTGCCGGGTGTCATCGGGACTCCGGGGGCGCCCGGCACCGGCGGCGCCGGGCTGCGGATCCTCGCGAGGCTCACCAGGTTGGCGATCAGGGTGATCGGGTTGCTCACCATGGAGGCGATGCCCCACCAGCCCTGCCACAGGCTCCGCGCGGTCATCGCGGAACGTGGCGATCCCGCAGTCGCGGCAGAACGGGCCGGGCATCTTCAGGAAGCGCATCAGGACGAGGAATCCCTGGTGGCCGTGGACGGCGACCTGCACGGCGGGCACCGAACCGCAGAACCGGCAGAACGGGCCCGGCCCGTGCGCGAGCGCGCCGGCGGCGGGTGCGGGTGCGGCCGTGGGCGGGTCGGACGGGAGCTGCGGTGCGGGTACGGACATGCGGGTCCTCTGCTGGCGCGGTTCGGTGGAGGGCACGCGGATGCCATCGATCACCGCCGACCGGTCGACAGCGAATTTCGCACCGCCCCGCACGCCGTCGACCTGGCCGGACGCACCCTCACCGCACCGGTGGCCGCCGTCGCGACGGGACCGGTGCCCGCCGTGCGGCGGCTCACGAGTTCTTGAACTCCTCGATGGCGTCACGGACGGCCTGCTGCATGGCGTCGCTGCCGGCGTGGCCGGAGTCCTCGATGATGTGGAGTCGCGCGCCGGGCCACCGCTTCGCCAGCTCCCACGCGGTCTGCACGGGGCTGCCCATGTCGTGCCGGCCGTGCACCAGCACCGCCGGGATGTCGGCCAGTCTGTGGGCGTTGCGCAGCAGTTGGTCCTCCTCCAGCCATGCGCCGTTGCTGAAGAAGTGGGCGCAGATCCGCACGAACGCGATCTGTGCGTCGATCTCGCGGTCGCTGTACATGCCGGGCACGCCGTTGGGTTCGTTCGAGACGACGGCGTCCTCCCAGGCGAGCCAGTCGGCGGCAGCCTTCTCCCGGACCTTCCGGTCGGGGTTCTCCATCAGCCGTGCGTAGGCGGCGAGCAGGTCGCCGTCCCGCTCGTCCGCGGGGACGCCGTCACGGAACCGGTCCCACGCCTCGGGGTGGAACCGTCCGGCTCCACGGTAGAGCCAGTCGATCTCGGACCGGCGGGTCGTCGTCACCGCCGGGACGACCATCTCACTGACCCGCTCGGGGTGTTGCTGCGCGTAGGCGAGGACGAGCGTCGCACCCCAGGAGCCGCCGTTGAGCAACCACCGCTCGATGCCGAGGTGTTCGCGCAGCCGCTCCATGTCGTCGATCAGGTGCTGCGTGGTGTTCAGGCTCATGTCCGCGGCCGGGTCGCTCGCGTGCGGGGTGCTGCGGCCGCAGTTGCGCTGGTCGAAGCGGACGACGCGGTAGCGCGTGGGGTCCCAGGCCCTGGTGGGCCGCCGGGGCGCGCCCGACCCCGGGCCGCCGTGGACGTTCAGGGCGGGCTTGCCCTCCGGGTTGCCGAGCTGCTCGTAGTAGAGGCGGTTGCCGTCGCCGGTGTCGAGGAATCCGCTGTCGTAGGGACCGGTCGGAGGGTAGAAGTCGGCCATGGCCGTCGATCCTACTCAGCGCCGGTGCCGGAGCGGGCCGCACGCAGAGCCGCGCCATCCGGCTTGGCGTCCGCTGCCCGTGCTGCGACGATCACGGGATGACCGAGCACGGGAGCGCCGCCGTCCGTCTGTGGGGACGCCTGCTGTACGAGCGTCAGAGCGACCCGCTCTGCTGGGCGGAGGGAGTGCTCCGGGCGACGGGCCGCCCGTCGACCGCGATCGCCGAGGCCATGGCGGGCCGACTCGACGCGCTCCCCCACGGGCCTCGGGACGAGGCGGGCGGCCGTGCGGCACTGCTGTTCCGGACGGTCGCCAAACTGGCGGCCGACCTGCGGGGCGACGGTCGGTACGACGCGGACGTCGGCGAGCGGATCGGTCCGCTGGCGCTCCGCCTCGGCGAGTCCGACCCACGGATCGCCGGGCACCTGCGCACCGCCGTCGGCCCTCCGCCGTGCGGCCCGGACTCGCTGGTCACCGTCCACGCCGCCGAACTGGACGGGGACCGGGCGACCCGTCTGCGGGCGGTCGACGCGCTGCTGCAGTGGGCCGAACTCGGCAACGAGCAGGCCCGGACGGCGCTGCGGGCGGTGGCCGCCGATCATCGGGCGTACGACGCCGCCGTCCGGTGGCGGGCGCTCGACCGGATCGACCTGTTCGGAGACCGATCGCTCGAGCCGGGCCTGCTGCGCGCGGTCGCCGACGCCGGGCATCGCGGGGTGCGGCGGTCCGCGCTCGCCTGTGCGGAGCTCGGTCTCCGCCGGGCCGTTCCGCCGATCAGGGCGCTGCTCGACCATCCGGAGGCCGCGGTCCGCGAGGGCGCCTGCGAGGCGCTCGGCCTGCTCGCGGACCCGACTGTCGTGCCTGCCCTCGCACCGCTGCTGGACGACGCCTCGCGGCGGGTGCGCGGCGCGGCGGCGCACGCCCTCGGCCGGATCGGCGGCGACGAGGCGTTCGGGGTGCTCCGGCGGGCCATGACGGAACGTCGGGACCCGAAGGCCGCGTACCTGGCCTCGGCGGCCGCCGCCTTCGGCCCTCCGGCGGTGAACGACCTCGTCGCCCTCACCACCAGCCCCGACCCGGACCTGCGCGCGCTGGCCTGCCGCGCTCTCGGCCCGATCGACGACGATCGGATCGTGCCGGTACTGGAGCACCTCGCCACCCACGACCGCACCGGGACCACCCTGGGCGGCACTGTCGCATCGGCTGCGCGACAGGCGCTGCAAGCCGCCCACCGGACTCGGACCGGCACCGCGCCCGCCTGACCGGTCGACGCCGCCGGTACGACCGGCTCGGTCCGTACCACCGTCCGTCGGCCGTCCCGGGGACCGTGGGCAGCAGACCGGGCATGCGCGGAGCCCGCCTCGGCGGTGGGGCGGCCGGGGCGGGATGATGGCACGCATGAGTGCGATCACGAGCGTGACTCCTCCCCGGCGTGAACGCCGGGGCTTCTCGCTAAGCCGGGTTGGCGTCGCGACGGACCAGCCCGGCCCGTAGAACGTTGATGGCTCC
>NZ_JBFBJZ010000065.1:3000-40725 GCF_040686255.1 Kitasatospora sp. NPDC085879 | reverse complement strand
GGCACACCCCTCGGCAAGACCCGCACCTCACATCTCGCCGCCCTCGACCTGGCAGCCTGATCCCCGGCCCGGTTTGCGGATTTCCCAACGGAGTCGGTGAGGCAAGGGCTTTGGGCGGCTGTCGCCCAGGACGACGGGCGACGTTCAGGCTGCTTCGGGCTGCTCGGCCCTCCAGCCGGACGGCAGCTCGACGACCTCGGCGCCGTAGGAGCGGATGTGGTCGACGACAGCGTCGGCGGTCCGGTCGTCCAGCGAGAAGACCCAGCGACCGGGGACCAGGACGGTGTCGACGGCACCGACCGCGACCCGGGCGAGCAGCCGCCGCAGGCGCGGCCGGACGATCCGGCAGGAGACCCCGTTGTCGAGGTGGACCTCGGGCACGCCGAGGCCGAGACGTTCGGCGTGCGCCTCCAGGGCATGGAGGTGAAGCACCATCTGCCACTCGTCGTAGGGGTAGCAGCGCAGGTAGAGCGCAGTGCCTGCGCGGGCCGGGTCGGCGTGCTGGGTGGGCATGGTCGCTCCTCATTGAGCGGGGTGGTGCGCCGACAGCGGGTGGGGACCCGGAGGGCGGCGCGACAGAGGGCGTCTCTCCTGGCGGAGCGGCAGTGGGGGCGGGCCTCCATTGGCCCTCTGCATACACACCATAATGGACTGGACCAACGCCCGATGTCTATACCACACGGCAGCCTGTTTGCGGTCCGCCCCTCCGCCACCGCGGCCCGGCGCGCCGCCAGGACCTCCGGCAGCCGGGCGCCGATCGGACGGGTCCGCCGACGCCCGGCGCGGGCCGGTCGCGCGGCGGCGCCACGCCCCGGGACGGGTGTATGGGGCCGGAACCCCGGCGCCGCCGGTGGCGGCGTTCCTCACATCGGCAGGGCAGGGGGCCGGCCCTCGGCCGCGCCGGACGGTTGACTTGCGGTCCACCGGCCGCAGATCCAGTGGCTGTTGCCATGACCGTACGTACGTCGCTCGCCGGTCGGGCCGGTCACCACGAGGTGGCCGTCCTCGATGGAGAGCCGGTCGCCCTCCGCGACGAACGCCGGCCTGTCCAGTTCGACGTGGAAGTCGGAGCGGAGCCGGAACTCACTGATCAGCATCAACCGCGGCACCGGGGTGACCCCGTCGAATTCCACAAGCACGAGCCGAGCATCCCGGACGGCCCGACGCCACCGCGACCGGTTTCCCCCACCGCGCTGCCGCCGGGCACGGCCGTGCTCCGTCGCCGTCAGCGTGTGCCGCGGCCGCCCGCGCCTGCTCCAGTCCTCGTCGACGGGGGCACCCTGGCGGGCCCGGGCTTCCTCAACGAGGCGTTGTCCGGGCGGCGGCACTGGCCCGCAGGGAGGAATGCACCCTCCGCCTCCGGGCCGAGAGCGCTGGCCGGTGTCCTCCCGAAGCAGGCCGCAGGGCTGGTTCCCGCGACTGACGCCACGTCACTCGTGCGCCGCGACGATGATGGGTATGACCATCACTCAGCCGGACACCGCCGTCCGTGCCCCGAGCCGCTGGGCGGTACGGGTCGCCCACCTGGTGCCGTTCCTCGTTCTGCCGTCCGGACTCTGGCGTCTCCTGCTGGCGACCGGCCACCCTGCCGGGTACACCGAGGCGGGCTACCGGGCCCTGGGGGTCACTGGGTGGGGTGCCGGGTACGTGGTCGGCCTCAGTGCGGCGGGCGAGGTGCTCGCGCTGCTCACCATCGGGCTGGTCCGGCCGTGGGGCGAGGCGCTTCCGCGGTGGCTCCCGCTGCTCGGCGGCCGCCTGGTCCCGGTGCGGGCGGCCACGGCCGCAGCGGCGGCGGGAGCACTCGCGCTGACCGTCCTGTGGACCCCGTTCGCCTTCTGGTGGGCCCTCCCCCACCCCGATCTGACCGCCACCGGGAGGACCGTCGCCGGCCTCCTCTATCTGCCGCTGGTCACCTGGGGCCCGCTCCTCGCGGCCGTCACCGTCTCCTCCTACCGCCACCGCCGGCCCACCGTCCGAACGGACCGTCAGAGCGCTCCCCCTCCGGTCTCAGACTGAGAGGCGGCGCAGGAGTTCGTCCTCGGACACGTCCTCCAGGTGGGCGAGGAAGACCCACAGGTGGCCGGACGGGTCCTTGACGATGACGGTGCGGTCGCCGTGGAACATGTCCTTCGGCGGCTGGACGATCTCGGCGCCCGCGGCCCGCGCCCGCTCGGCGAGCTCGTCGACCTCCGACACGCTCGTGCTGTGGCCCATGGACGCGGCGGCCACCCGCCACAACGCCCGGCGCTTCCCGCCCGTCCTCGAGGAATGCCTCGTCGTGGTGGCCGCCCTGTGCGGACTCGCGGGTATCGTCCTGCTGCTGCTCGGCCGGCATCGACTTCAACTCGGACGACCCGCCGTCGTACCGGGATTTCTTCTACTTCAGCTACAACCTCGGCATGACCTACCAGGTGTCCGACACCAGCGTGACGACGTCGCGGGTGCGGGCGGTCGTCCTGCGGCACTGCCTGCTGTCCTACGCGTTCGGAACCAGCATTCCCGCCACCACCATCAATCTCGGCACCGGCATCGTCACCGGTTGACACCGACGGCCGCGCGACCACCGTCGGTGAGGCACGACGTACTCCGCGTACTCCGCGCAGTCGGCGAAATCCCTTGCGCGGCACGGCGGACGGCCTGCGACTAGCATTTCCGGTGCGGCCTGTGATCGCCCCGAGCGCCATGGAGGAGAGCCCCGAGGCCCTGCCGGGCCGCCGACACCACGGGAGCAGCGATGAACGGCGAACCGGAACCGATCAGCGCGGAGGAGCGCGGCGCGCTGGAGCAGGAACTCGCCGATCTGCGGGCCGAACGCGACCGGGTCGCGGCCACGCTGCGGGACCCGGATTCGCCCGGCGACCAGGCCGACCAGGCCGACGAGCTCCAGCGCGCCTCGGACGTGACGCGACTGGACACCCGCATCTCGGACATCACCCTGCGGCTGCGGGAGGCGTCCGCAGCGGGAGATCCGCGCACCGACGCGGTCGGGGTGGGGAGCACCGTCACCCTGCGATTCTCGGACGGCACGACGGAGACGGTGCAGGTCACCGAGGTCGCCGACGAGGCGGAGCGGACGGCGGTGACCTTCGACAGCCCGCTGGGCCGGGCGCTGATCGGCCGAGGGCCCGGTGACACCGTGCACTACGACACCCCCAGGGGCGCGGCCGAGGCGACCGTGCTGTCCCTCGGGGACTAGCGCGCGACGGCCGGGTGGAGCAACGGCCGGTCACCCCCGGGGCGTGGCGTCGTTGGCCGGGCACGAAGAAGATCACTGCGCTGAGCGCACTCCGTCGGTCGCGCACGACGGACTGGACGCGCGGCTGACGGGAGCGGCGACCCGGGTCCGGTGGACCCGTCTGATTCAGCCAACGATGGGGGCGCTCCAGGCGTCGCGGGCGGGGAGTTGTCGGGACGGGCCCGGCGAGGGCGGACGGGCCCGCCCTGTACGGCTGTCGGAGCGGGCCGACAAGCTGACACCCGATCATCCCGTCAGCCGTGAGCCGTGAGCCGAAGGAATTGCCCCTGTGCGTCCGCCGATCCGTCCGTGCCGCGACCTGTGTGAAGAGTGCTCCCACCGGGGGCGCCCGGCTCGGCGAGGTCGCCGCCGCGCAGAGCTCGTACGGGCTGCTGGCCGACCAGATCGCCGAGCTCGCTGCCAAGAACTGACGTCAGGGCAGTAGGTCCGGGTCGACGTGACCGGAGACGACCTCCCGGATGAGCTCGACGCCGAAAGCCGCGACGGCCGCCGTCACCAGCACCACCAGCGTGCCGAAGAGCAGGCCCGTCCTTGCCCCGCGCAGTGCCGAGCGGAGGCCGAGGTCGGGCGGCAGGACGACCAGGTCCGCCGGCCTACCGGGCGGGTGGGCCAGGGTGACCTCGTCGCCCTCGCGGACGGGCTGCCGCACCTGTAGGTCGTCCCGGGTGGTGGTCGGTCCGTCCGGCCCGGTGAACTCCAGGACGTACCGGGGGCGGCCGCCGGGAGCCCGCGGTGGGTGCACCGCCACGCAGCGGGCGGGTGTGCGGACTCCGCGGCGGCGGACCAGGCCGTGCCGTGCCGGATCTCCGTCACGGCCGCCACGGCCAGGAGCGCCAGAACGGCGAGGCCCGCCAGCGAGACCAGTGCGACGTACAGCTCGGTGACCACGCCCGGCGCCCTCCCCGCAGCGGCCCGCTGCAACGACCCTGCAGGGAGGAGCTGTTCCCCGATCGGCGGCCCCGGACACCCGGGGTCAGGGGAGGTAGTCCGCGAGCCCTGCGGGGCGCAGTCCGGCCGCGTCGGCGGCGGCGAGCACCCGGGCCAGGTCGGTGGCGAGGGTGTCGGTGAAGTGCAGCAGGACGACGTCGCCGGGGCGCAGCGGCCCGCCGTGGTAGACGTTGGACGCGCCCCAGCTGAAGTCGGCGGTGGCGGTCATCACGGTCGTCATGCCGCAGTTGGCGGCCGCCTGCAGGGTGTCGGCGTTCCAGGCGAGGTAGGGCGGGCGGAAGATCTTCGGCGTGGTGCCGGTGCGGCGCAGCACGGCGTCGCGGCTGCCGCAGATCTCGGCCTGCTGTTCCTCGGCGCTCAGGGTGGTGAGGTCGCGGTGCGAGACGCTGTGGGTCTGGATCGAGGAGCCGGGTGCGGCCGTCACCTGCCGGAACCAGTCGGGGTCGAAGCCGAGCGGCATCGGCAGCGGGAAGGCGGTGACGGGCAGCTTCCGGTCGGCGAGGAGGGCGGCGGCCTCGGGTGTGCGCTGCCAGCCGTCGTCCACGGTGACGAAGACGACGGGGTCGGTGGTGGGGACGTTCCACAGGGCGCGTGCGGGGGCGGGGGCGGGGCCGTCCACCCGGACGTCGTCGGCGGCGTAGGCGCCCTGGCCGTACCAGCTGTGCAGGTAGAGGCGGACGGCGGTGGTCGCCGCGCCGGTGGTGAAGGAGGTGGTGAGCTGCTGCCATGCGCCGCCGGTGTCCGGGGTCCAGGCGGGTGCGACGTCGTGGCCGGTGCCTTCGGCGCCGAGGAAGACGTAGGCGCCGCGCACCCAGGCGGAGACCGTGTAGGTGGTGCCGGGGCGGACGGCGAGGATCTGCTCGCAGCGGCCGGTGGAGTCGTCGCCCGCCGGGGTGACGGCCAGGGCGGAGGTGCCGCTGCGGGCCGTGCTGCCGAGGGCGGCCTCGCCGACGGTGCACTGCCAGCCGGGGATCGCGCCCCAGTCGTCGAGCGGCAGTGCGGGGATCTCGAAGCCCGGGTTGGTGGCGAGGTTGGCGGCGTCCGGTGTGTCGGCGTGGGCGGCGCCTGAGGCGAACGGGCCGGCGACGGCCAGGGCCGTGCCCGCCGCGCAGGCGGCGAGGCGGTGGAGGAGTCCGGACACGGAATGGCTCTCCCGGAGTGGGCGATGGCTGGTGGAGGCTCCCCGAGGGAGGGGAGGTCGCGCCGTCCGACCGCGCCCGGACCGGGCCATACCCTGTCCTGGCGGGAGCCGCCCGTCAAGGGGCCGTGACGGGTCGTCACCGGGTGCGTGGTGACCGCCGGCTCCTCAGGTCCCGCCGCATGTACGGTTTCGGAGCGGGGGTGCGGCGGTCTACCCTTCCCGGCATGGCCGGCCCGATGATCTCCCACTCCCCCGCGGCGCCGCCGCGGCCGGGCCCGGGACGCCGGGTGGTGCTGGGACGCCGGGTGGTGCTGGGGGCCGCGCTCGGCTGGGGTGCGGCCGGGCTGGCCGGGTGCGGGGCGGGCCGGGAGCCGGTGCAGCGGCTGCGGTTGGCGACAGGGCCGGAGGGCGGGCCGTACAACGCGTTCGGGCGGGCCCTGGCCGCGGCGACGCAGGGGCACGCACCGGCGGTGGTGCCGCTGGCGACCGCCGCGAGCGTGGACAACCTGCACCGACTCGACGACGGGTCGGTCGAACTGGCGCTGGCCATGGCGGACACCGCCGAGGACGCCGTCCGCGGCCGGAACTCCTTCGGCCGCCCGCTGCCGGTGGCCGCACTGGCCCGCATCTACGTCAACTACACCCATCTGCTCGCCCCCGCTGACGGGCCGGTGCGCACGGTCGCCGACCTCGCCGGGCGGCGCGTGGCGGTCGGCGCGGACGGCTCCGGCGTGCAGGTCGTCGCGCGGCGGCTGCTGGAGACCGCGTCGCTGACCGGGGGCGCCGGGCGGGTGGCCGAAGTCCCGCTCGCGCTCGGCGAGTCCGTGGCCGCCCTGTGCGCGGGTCGGGTGGACGCGCTGTTCTGGTCCGGCGGGGTGCCGACCCCGGCCGTCGCGGAGCTCGCCCGCGAGCTGCCGCTGCGTGTGCTCGCGCTGGACGGGCCGGCGGGGGTGCTCCGCGCCCGCTACGGGCCCGTCTACACCGCGGCCGAGTTCCCCGCCGGGGTCTACGGGCTGCGGGAGCCGGTCGGCACCGTCGGCGTCGGCAACTACCTGCTGGCCCGCACCGACGTGCCGGCGGACGCGGTGTGCGCGGTGCTGCGTACGGTCTTCGACGCCTGGCGGGACCTGCTGCGCGAGGTGACCGCCGGGGCGCGGCTGGAGCCCCGCTTCGCCGTCTCCACGGGGGCGGTGCCGCTGCACCCGGGGGCGACCGCCTACTACCGGTCGGTCTACGGCTGACGTGGTCGGACCGATGCCGGAGCCGCCCGACTACGGCTGAGTCCGCGGGGCGGCCGGGAGCCGGAAGTCCACGGCCAGGCCGTGCGGTTCGGCCGGCCGCACCCTCAGCCGGCCGCCGCTCATCCGGGCGATCTCGTCGGCGATGGCCAGGCCGAGTCCGCTGCCGGGCAGGTTCTGGTGCTCCGGCGCGCGGGTGAAGCGCCGTACCAGCAAGGGCAGTTGGTCGGCCGGGACGCCCGGCCCGGTGTCGGTGACCTCGATCGTCACGCTGTCCGCTCCGGTCTCCTCCCCGGTGCCCCGAGCCGCGAGGACGGTGACCCGGCCGCCGGCCGGGACGAACTTGGCGGCGTTGTCGAGCACGGCGTCGAGGATGCGGCCGGTCGCGTCCGGCACCGCGCGCACCCGCAGGCCGGGTGCGGTGTCCGCGGTCAGGTGCAGGCCGGCGGCCGCGAACACCGGCTCCCAGGCGGCCACCCGCGCGGCCACCGCCGCCGACAGGTCCTGCTCCACCGGGTGCGCAGTCGCGGCCTCGACCCGGGCCAGGGCGAGCAGGCCGTCCAGCAGTTCGCCGAGGCGCTCGGCCTCGTCCAGGGCCCGGGTGTGCTCCTGCCGGCCGGGGCCCGGCGGCAGGTGCGGCTCCACGTTCTCCAGCTGCAGCACCAGGGTGGCCAGCGGATTGCGCAGTTGGTGGGAGGCGTCGGCGACGAACGCGCGCTGGCGGGTCAGCGCGTCGGCGACGGCCTCCGCCATGGTGTTGAAGTTGCGTCGCAGACGCCGCAGTTCGGGCGGCCCGGCGTCGAGGGCGGCGCGGGCCCGCAGGCTGCCGGCGGCGAGCTGTTCCACGGCGCGGTCGAGGTCGCCGACCGGGCGCAGCAGCCAGCGGGCGGTCCCGGCGGCGACGAGCGCGGCGGCGGCGAAGGCGGCGAGGGCACCCGCCGCGATGAGCGCCCAGCGCAGCAGCACGTCGTGGCGGGCGGCGTCGGTGGGGACGGTGAGCAGCACCGCCCCGCTGACCCGCTCGTCGTGGCCGACGGGTTCGGCGAGGACGACGGTGCCCGGGCCCCAGGGCCGGACGGTGGGCAGCCGGTCGGTGGAGCGGCCGGTGAGGGCGCGGCCGCGGGCCTCGGCGGCGGCGGGGCCGTCGTCGGCCGGTCCGGAGCGGCCGACGGTGCGGCCGGCCGCGTCGACCACGTCCACCCCGGCCCGGTAGAGCTCGGCGTAGCGGGTGGTCTCGGCGGCGAGTTCGGCGCGGTCGGCGTCGGTGCGGACGCGGTCGGCGAGTTCGGCGAACCGGACGGCGTCTGCGCGGCGTTGCAGCAGCAGGTGTTCGGTGCGGCCGCGGGCGTAGGCGTCGGCGAGCGGGAGCGCGAGCAGCAGGGTGGCGACGGCCATCAGGGCGGTCAGGACGGTGAGGAGTCGGCGTCTCATGCGGAGCCGTCCTCCCGGCCCGCGCCGCCCAGGGGGTCGGCGGTGCGGGGTTGCTCGGCGGTACCCAGCGGGTCCGCGGTGCCGAGCGGATCCGCGGTGCCGAGTTGGTAGCCGAAGCCGCGGACGGTGCGGACCAGGTGGGGGCGGCCGGTCTTGGCGCGGATGCCGGCGACGTGCACGTCCAGCGAGCGGGAGGCGGCGAGGAAGGCGTCGCCCCAGATCCGGTCGAGGATCTCCTCCCGGGAGTGGACCTGGGTGCGGCGGCCGGCGAGGTACGCGAGGACGTCGAACTCGCGGCGTGTCAGGTGTACGGGCAGGCCGGCGACCACGACCGTGCGGGCGGCGAGGTCGACGGCGACGTCGCCGACGGCGATCCGCGGACCGGCGGGCTCGGTCGGGGTGCCGGGCCGGTCGGTGCGGCGGCGAACGGTGTCGATCCTGGCCATCAGTTCGGCCATCCGGAACGGTTTCACGACGTAGTCGTCGGCGCCGGCGCGCAGGCCCTGCACGATGTCGCGTTCCTCGCAGCGGGCGGTGACGACGATCAGCGGCGCATCGCAGACCGCGCGCAGCCGGCGCAGCAGGTCGAGGCCGTCCAGGTCGGGCAGGCCCAGGTCGAGCAGGACGAACTCGGCCTCGTGGACGAGCCGCAGGGCGTCCAGGGCGCGCCCGACCCGGCGGGTGGTGTGGCCGCGCTGGGCGAGGGCGGTGCCCAGGGCGCGGGCCATCCGGTCGTCGTCCTCGACGAGCAGTGCGTGCATCGGCGTGTCCCCCTCGGCGTGGCGGCCACGGGTGGCCGCGGCGACCATCCTGACCTGCGGCGGCAGCCACCGGAAGCCCCCGGGTAGCGGGGCTCGCGGTGGCCGTCGGAGCTCGGTGCCGTGAGCGGACGTGAGCGGCTCTCAGCGGACGTGAGCGACCGTCAGCGGACGGCCGGTGCCGCGGCGCGGTCCGGAGCGGTCCGCTCCTCGCCGGGGGTCAGGGCGACGCCGCGGGTGTCGGGCATCAGGACGTAGGCGATCAGGGAGACCAGGGCGCAGGCGGAGACGTACCAGAAGAACGCCTTCTCGTGCCCGGCGTTCTTGAACCAGAGCGCCACGTACTCCGCGGTGCCGCCGAAGAGGGCGTTGGCGATCGCGTACGGCACGGCGACGCCGAGGGCCCGGATCCGGGTCGGGAAGAGTTCGGCCTTCACGGCGGCGTTGATCGAGGTGTAGCCGGTGACGACGACCAGGGCGAGCAGGGACAGTCCGAGCGCCGGCCAGTACGAGGACGCAGAGCCGAGGGCGGTCATGATCGGGTAGGTGCCGAGGGTGCAGCCGACCGCGAAGGTGATGAGCAGCGGTCGGCGGCCGATCCGGTCGGAGAGCAGGCCGGCCAGCGGCTGCAGGGCGGCGAAGACGGCGAGCGCGGTGAAGCTGACCAGGGTCGCGGTGTTCTTCGCCATGCCCGCGCTGCCGATCAGGTACTTCGTCAGGTAGGTGGTGTAGGTGTAGTAGGCGACGGTGCCGCCGAGCGTGAGGGCCATCACCATGACGGCCTGCCGGCGGTGCGCCCACAGGGCGCGCACGGTGCCCCGGGTGTCCGTGCCGCGGCCGCCGGCGCCGGCCTCTGCGGTGAACGCCTCGGTCTCCTGCAGGCGGCGGCGCAGCCAGAACACCACCAGGGCGAAGAGCGCGCCCACCACGAACGGGATCCGCCAGCCCCAGCTCTTGAGTTCGGCGGTCGTCAGGGTGTGCTGCAGGCCGATCAGGATGCCGAGGCCGAGCAGCTGACCGCAGGTCATCGACACGTACTGCAGGGACGATCCGAGGCCGCGCCGGTTGCGGGCGGACGCCTCGGTCAGGAAGGTGGCGCTGGCGGCGTACTCGCCGCCGATGCTCATGCCCTGCAGCAGCCGGGCCAGCAGCAGCACGACCGCGCCGAGGTAGCCGGCCCGGTCGTAGGTCGGGGCCACGGCGATCAGCAGGGCGGCCACCGACATCATGGTGACGGTCAGGGTGAGCGCGCTCTTGCGGCCGTGCCGGTCGGCGGCGCGGCCCAGCACCCAGCCGCCGACCGGCCGCATCAGGAACCCGACCGCGAAGATCCCGGCGGTGTTCATCAGCTTGGTGGTCGGGTTGCCGCCGGGGAAGAAGGAGTCGGCGAAGTAGATCGCGAAGCTGGCGTAGACGAACCAGTCGTACCACTCGACGAGATTGCCGAGCGATCCGCCGATCAGGGCGAGACGCCGCGCGCCGCCGCTGGCGGGCTGCGGCGACGGAGGGATGACACGGGACGGGGACATGACGGCTCCGCGGGAAGGGCCCGTGGGGGCGGGGGTGGGTGCCCCGAGCGTGCTGCCCCCGGCCGTACCGCGACAAGGGCGCGCCCGCAGATCTAACATCCCGCTAAGACAGCGGCCCCGGGGGCCGGCCACCGGGGCCGAGGGGCGACTCCGCCGGACGGCGAGACAATCGGCAATCGGCAATCCACGCGATGTCCGATTATCGACGGTGGCGGGAACATGTGCTGATGGCCCGTCAGTTGGCCAGGGCGGAGGTCGCGTGCCCCGGGCCCACGCCACACGCAGCGTACGGCGGCGCCCGTGGGTCCGGCCCCGGAAGGCCCCATCGACCAACCCCCGGGAGAATCCGTGCGCGTACTCTTCACCGGCCCGGCAGCGCCGAGCCACCTGTTCCCGATGGTGCCGACCGCGCAGGCCCTGCGGGCCGCGGGACACGACGTGCTGATCGCCGTCCCGAAGCCGATGGAACAGCTCGGCATGGCGGGCTTCCCGGTGATCGGGATCGGTGACGGCAGGCCACTGCGCGAATCGTTCGAAGCCGTCAGCGGCGAGGAGGGCACGAGCTACGCCAAGCCCGACCTGACCCAGGACCAGATCCTCGACATGGCCGCCGCCGCCTTCGCACACGCCTCGCGCTCCACGGTCGACGACCTGCTGGAGATCGCCCGCGCATGGGAGGCCGACCTCCTGGTCCACGACTCCTGCATGGCCGCGGCGCAGCTGGTGGCCGCCCAGCTCAAGATCCCGGCGGCACTGCAGAACTTCGGTCTCTCCTCCGGCCTCGACATGGCCGCGCGACTCGCGGGCCACGTCACCGACCTCTACGAGCGACACGGCGTGCCCGCCCCGGCCCGGTCCACCCCCCTGAACATCGTCCCGGCCTCCCTCGGCGGTGACCCGGGCGGCTTGCGGATGCGCTGCATCCCCTACAACGGCGGCGGCAGCATACCCGCCGACCTGTTGCGTCGCGGGCCCCGGCCGCAGGTCGCCGTGACCCTGGGCACGGTCATCACCCGGCTCGACGGCCTGCAGGCGATCACCCAGCTCATCGAGGCGGCCGCAGCGGTCGATGCCGAGTTCCTGCTCGCCCTCGGTGACGCAGATCTCAGCGGCCTCGGCAGCCTTCCGGCCAATGTACGGGCGCTGCCGTGGGTACCACTGGCCGAACTGCTGCGCGTCTGCGACGCGGTGGTCCACCACGGCGGTGCAGGCAGCTCGCTCACCGCCGTGCAGGCCGGCATCCCGCAACTCCTTCTCCCCCAAGGCGCAGACAACTTCATCGTCGCCGACACCCTCGCCGCCACCGGCGCCGCCCTGCGCAGTGACTCCCGGGACGTCGACTCCGAGCTGCTCGCCCGGCTCCTCGCCGACCCGGCCCTCCGAACGGCCGCTGCCATCCTCCGGGCCGAGAACGACGCCCTCCCCACGCCTGCCGCCCTGGTCCCCGACATCGAAGCCCTCGCCACCGCCCCCTGTTGACCTGCCCACCTGGGGACGCGGCGGCGACACGATCGACACCGCGGCGACCATCACCGGCCGGGAATGGGTGGCCGTGGAGCTGCCCGTCACCCGGCGCCGCTTCCGGACCGCCGACGGCTTCGACGCAACGATCCGACCATTCGTCAAATCTGCTCGTGGAGCGGTCCGCCCCGGTAGGTGGCGTGAAGGTGGGCGAGGTAGTCCGCGGGGTCGGCGTGGGGACGGTCCTGGGCACCGCGGCGGTGCAGCTCCAGGCGGGCGTCACGGTGCAGCCGCACGGTGGTGGTGGCCCGCCGGGTCGGCGGGGTCGCCGGCGGACGCCGCAGAACGGGCCGCCTGGGCGGGTGGAGTCCTGCGGTGGAGGGCGCGGCTTGGGGCTCCGTATGACGATCGGTCTGAGCGGTCGCCGCCCCGGGGCCGTGGGGGGCTCGTCGGGGCGGCGGGTGTGCTTCAGGCGTCGTCGTCCTCGCTCGGTGTGGGGCCGGGCGGTGGGGGTTGGGGCGGGTGGGGAAGGGCCTGGAGATGGGTGCGGTGGACGGCGATGTAGAGGCCGCTGGGGGTGACGACGCCGCAGTACCGGTCGGCCTCGACGAGGAGGGCGAGGGCGGTTCCGGCGGGCAGGATGCCGTCGGGCGGCCCCTCGGGCCGGTGGTGGTCGTACCAGTAGGGCTGGTCGGCGTCGAGCGTGTGGGTGAAGCGGTTGGGCGGGGGGCGCACCACGTTGTCCCTGGGGACCACGGACTGGCTGCCGAGGACGGAGACCTCGGGACGCCGGACGGTGTAGGGCTGTTCCCTCGGGCGCGGTCGGTCGTTGTCCGCCATGGCGGGTGCGCCTCAGGCGATCTGGAGGCTGTCGGCGGGCAGCGTGTCGGGGATGGTGGGCAGCATGACGCCGACGTCGATGGGCGCGATGTGGGCGCGCATCTCGCCGCGCTCGGCGAGTTCGAGGTGGTTGGGGAGGACGTAGGGGTCGGCGGCGTCGAGGTCGACCTCGTACCCGAGGTCCTGGAGGCTGGCCGCGGTCATCCGGCTGAGGGGGTTGCCGGCGTGGCCGACGAAGCCGGTCATGAGTTCGTCGGCGAAGACGGTCTCGCGCCAGTGGCCGTCCCGGGTGCCGGGGCCGCCGGTGTTCTCGACCGGGACGCGCCGGGGTTCGGGGTCGCCCACGAGGACGGCGTACTCGGACGAGGCGCCGAGGCCGGTGAAGGTCGGGTTGCGGGTTCCGCTGCCGCGCAGCAGGCCCTTGAGCTTCCAGATGGTGCCGATGCCGATGACGTGGCCCATCTCGTGGGTGATCACGTCGATGAGCGTGCCGTTGGCCTCCATCGCGGCGAGGTCGTCCTGGTCGAAGGACATCAGGCCGGCGGCGGGCAGGAATTCCGAGCGCCCCGGGCCGGGGCGCAGTTGGGTGGGTCCGGCCTGGCCGAGGATGTGTCCGGGGCCGTCGATGACCCGGCCCTGGGCGCGGATCAGGAGGTCGTCGACGATCCGGTCGCCGACGGCGACGTCCGGCAGGTCTCCGACGATCACGCGGACCCAGCGGTCGGCGGCGGCCTTGAAGGCGCTCTTCTGCGAGTCGGTCAGTCCGCCGAGGAACTCGACTTCGATGGTGTAGGGCGAGGTGGTGCCGGTGAGGCGTTTGGCGGCCGCGCGGTCGGCGCGCGCGACGTGGACTTCGAAGGCGTTCATGAATTCCCACCCCTTCGTGGGAGGGCTCGTGTTCGTGGGGCTCGGGGGGCTCGTACGGGACGTCCGATGGATCGGGGCCGGTGCGGACGGCGGACACGACGGCGCTTCCGCCGCGTCGGACATGCGGACGGGCTGACGGATGGACGGACGGGCGGACGGGCGGACGGGCGGTGGCCGGACGCGGAGAACGGCGTCCGGTTGAGTGGAGTTGTCGGTG
Organism: Kitasatospora sp. NPDC085879; assembly: GCF_040686255.1. Taxonomy (NCBI): domain Bacteria; kingdom Bacillati; phylum Actinomycetota; class Actinomycetes; order Kitasatosporales; family Streptomycetaceae; genus Kitasatospora; species Kitasatospora sp. NPDC085879. The sequence goes on along the minus strand of NZ_JBFBJZ010000065.1, from coordinate 27,039 downwards.
CGGGGCGTCGTGGAGCGGTCGAGGAGGACCGCCGGGTGCCGCCCGCCGGGGTGCGGCCGTGTTCCGCCCCCGTTTCTTCGATCGTCCCGCGCTCCTCCCGGTGCGGCATCTCGAGTGCGGGCCCGGTCGGACGGTCCGCGCCGCCGGCGCGTTCGGTGCTGGTCGGGTCTGTTGGCACGTGCGGTGACGCTGCGGATCCGCGCCGCCGTGGCGGGCGATGACGGTGGGTCACAAACGGTGCCGGCTCCGGGACGCCGAGTCCCCCGGGCCCCGTGTCCGGCGAGAAGCGGGGCGCGGCCGCGCGGCCGGTCCGGTCACGCTGCGGAGCGCCAGGCCCGATCGGCGCCGGTGACGGCGGGTCATGGCCAGAGGGGCGGTCGCCGCCCGGAGGCGCCGGATGGTCGGCTTTGGTCGGATTGCGGGACGGCCGTGGTCGGCCGTCCGCTCAGGCGATCTCCCCGGCGGCCGCCGCGACGAACTCCTCGACGGCCTGCCTGCAGGCGGTACTCAGCTGTGCGGACTCCGCCTCGTCCCGGGCGTCGCCGATCGGCCAGTGCGAGTCGAAGGCGGCGCGGGCGGCGGCCTTCACCTGGTCGCGCCCGGCGACGAGCAGCACCCGGAAGAGGGCCTGCCGGGCGGTCGAGCGGCACTGGAAGACGAGTGCGCGGGCGGACTCGGGGTCCTGCCCGGGCTCGTCGCGCCGCCCGTGCCAGCGGTTCAGCTGGGCCCGCGAGAGCTCGGCCATCGCGGCCGCGAAGCCGCTGTACGCCTCGACCCGCTGGGACCTGATGAAACCGTCGCGGCCGCTGCGTTCGGCCCGGTCCGCCAGCCTGAACTGCCAGAAGGACGTCAGCCCGGCTCCGAGCAGCGTCCCGACCACGGCCACTGCGGCCGTCGTGATCTCCCCCACGCGCTCATCCAACCACGTGTCGCCCGCGACCCGGTCTGCCGGGGGCAACACGGGCGGGACCGGGCCGAGAAGTTGACGGTGCAGACGAAGGGACCGTCGCGGGTGAAGGAGAGCACCCCGGGCTGCGACGGGAGCCGGCCGAGCGTCTCCGGCAGGGGGCGACGGCGCAGCGGCGCAGCCGAACGGCGGTGCAATAGCCGTCGACGCCGCGGTCGAGCCGGTAGGACTGCCGCTCGTTGGGCGGGAGTTCGCCGTTGCCGTGGCCGTCGGCGAAGCCGCGCACGTGGACCTGGTAGACGGCGGCGGTGCGCCACCGGGCCCGGGCTTGGTGTCGTTCCCCCTCCCTGGGGTGGCTCCATGACAGCCGAGGTGGTCGAACACTCCTGGGACCGCATCGACGCCTGGCTGCGCGAGCACGCGCCGCACGCCGCGGACCGCGGCGGGAGCGCCCCGGTCGATCCGGACGGTCCGCTCGGCCTGCGGCTGCGCGCGCTGATCCGGCAGGCGGAGGCGCATTGGGACGCCGACCGGCAGCGCGTGGCGCAGCACGTGGTGAACGTGCTCGGCGGGCGGCCCCACCGGGCTGTCGAGCAGCTCGCCGCGGAACGTTCCCGGCTGAGCGCCGGGTGGCGGGACGAGCTGCACGCCGACCTCGGCCACCCGTCCCTCCCGCCCGTACCGGACGACCTGTTCTGGGCGGAGCTGCGCAACCCGGACACCGACTCCGCCTGGTACGCGTCCTACTACGGCCGTACCGCCGACTGACGGCGGGCCCGGTGGGTCCTCGGCGCCTTGTGGTACTCGCCGACCCGGGTCGCCGTGTCGTCGAGGATCTCCCTCCGCTCGGACGTCTCCCACTCGGAGACCTCGACCAGCCGCCCGCCCGCCGGGCCGGCCCGGCCCGGTGCGCCGGGCCGCGGCGGTCGCGGAGGTCAGCCCCTGGCCCACCCGGCGAGCACCGGCACGCAGCGTTCGGCGAAGTACTCGTAGTCCGCGGACGTGTTGTAGACGTGCGTGGAGAGCCGCAGGTAGCCGGTGCCGCCGAAGCTGGTGAAGGCCGCCTCGACGCCCAGCTCGGCCGCGACGCGGTCGCGCAGCGCGTCGGCGGCGAGCCGGTCGGGTGCCAGGCCGTCCGGCAGGCGGACCAGGCGAAGGGCGCTCAGCGGCATCCCGACGTCCACCGCGGCGCTCTCCCCGGTGATGCCGGCGAAGGCCTCGCCGACGATCCGCTCGGCGTGGTCGGCCAGCTCGCCCAGGTAGTCGCGGGCGGCCTTCCACCCCCAGGTGCGCTCGACGAGGTCGAGCGCGGCGGGCGCCGCCAGGTAGCCGGTGGCGTCGACGGTGCCCTGGGTGTCGAAGCGCTCCGGGAAGGGCTCCCGGGCGGCCCAGGAGTCGATCAGCGGGTGCAGCTCGTGCCGCAGCGCGGAGCGGGCGACCAGAGCCGCGGCGCCCCGCGGCGCGCAGCCGAACTTGTGCAGGTTGCCCACCCACACGTCGAAGTCCAGCCCGGCCAGCGGGTCCTCGGCCAGGCCGGGCACGTGCGCCCCGTCGAGCAGCAGTGGGACGCCCCGCTCCCGTGCGGCGGAGCCGACCGCCGCGACCGGCATCCAGCGGGCGGTCGCGGAGGTGATGTGGTCCAGCACGATCAGGCCCGTCCGGTCGGTGACCTCGGCGAGCACCGCCGCGGCGGCCTCCTCCGGGCCGGCGTCCAACGGCACCCGCGCGGTGCGGAGGGCGCCTCCCCAGCGGCGGGCCAGCCGTTCGGCGCCCATGGTGACCGCGCCGTAGCCGTGGTCGGTGACCACCACCTCGGCGCCGGGCCGGTGCGGCAGGCTGCCGTACACGACGCTGGCCCCGGCGCTGGCGTTGGGCACCAGGGCGAGGTCGCCGGGCGGTACGCGCAGGAACTCGGCGACGGCGGCCCGGGCGGCCGCCACCCGGCCCGCCAGCGCAGGGAACCAGACCACCGGTGCCCGCTCCATCTCCTCGCGGAGTCGCTGCTGCTAGCGCTGGGCGGCGAGCGGCACCGCGCCGAAGGAGCCGTGGTTGAGGTGCCTCATCGCCGGGTCGAGCGTCCACGCCTCGGCAGCGGGCCGTCCGTCCGGCAGGAGCAGGGGACGCGGTGCGGGCTTCACGTCGTCTTCCGTCCGGCGGCCAGGGGCGGGCCGCCCCGTGGCTCGCGGGTCATCCTCACACGCTGCCGTGGCGCTCGGGGCGGGCCGGGCGCGGGCCCCGGTCTCAGGGTCGGGTCAGGGCCGGGTCAGGGTCGTCGGCGCTACCGGTCGGTGCGGCGGCCACGTACCATCGGCTCGATGTCCCGTCAGCCGAGCGGAGGAGGTCCGCGGTGCCCCTGGTAGCCCTGCTCCTCGGTCTGCTCCGCCTGTTGGCCGGTGAGCTGCCGCTCAGCCCGTCGGTGCTGACCGCGGTCGCGGCCACCGCGGCCGCCGTCCTGATCGCCGGCGCGGTCGCCGGCGCCCTGGCGGCCGCCCGCCTGCTCGGGGCGCGTGCCCCGGCCGCCGTCCGCGACGGTGTGCTGCGGCGCCGGGCCCACGGCACAGCCTTCCTCCCCCAGCGTGATCCGGACGCCCGCGGCCGCCGCCGCCCCAGGGCTCCCGGCGCGGCCCCGGCGGCCGCGTAAGTCCTTCCCGCACGGCCGCCTTCCGTCGCACCTCATTCACCTGAGACCCGGAGGGCTCACCCGTCATGTCCGTTTTCGCTGTGCTCGACCCTGCCGTCCGCCTCGCCCACGACGCCGTCTCGGCGCTCGCCGGCGTGGTGCCGACGGCCCTGGCCGTCGTGCTGTTCACCGCCGTCGTCCGGCTGGCGCTGCACCCGCTCGCCCGGGCGGCCGCCCGCGGTGAGAAGACCCGGCTGCGGCTCGCCCCGCGGGTCGCCGAGCTGAACCGCAGGCACAAGGGCCGGCCGGAGAAGCTCCAGGCCGCGCTCTCCGAGCTGTACCGGGAGGAGAAGGCGTCGCCGTTCGCCGGGTTCCTGCCGATGCTGGCGCAGATCCCGTTCTTCTCGGTGATGTACCGGCTGTTCACCACCCCGAACGACCTGCTCGGCCACACCCTCGCCGGGGTGCCGCTGGGCCTGCACCTGCGCGAGGCGCACACCGCCGGGCAGTTCCTCGTCCTCGGCGCCCTGTACGCGGCGATCGGCGCCGTCTGCTGGATGGGCTTCCGCCGGGCCCGGCGCGCCACCTCGGCCGGGACGCCGGGTGCCGGGCTGCTGCCGTACCTGTCGTTCGGCACGGTGCTGTTCGCGGCCTTCGTGCCGCTCGCGGCCGGGATCTACCTGCTGACCACCACGGCGTGGTCGGCCGCCGAGCGGGCCTGGCTGCACCGGGGCGCTCCCGCGCCCGCGGCGGTGCTCGCGGCCTGACCCGGCGGTCGGGGCCGGGCCCGCCACCGGGGCGGGCCCGGCTCGCCGACCGCGACTCTTCGTGGTCGCCCCCGGCTCGGTGCTAGAAAGGACGCATGGTCGAACACGCCGACCGTACCCAGGGCACCTCCAAGCACTCACGGAGAGCGAGGAGTCCCCGGAGCCTTGCCGGTCAGGTCTTCGCCCTGCAGGTGGCGGTGGTGGTCCTCCTCGTGCTGGGGGCGATCCTGGCCCTGGTCCTGGAGTCGCGGAGCGCCAGCGACAAGGAGGCCCGCAACCGGTCGGTGGCGGTCGCGGAGGCGTTCGCGCACGCCCCCGGCCTGGTGGACACCCTGAAGTCGTCCTCTCCCACCTCGGTGCTGCAGCCGCTGACGGAGGCGGCCCGCAAGGACGCCGGTGTGGACTTCATCGTCGTCATGGACACCCACGGGATCCGCTACACGCACCCGCTGCCGGACCGGATCGGGAAGCGCTTCGTCGGCACGATCGAGCCGTCGCTGGCCGGCCAGATCTACACCGAGAGCGTGCACGGCCCGCTCGGCCACGAGGTGCAGGCGGTCGTGCCGGTGAAGAACGCCGACGGGCAGGTGGTCGGCCTGGTGTCGGCCGGGCTCAAGGTCAAGAACGTCACCTCGGCCGGCAACCGGCAGCTGCCGGTCATCCTCGCCACCGGCGCGGCCGCCCTCGCCCTGGCCACCACCGGCACCGCGCTGGCCACGCGCCGGCTGAAGCGCCAGACCCACGGCCTCGGCCCGGCCGAGATGACGCGCATGTACGAGCACCACGACGCCGTCCTGCACGCGGTGCGCGAGGGCGTGGTCATCGTCGGGCAGGACGGGCGGCTCGTGCTCGCCAACGACGAGGCGAAGGAGCTGCTGGGGCTGCCCGCCGACGCCGAGGGCCGGCAGGTGGGCGACCTGGAGGGCCTCGACCCGGAGACCTCCGAGCTGCTGCTGTCCGGCCGGGTGGCGGCCGACGAGGTGCACCGGGCCGGCGGGCGGCTGCTGGTGGTGAACCAGCGGCCGACCGATCCGCACAGCGGCGGCATGGGCTGGGTCGCGACGATCCGCGACTCCACCGAGCTGCTGGCGGTGTCCGGCAAGGCGGAGGCGGCCGGCAGGCGCCTCGCCATGCTCTACGAGGCCGGCACCGGCATCGGTTCGACGCTCGACGTCGTGCACACGGCCGAGGAGCTGGTGCGGGTCGCCGTCCCGGGCCTCGCGGACTTCGTCACCGTCGACCTCGCCGACCCGGTGCTGCAGGGCAACGAGCCCACCGGCGGCGGCATGGAGCTGCGCCGGGTCGCGGTCGGCGGCATCGAGGAGGAGCACCCGTTCTACCCGCGGGGCAAGCTGATCACCTTCGTCCCGTCGACCCCGATGGCGCAGGGATTCGACAGCGGGCTGTCCCAGGTGGTGCCCGACCTGTCCACCGCGGACGGCTGGCGGGCCCAGGACCCGCAGTGGACAGGTCGCATCGTCGACCACGGCGTGCACTCGCTGATCACCACGCCGCTGTCGGCCCGCGGCATCATCCTGGGCGTGGCGAACTTCTGGCGGTCGCAGAAGCCCGAGCCGTTCGACGACGAGGACCTGTCGCTGGCCGAGGAGCTGGTGGCCCGGGCCGCGGTCAGCATCGACAACGCGCGCCGCTACACCCGCGAGCACGCGATGGCCGTGACCCTGCAGCGCAGCCTGCTGCCGCGCGCCCTGCCGGAGCAGAGTGCCCTGGAGGTCGCGCACCGCTACCTGCCGGCGCAGTCCGGGGTCAGCGGCGACTGGTTCGACGTGATCCCGCTGCCCGGCAGCCGGGTCGCCGTGGTGGTGGGCGACGTGGTCGGCCACGGGCTGCACGCCGCGGCCACCATGGGCCGGCTCCGCACCGCCGTCCACAACTTCTCGGCCCTCGACATCCCGCCGGACGAGCTGCTCGCGCACCTCGACGAGCTGGTCGACCGGATCGACCAGGAGGAGAGCGACGGCGCCACCGGGACGGGCGTCTCCGGCGCCACCTGCCTGTACGCGATCTACGACCCGGTCTCGCAGCTCTGCACGGTCGGCCTGGCCGGGCATCCGGCGCCCGTGCTCGTCCGGCCCGACGGCAGCGTCGACTTCCCCGACCTCCCGGTGGGGCCGCCGCTGGGGACGGGCGGTGCGCCGTTCGAGACCGCGGAGATACACCTGCCGGAGGGGACGCAGATCGTCCTCTACACGGACGGGCTGATCGAGGACCGCGCGCGGGACTTCGACGTCGGCCTGGACCTGCTGCGGGACGCCCTCGCCGGCCGGCGGCGGGAGCCGGAGGAGAACTGCCAGGCCGTGATCGAGGCCCTGCTGCCGGCCCGCCCGCAGGACGACGTGGCCCTGCTGATCGCCCGCACCCGGGTGATCGACCCCGAGAACATCGTCGAACGGGAGATCCCGTTCGAGCCCGAGGCCGTCGCCGAGCTGCGGACCTGGGCGGCGGCCGCGCTCGAGAAGTGGGATCTCGGCGACCTGGTGTTCGGCACCGAGCTGATCCTCAGCGAACTCGCCACCAACGCGATCCGCTACGGCACTCCGCCGGCCCGGGTGCGGCTGCTGCGCGACCGCGCGCTGATCTGCGAGGTGTCCGACGGCAGCAGCACCGCCCCGCACCTGCGGTACGCGGCGACCACCGACGAGGGCGGCCGCGGCCTGTTCCTGGTGGCCCAGCTGACCACGCACTGGGGCACCCGGTACTTCCCCCGCGGAAAGATCATCTGGGCCGAGCAGGCCCTCCCCTCCTCGGCCGAGCGCCCGGAAGGCTCCGGCCCGGCACCCTAGGGTGCTCCGCCGCGGTCAGGCGGCGACCTTGGCGACGAACTCCGCGACGTTCCCGGCGAGCCGCCTGATCTTCTCCTCCAGGGTGAGCGACTCCGGCATCCGGGCGCCCGGGCCGAGGTCCCGCCGGCCGCGCACGTAGAGCGAGCAGGCGAGGTCGCTGCAGATGTAGGTGCCCACCGAGTTGCCCTGGCGGCCGGCCGCGCCGGCCCTGGGCGCGACCATCAGCGAGACGCCGCCGGTGTGGGTGGTGATGCACAGCGAGCAGATGCTGCGCCGGGTGCTCCAGGCCGCGGCGGCCGGGCAGCGCAGCACCACGCCGTGCGGGCGGCCGTCCACCTCGGCGACCAGGTGCGCGCGGTCGGGGGCCTGCGGGTCGCGCCAGCCCAGGAAGTCCAGGTCCTCCCAGGGCTGCTCGGCGAGATCCCGCGGGACGTACATGCGCTTCGCCTCGCCCTTGGTGCAGTTCACGAAGGCGGCGCGGATCTCGGAATCGGTCAGTGGCTTCATGACTCGCAGGCTAATTTGCCTAACACTATTAGGCAAACGCATAATCGAGTTCGGACGATGGGAGTGCGGATATGGTTCGCGTGGGGCTGACGACGGAGCGACTGGTCCGGGCGGGCGCGGAGCTCGCCGACGAGGCCGGCTTCGACCAGGTGACGGTCACGGCGCTGGCCCGGCGGTTCGACGTCAAGACCGCCAGCCTGTACGCGCACGTGAAGAACTCGCAGGACCTCCGGACGAGGATCGCGCTGCTCGCCCTGGAGGAGCTGGCCGACGAGGTCGCCGACGCGCTGGCCGGCCGCGCGGGCCGGGACGCGCTGGCCGCCTTCGCCGACGCCTACCGCGACTACGCCCGCCGCCACCCGGGCCGGTACGCCGCGGCGCAGCTGCGGCTCGACCCGGAGACGGCGGCGGCGAGCGCGGGCGTCCGGCACGCCCAGATGACCCGGGCGATCCTGCGCGGCTACCGGCTGGACGAGCCGGCCCAGACGCACGCCGTGCGGATGCTCGGCAGCGTCTTCCACGGCTACGTGACCCTGGAGGCGGCCGGCGGCTTCGCTCACACCCCGGTCGACCCGCAGGAGTCCTGGGACTGGATCGTCGACTCGCTGGACGCGATGCTGCGCGGGCGCGCCGGGTGACCGTGCGAGCCCCGGCCGTGCCGGGTGTGGGCAGCGTCACCCGTTACAGCGGTCGGTTCGACCCCTTACCATCCTGAGCGCGCGGGCCGGCCCGTGTTCCCCCCTTCCGAGGAGTTTCGTTGACCGCCCGCACCACCTCGCCCGAGAGCTACTACCAGCGCACGGGCGAGCGCCGCTTCAAGCCGACGGCCCACGCCGGGGGCGCCTGGAGCACCGACGAGCAGCACTTCAGCCCGCTGGCCGGCCTGGTCGTCCACGCGATCGACGGGTATCTGGCGGGGCGGCCGGCCACCGGCCTGGCGCTCGCCCGGATCAGCTACGACATCCTCGGCCGGATCGCGCTCGACGAGTGCGAGATCACGGTGGAGACCGTCCGGCCGGGCCGCACGGTGGAGCTGCTGGAGGCGGTCGTGGTGATCGCGGACCGCCCGGTGGTCCGGGCCCGGGCCTGGCTCCTCGCGTCCCTCGACACCGCGGCGGTCGCGGACAGCCCCGAGGAGCGGCTCGCCCCGCCCGAGGAGTTCACCCCGTGGGCGATGACCGACCTGTGGGACGGCGGCTACGTGTCCTCGATCGAGGTCCGCCGCCGGGAGTCCGCACCGGCCGGGCGCGCCGCCGCCTGGATCAGCAGCCCGGTGGAGCTGGTCGCCGGCGAGCCCAGCAGTGCGACGGCGTCCTTCCTCGCCCTGGTGGACACCGCCAACGGCATCGCCGTACAGCAGCCGCCCACCGCGTGGATGTACCCGAACATGGATCTGACCGTCCATCTGCACCGCCGCCCCGAGGGCCGCTGGACCGGTCTGGACACCACCGTGAGCTTCGGCCCGGCCGGGCACGGCCTCACCAGCACCGTCCTCCACGACGCGGCCGGCCCGGTCGGCCGCGCGGAGCAGATCCTCACCGTCCGTCCCCTGGCGGGCGGCTGACGGGGCGCCGGTGGCGCGACCGGCCCGGGCGTACGATGCCCGCCATGATCGATCTCGGGTGGGGGGAGCCGCGGACGCGGGTCCTGTTCGACACGACACGCCGTCATCTGCGGGAGCCGGGCGCGCCGCGGCCGGTTCGGCTTTACGAGTGGGAGCCGCAGGGGGTGCAGACGGCGGATCCGGCTCCGGTGGTGCTGGTGTCGCACGGCACGGGCGGGTCCGGCAGCGGGATGGGCTGGCTGGCCGGTCCGCTGGCCGCGGCGGGGTTCCGGGCGGTCGCGGTCGACCACCACGGGAACGACTTCGTGGACGGCTACGAGCCGGAGGGCTTCCTCTGCCCGTGGGACCGTCCGCGTGACCTCGCCTTCGCCCTCGACGCGCTGGCCGCCGAGCGGGAGCTCGGCCCGATCGGGGCCGCGGGCTTCTCGGCGGGCGGCTACACGGCCGCGGCACTGGCCGGCGCGCGGCTGGACACCGGCGTGCTGCACGCCCTGCTGACGGGTGTGGTGCCGCTGCCGGAGATCCCAGAGTTCCCGGGGGTGCTGGACGCCTTCCGGGCGAAGGCCCCGGAGGGCATGCCACCCGCCGCCGTCGCCGCCGCGGGGGCGGACCTGGGTGACCCCCGGGTCCGAGCCGTCTTCCAGGTCGCCCCCGGCCTCGGGCCGATGGTGACGGCGGAGAGCCTGGCGGCCGTGCGGGTGCCGGTGGAGATCCGCTGGGGCGGCGCCGACAGCGTCACCCCGTACGAGAGCGACACCCGGCCCTACCTGGAGGGCATCCCGACCGCCGCCGGCCGCCCGCTCGGCGCGGACGTGGTGCACGCGGACTTCATCGGCCCCGACCCGGCACCCCGCGCCGCCCGGGCCCGCGCCGAGGCGGCGGCGGACGCGGTGGCCTTCTTCCGCTCCCACCTGGGCTGACCCGGGGCGGCCTCGCGGCTACCGGGCGGTGAGCTCGTCGACGGTGACGGCGACGGTGCCGAACAGGTCGCCGATCGTGGTCAGCGCCGCCGCCTGGAGGGTCGCGGCGGGCAGCACGGCGCCGTCGGGTGCGGCCAGCGCCCGGGTGGCGGTGGCCTCGGCGACGACGGTGGGCCGCAGTCCGAGGTTGAAGGCCTCGCAGCCATGCAGGTATTCACCGGACACGATGAGGCGTCCAGGACCCCGTCGACCCTGGCAAACGCCAGGCCGGTGAGCAGCCGCGCGTGGACCGAGGTGTCTACCGAGCCGGGCACAGCCCCACAAGGACGACGTTCTTTGACGTCCTCTCGGCCCTAAGGGGCCGGGATTCCTGCCACGGTCGGGTGACCGTCTCGGTGGGTTCCTGCTTCACGGCGCTGCGCGGGCACGGATGCCCGTCTTACCGGCGCTCGACAGGCATTTAGCCTGTCCGCCCGTCCGGCGGCCAGGATGTTGCGCGCTGCGTTCACGTCGCGATCGTGGACGATCCCGCAAGCTCCGCACGTCCACTCCCGGACGTGCAAGGGCTTGGGACCGTCCTTGGTCCCGCACACAGCGCAGACCTGAGAGGTGGGCTCGAAGCGCCCGATGCGACCGAAGTGCCGGCCGTGCTTCACGGCCTTGTACTCCAGCATGCCGACGAACTGCGACCACCCGGCGTCGTACACGGACTTGGCGAGCCGTGTGCGTCCGAGAGCAGATACCGCCAGGTCCTCCACGTACACCGCTTGACTATCGCGGATGATCTTCGTGGATTCCTTGTGGTGCCAGTCCCGGCGCTGGTCCGCCACACGGGCGTGCTGACGCGCAACCTTCTTACGGGCCTTGGACCGGTTGTTCGACCCCTTCTCGCAGCGGCTGAGGGCCTTCTGCATGCGCTTGAGCTTCTTCTCGGCGCGACGCAGGAATTTCGGCGCGGCCACCTTGCGGCCGTCGGAGAGGACGGCGAAGTGCGCGAGCCCGAGGTCGATGCCCGTCTCGGTGTCCAGCCCGGGAAGGATCTCCGGATCCGTCTCGACAACAAAGCTCGCCCAGTACCGGCCGGCCGCGTCCAGGGTGACAGTGACCGAGGTCGGCGTGGCCGGGAGCGGCCGGGAGCGGCCGGGACCACCGGACTTCGAGGTCTCCGACCTTGGCAACGTGTAGGCGGCCGTTGTCCCGCAGGGTGAAACCGTTGGCGGTGAGCCGGATCGACTGCCGACCGTCGCGCTCGTCCAGGACGGCCGTGGACTCCTCCAACAGCTGTCCCGCGTCCTCCGCCGGCTCCTCCCCCTCCTGGAAGCGGGCGCTCGCGGCGATCCGGGCACGCAGCTGCTCCACCCGCCGTGCCGCGTCCGCCCGAAGCGCCAGCACCTCGGCAAGCTTCATCCCGCGCACCTCCTGTGGTCGATCCGGCCTCGGAGATTCCAGCGCGACGCGACCGGACGCATCTGCTTTTCCCCAGGTCCCGGCGGTCTTCAAGCAGGTGGGGGCCCGACGACCCGGGCCGGGCGGTAGCAGGGGTGCCGCCGCCCGGCCCGGATGGTTGTCAGTCGTCGAGGCCGATCCTCCTGACCTGCCGGGCGATGTCGCCGGTGTCGTCGCCGCGGCGCTTGCCGCCGGCGGGCGGCGGGGGCGGCAGAGCCGCGGCGAGCGCGCCCCTCTCGGTACCGCGACGGCCCTGGTTACTGAGCGCCTCGTAGTACTTGCTCAGTCCCTCCAGGGCAGCCCCGGCGTCGCTCGGCCGGTCCGCGGTCCTCACCTGGTCGAACCAGGCCTCCACCTGCCGGCGCACGCCGGGGTCCGTGGGCCGGCCGAACCGTTCCACGGTGAACTCGTCGCGGTGGGCCTGCCAGGCCGTGGTCACCGCGTCGTTGCCGTGGGCCGGGAAGGCCGTGGTGACCCCGCGGTCCCATGAGAGGAGGCCCTCCAGGTACGCCGACCCGATCCTGTTGTCCACCGGGGTGAGCAGGCCCGCCGCGCGAAGCTGCTGCAGGTTCTTGTCGGTGAAGGTCCGGTCGGCGACCAGGTTGACGGTCTCCTGCCGAACGGGGCCGAGGGTCTCCGCCATGTTCTGCCAGCTCTGGTAGGAGCGGACGAGCCTGTCCCCACTGGTGTTGAACGGTGCCGCACCGTCGAAGTGACTCGCGACCAGGTTGTCGTGGCGGGGTCCGCCGCGCAGGCCGAAGTCGAGTTCGCCGCTGGACGTGGCACTGCCGAGCTGCACCTGGTCGACGAAGGTGGTGTGCGGCAGCTTCTGGTGCGCGCTGACGAACACCCGGACGAGGTCGCCGACCCTGGCCGCCCGCTCGTGCGGCGGGTACGAGTCCATCGAGGCGAGCTCGCGGCGGGCGTGGTCGACGGCCTGCGACATCTCCGGATCGAGGTTGCCGTGGGCGTCCATGCTGTCGAACCGGTTGCCGAGCCAGGTCTCCAGCTCGTGCTGCGGCTTGCCCTCGAACGACAGCAGCGACTCCCGCATCAGCGACCACGACGCGGCGTGCGAGTACTGGTTGCTGCCGAACTGGGTGTCCGGCCGGGACTGCTCGCTGAGCACGATCTTGCCGATCTGCGCCGGGTTGTGCGGGTCGGCGACGATGTCGGCGACCAGCTCCGCCTTGAGCTCGTAGCGGGTGAAACCGGACGCGCCGGGCGGCAGTTGCCCGGTGGGGTGGACCGCCACCGGCCGGAGCCCGAGCTGCTGCTCGATCTCCGTGCGGCGGTCCTGGGTCATGTAGGAGGGGTAGGCCCGGTGCAGGCTGCGGATCAGGTGTTCCTTGGCCGCCTTGGCGTCCTCCGGGGAGAGCGAGCTGCTCTGCTTGATGTCCAGCAGGGTGCCGACGACCTCGTCGGTGCGCGGCGGCTGCCCTCCCTGCTCCTCGAACCTGCCGAGGCGGTCCAGCATCCCCGCTTCGCCGTGGCCGACGGCCCGGCCGTCCGCGAACGAGGCGAAGGACGTGATCTGGGAGATCTCGATGTAGCCCGACACCAGGTCGCCGAGGTTGCGGTGCCACTCCTGCAGCGACTGGTGGGCCGGCGGGTGGTCGGGCAGCTCGTTGAGACGGTTGACGATGTCGTCCCAGCGGGCCTTGACCGCGGCGTGGTCCTTCTGCGCGGCGCCCTTGGCCTCCGGCGGGAACTTCTGGAACTCGGCGACGTCCGCCTTGAGTTCGGTCCACACCGAGGCCGCGTCGCGCCCGGCGAGACCGCCCGCCGCGCGCCGGGTCAGCGCCCACGGCACGGTGTGCGACCGCTGGTCGGTGCCGAACCGGGTCATCGGCCGGTCGTTCGAGGGCACCACCTCGCTGAGGAAGACGTCCTGTCCGCGCAGCGGCCCGTGCGGGTTGCCGACCACCGCGGTCTGCACGGCGACCGCCAGCGTCCGGCGCTGGGGCGGCGCCGGCGGCGAGTCGACGTCCATCGGGGTGTGCTGGTTCGTCGTGTGGTCGATCGTCGGATGGTCGGTGGTGGTCGGCGGCGGGGGCGGCGGCGGGACGTCACCGCTGCGCGACACCGGGCCGGTGCGGAAGGCAGGCGGCGGGGGCGGCGGCGGAGGCGCGTCCCCGTGGGCAGGGGCCTGGGTCTCCGACAGCCGGGAGCCGAATCCCTGCTGGGCGCCCTGCTGCTCGAAGTTCCTCAGCCACTCGGCAGCGTTGCCGTGACCGCCGTCCGCCGCCGGGAGCTCCCGGTCCTTCAGCCTGGCGTCGAACTCCCGGATCGCGTCGAGGAATTCGTTGCGACCCTGAAGCATCTGCCGGGCGCTCTGCGCGCGTTCCTCGGGGCGGCGGCCGGTCTCCAGCAGGTGCGCGCCGTCCTGGAACTGCTGGATGCCGTGGCCGGCCCGGGCGGCGAGCACGGTCAGGTCGTTCCGGGTCTGCTCGTCACCCGCCAACCTGGCGATCTCGTGGCGCAGTTGGACGTTCTCGCGGAGCGTCCCGGCGACCTCGTCGGAGACCTTGACCACCATCGGGATCTCCTGCCGGGCCTGCACCGTGCCGTCCGGCGCGGGGTGCGCCGTGCCGGTGCCCAGCGCGCTCGGCTCGTCCAGGCCGTAGCTGCGCACCGGGGCCATCGCCAGTGCGGCGCTCTCGGCGACCGAGTCCGAGGCGATGTCCCAGGCATTGCGGAACTGGGTGCCGTGCAGGTTGACCAGCACCTCCGGTCCGTCGGTCGGCGTGCTGCCGTCCTGCACCTCGTTCTTCGTGCCGGTGGCGGCATTGCGCAGCTCGCGGAACTTCTGCTCCACCGCCTTCGGGTCGTACGGGACGCCGTCGGCCTCGTTCTGCTTCAGCCAGTCGACCAGCTGCTTCTGGTACTCGGGGTCCTTCGGAGGCCGGGAGTCCGGGTAGCCGGCGGCCTTGAGCTGGTCCAGGGCGTCGTAGTGGTACGCGGTCCCGTCCATGGTGAACCCGGGCGCGTGGTGTGCCTGGTACTCGCCGGTCTGCTCGACCGCCGAGCCGTAACGGGGGCCGAGCTCGGCGTCGCTCGCCCAACGCTCCGGCCCGGACCACAGGTTGTACTGCAGCTCGGCGGCCGTGCGGTCGGGGCGGCCGGTGAGGCCCTCGTCACCGAGGGCGAGCCTGCCGAGGCTGGTCTGGATCTGCTCGTAGATCTGCTCGGTGTGGGTCTGCAGCGCGACCAACCGGTCCTCGGCGAACCGGCCGGCCTGCCCGTCCGCGTCGTCCGGGTGCCCGGTGAACCGCCCCACCGCCTCGGACGGCGGTACGGTGCCGAAGTCGTCCACGTCCATCGGCTCCGGGGTGTGCTCGGTCCGGGGCCGGGTGAAGGTCGAGTAGGTGTCCATGAAGTTCGGGTCGTGCGGGCCCGAGATGTTGTTCTCGTGCGGGTCGGCGACCGACGCCCACACCGTCCAGTCGGAGCGGAAGTTCTCCGGCATCCCTCCGGTCGCCGGGGTCACCTTGCGGTCCGTCAGGTCGGCCCACCGCAGCTGCCCGTCGCGGTCGTGGACCAGCGCGACCGCGTGGCCCGCGCCCTCCTTGCCGGCGCCGAGCACGGTGGCGAAGCTGCCGGGTCCGCCGGCGCGCACCGTCTCCATCAGCTTGCCGACCGCGGCGTCGCCCTCACCGAACAGGGCCGGGCCGTCGTGGCGCTTCCACAGCGTGTTGCCCGGGATCGGCTCCACGTTCCCGTGCAGCGTCTGCCCGGAGACGCGGGGACGGCCGAAGTGGGTGTCCCGGTACGCCTCGACGTTCTCCAGGCAGGCGTTGAGGTCGTTGCCGACCCGGAAGCCCTCGGCCGGGTGGACGGGCGCGGCGTGCGGGTTCACCTTTCCGAGCAGCGAGGAGCTCATCGGCGGGTGCACCTTCGGCTCGCCACCGAGGTAGCGCACCAGGTCCTGCGTCAACGGGTGTTGGGCGGCGACCGCCTGGTAGCCGCGGTCGTGCATCACCGCGTCGGTGTTCTCGTACGACGGCGTGCGGCGCCGCTTCACCTCCCGCTCGACGACCGGCTGGTCGTCCTGGTCGTCGTCCTCGCTGCGTCCGCGCTTGCGGTCGTTCGACTGGGCGGGCTCGTGCATCACGGCGTCGCCGTCCGCGTCCCGCTGGTGCGGGACGGTCCGGTCGGGCTGGTCGACGTCCATCGGCTCGGGCTGCCGGTGCTCCGTCGTACCGGTGCCGTGGGTGGCGGCCGGCGGCGGGGACGCGGGCAACGCGCCGAAGCCCTGCGCGGGGTTGTGCTGCGCGTCGGCCATGCTCTGCAACTGGCCGGCGCTGTCCCGGGACATGACGGACAGCCAGGAGCGGTCGTTCTGCGGGGCGAACTCGTCGAACAGCTGTCGCTGCAGCGCCTCCAGTTCGTGGAAGCGCGGGTTGGAGTGGCCCATCGCGCTCATCCGGGCGGTGAAGAGCATCGACTCGCCCTGGGCGTGCTGGTGGTTGGCGGCGGCCTGCTGGTGCAGCGCGGCAGCGCCGTCGTGGACCTGCTGCATGGTGGTGTCGGGCTGCGCGAGCGCGCCGACGGCGTCGGCCTGGGCGACCAGCCGGCCCCGCAGGTCGCCGAGCTGTCCGAGCAGGTCGTTGCGGACCGTGCGGAAGTTCGGGTCGGTGGCCGGCGGGAGCTTGCTCTGCAGCTTGTTCGCCAGGTCGTCGAACCGCTCCACCTGCTCCTTGGCGTTGATGTGGTACGGGCCGACCGTCATCCGCACCCGGTCCGCCTCGCTGGGCGGGTCGAGCCGGAACGGGCGGGTGGTCTGCTGTCCGAGGTGCGGGTTGCCTTGCTCCTGCACCGACTCCTGGCTGGTGACGTGCCAGCCGTCCGGACCGTGGTGCAGGACGTTGGTGACCTCGAAGGTGAACGGGTGCGGCGAGCGGTACTCGTCCGGGCCGAACCAGTCGGTGACGGTCTTCCCGGCCCGGAAGTCGGCACCGCCGATCAGGTTGTTGTTCGCCGAGTACGACTGGAAGTGCCACAGCTGGAAGGTGTCCGTGTGCGGGTTCACGTCGGTGGCGACGAACGCGCAGCCGTTCATGCCGCCGGTGAACACCAGCCCGTCGCCCGGCCGCGCCGGGTCCGGGTGCAACGGCACCTCGACGTGCCCGATGGTGTGGTCGGCGCCCGCCGTCCCGGACTTGTAGGGGGCGTACAGCGCGGTGACGTAGTGGTGGTCGGGCATCGGATCGGGCAGCCGGACGCCGGCCGGGGGCCGGAACTCCTCGCTGTGCTGGGCGTACTTCTCCCACGCCGGGGTCAGCACGAAGGCGTCCTTGTCGGGCGTGCTGCGGGCGGGGTCGCGGACGAGGGCGAACCAGTGCCGGTCGCTGCTTTCGAACCTGGCGAGGAAGGAGTTGACCTGGTGCTGCTGCAGCCCCTCGGTGCGGAGCTTCAGCCCGGAGCCGAAGTCCACCCCGAGCGGGGTGTCCCGCAGGAAGCTCCCCGGGTCGTGCATGATCCCGTACTCGGGGGTGCCGACCGGCGGGAGCAGCGGCTCCACGGGCGGCGTCTGCTGATCGTCGTGGGGCTGCTGGTCGGTGTCCTCGTGGTGCTGCTGAGGGTCGGCCTCGTGCTGCTGGCCCTGGTGCTCCGCTGTACCGCCGTGCTCGACCGCAGGGTGGTGCGAAGTCCCCGATCCGGAAGCAGAGTTGTGCTGACCGGCGGCCGGGGTGTGGTTGCCGGTCGGCGGGGGCGGCGAGGGCAGCGTGCCGAAGCCCCGGGTGCCGGTGCCCTGGTGGCCGCTCGCGGCGGGGTGCGAGACCGGCGGCGGGGGCGGCGGCGTCGGAACGGCGCCCGTCTGTCGGCGCTTGAGCGGCGGCGCCTGCGCCATCAGGACGTCGTCGCCGGAATCCTGCCGCCGCTTGTCCGGCCGGGTGGTCTGCTGCGAGGCCATCGGGTGGTCCTGACTCTGCGACAGCATCGGCACGTCGTGGCCCTGGGTGGGCGTGGGCGTGGGCGTGCCGTGGCTCTGCGAGGGCATCGGCGTGTCGTGGTCCTGCGACCCGGTGGGCGTGTCGTGGCCCTGCGAGGCCATCACGACGTCGGTGTCCTGGCTCGCCGCCGGGTGGGGCGTCGCGGGGGGTGGGGTGGCGCCGATCTCGCGGCCCTCGGCGCCCGGCCGGGCGTCCCGGCCCGGGTCGTGGAGCGCCTCGGAGCCGACCACCGGGTTCGCGGACTGCCCGGGCTGGCGGGTGAAGTCCCCGGACGAGGAGACCGGGGTCTCCCCGCCCGCGTGGTTCAGCATGCCGTGCTCGTCGGCGATATTGACCGCGCTGGCGCTCGGCTTCTGGCCCGGCCCGTGGAGGTCGACCATGTCGGCCTCGGTCTTCGGGGCCATCAGGTCGCGCAGCTCGCGCGGGGCCAGACCGGTGTCCTCCAGCGTGCGCAGGCCGCGCAGCAGGTCCAGGGTGTGCGGCGAGTAGAGCGCCTCGGGCGGCAGATCGCCCTTGGCGACGGCGGTGAGCACGTCCTGGTCGCGAACGACGTGCGGGTCCAGGAAGTTCTGGATCCACTTGTTGGTCAGCTCGTCGCCGAAGCGCAGGTTGGAGGCGCTGTTGGACAGGCCTGCGGTGATCTCCTCGATCAGCTTCGGCACGTCCTCGACCTTGGCCTTCACGGCCTGGTCGAACAGGCCGGCGGGGTGCTTCTCCCCCGCGCCGGCCCGGGGGAAGGCGCCTCCGTACTGCTCGCCCACCGTCCTGATGTCGGCGTCGGCCTTGGGCAGCAGCTTCGCGGCGGCCGACTTGATCGCGGCCGGAGTACCGCCGGGCCTGAGGGTCTCCCCGGCCTCGTCGAGACGGTGCTGCACCTCGTCCCGGCGCAGCTGCTCGCGCTCGTTCGGCAGCTTGTCGGCGAACGCCTCCAGCTGCTCGGGCCGCACCGCGTTGGGATCGTTGCGCAGGTCGTGCGCCAGGCTCTTCAGGTCCTGGCGGTCCTGGCCGAGGCGGTCGTACGCGCCCGCCAGGTCGTCGAGCCGGTCGGCGAGCCGCTCGTGGGCCGGCGAGCCGCCCGGGCCGCCGGGCGGCTCGGCGGCCGCCTGCCGCGCCGCCGCGACCGTGTCGTCCAGATGACGCGGACCGGTGACGCCGTGGACCACTCCGAGGTCCTCGACGGCCTGCTCGCGGACCTTGGTGTGGACGTCCGCGAGGGCGTCCTTCATCTCCGCCAGGTGCTGCGGCGAAGGATCGTCGGAGAACCTCGCCACGGTGTCCGCGTACCGGTCGAACTGCGCCTTGGCCGGTCCGTCCAGGCCGGACCGGTTCAGCTGGTTCTGCAGCTCCTGCTTGGCCGCGCCCGCGCTCGCCGGATCGTCCATCTTCGCCGGGCTGAAGGCCGGCGCGAGCCTGTCGTTGCCGTAGGCGGCGCGCAGGTCGACGTCCTTGGCGGTGTAGCCGAGGTCGCGCCAGGTCAGCGCGGCGTGCTCCACGCCGCCCTTGGCGTCGAGCCGCTTGGCGGCCCGCTTCCCGTCCTTGTCGTAGACCCGGTGCTGGTCGGGCGCCATGGTGTCGGCGAAGTCGGAGAAGGTCTTCGACGCCTCCACCCGGTGCTGCTCGTCGCCGAACGACCTCGCCTTGAAGACGGCCGCCGTCACGTACTTGTGCACCATGTAGTCGGCCACCACGTGGTTGCGGTTGACCACCGCGGCACCGAGCTTGACGTCGCCGTCCACCATCCGGCGGACGGTCTTCTCGGCGTGCGGCTCGCCCGCCATCACCCCGTGGTCCGAGTAGCCGAACGCGGCGCGGTAGGCACCGTCGGTCAGCTCGTGCTCGGCGCCCTTCTTCGGCTTGGGCGGTGTCGGCCCGTAGTTCCCGGCGAGGGCGTCCTTGCGTGCCTGGAGGTCCTGCGCGAGCTCCGCGTCACGGACCTTGAGGTCCTCGACCCGGCTCGCGAAGACGTTCCGGGTGGTCTTCGCGGCCGCCTCCGCCGCGGTCTCCTTGGTGGAGCCGGTGGCGGTCCGCTTGCTGTTCTCGTTCTGGTAGGCGGTCTCGGCGTCGTTGAGCCGCTGGTCGGCCTCCTGCCGGAGGTCGGCGACAGCCTTGCGCTGCTCCTCGATCCGCGCCATGGCGTCCTTGGCGATGCGCGGCTCCGCCTGCTGGCGGGCGTCCTGCAGTGCCTTCAACTCGGGTGTCCCGGGCTTGGGTTCGCCCTTGAGCCGGGCCAGCTCGTGCTCGTAGACGGCGAGCCGGTCCCGCTGTCCCTCCAGGTGGGCCTTCGCGGTCTCCAGATTGTGCTTCTCGCCGGCCAGTTCGGCCTGGCGGTCCGGTGTCTGGTGGGTGATCTCGTCCAGCCGGTGGTTCACCGCGTCGAGCGACTCGGGGACGTTGCGGCGCAGCACGTCCACGTGCAGCTGCTTCTGCTGCTGGTACGAGTGCAGGATCGCGTCGGTGTCGCCGTCGATCAGCGCGGACCGCTCGTACTTCTTCAGGTTGTCCTTGACCTTGTCGAACTCCGCGGAGTCCGGCAGGAAGTCCTTGATCGCGTCGAAGGTCTTCTCGCCGTCGATCTTGTGCGAGTAGCCGTCGCCGGCCGCGGGCTTGCTGCCGAAGCCGGGCGCCTTCGGCGGCGGCGGGGGCAGGTGGGAGGAACCTCCGCCGTGCTGGCCGGGGTTGGCCGCCGGCGGGGTCGGCGGCGGCGTGGTCGGCGGTTGGTGGGCCGGGGTGGTGCTCCCGTTGCCGTCGACCCGGTCCATGAAGTCCCGGAAGCCTTCGTACATCTGGTTCTCGGCCGTGGTGGCGTGCACCGGGTTGGCCGGCCCGGTGTGCACCGCGCCCGGGTCCTTGCCGTACAGCCGCTCCAGCAGCGGCAGCATGGCCGGCTCGTTCTGCCGCACCCAGTCCGCGCCGTTGTTGCGCGGCTGGCCGGTGTACGGGTCGGTGCCGTGGTTGGTGCCCAGGTAGGCGTTGGTGACCTGCGCGAAGTACTCCTGCTCGTCGCGCGAGGAGTAGTTGTCGACCGGCTTCCCGCTGCCGTCGTGACGCGGGCCGTCCGGCCAGGCGGCGTTCGGGTCGCCCTGCTTCTGGTTGAAGGTGTCGGTGATCAGCTTCTGGTCGTGCGCATCCAGACCGTAGCGGTGCACGGTGTGGGTGAACTCGTGCGTGGTGGTGGAGTACCCGTCCTGGTAGTGGCCGCCGTGCCCGATCGGGGTGTGCTCGCCGAGCAGGTTCTCCTCGGTGACCGCCGAGTGGCGTCCGCCGGATCCGCGCATGTCGTCGTAGCCGCGACCGGCACCCGCCGAGGAGTTGTTGTGCACCCCGCGCAGGTTGTTCAGCTCCGGGACGTCCGGCATCCGCACGTCCTTCGGGACCACCACGACGTCGGCGCCGTTCTTCAGCAGGCGCGCGGTGGTCTCCGGGTCCTGGAGCATCCGGGCGATCTGCTGCTGCGCCTCCTGCCGCGCCGAGGGCGCGCGCTCGGCGCGCGGGTCCACGTGCACCATCAGCTCCGCCGCGGTCTTCGCGAACTCCTTCGGCGGCAGCGAGTTCTTCAGCGCGTCCACCGTCTGCGGGTCGCGTGCGAGCCAGCGCCGGTTCTCCGGCGTCAGGCCGGCCAGCTCGCGGGTCCGCTCCTGCGCCGACATGGTCGGCAGGTCCTGCCGCAGCCGGTCGGCGCCGGGCGGCGGCGTCGCCACCGCCCGCTGCTCGCGACCGAGCTGGCCGACCGCGTCGCGCACCGGGGACTTGCCGGACAATGCCTGCAGTTCGGCGTCCCGCGCCTGCTTCTGCCGGTCGAGGAACTGGTCGTGCGCGCTGGTCGACGGCGTGTTGGTGTGGCCGGTGGCGGGCGGGTTGGTGTGGCCGGTCGTCGACGGCGTGTTGTGGCCGCCGGTCGACGGGGCGGTGTGGCCGGAGGCCGGCGCCGTGTTCGGCGCCGCGTTCGGAGCCGTGTTCGGCGCCGCGTTCGGAGCCGTGTTCGGCGTCGCGTTCGGCGTCGTGTTCGGCGTCGTCGCGGCCGGGGGCTGGTGGCCGGACTGCGAGGATCCGGCCGCGGTGTGCTGGGTCGGCGGCGCGGGCGGGGCCGGCGGGTTGTTGTCGCCGCCGAGGCCCCGGGTCGACTGGGACGAGCCGCCCTCGTTCTGGTGCGACACCGGCGGGGCCGGCGGGGCAGGCGTGTTGTCGCCGCCGAGGCTCCGGGTCGACTGGGACGAGCTGCCCTCGTTCTGGTGCGACACCGGCGGGGCCGGCGGCGCGGGCGGGGCGCCGTTGCCGTGCTGCCCGGCCGCGTTCGCCGGGTCGTGCCCGGTCGACTCCGGGGCGAGGTAGCCGAGGCGCATGTTTCCGGAGCCGGTCGCGGTGGACGCGTCGTGCGGTGCGCCGTTCGGGTTCGGCCGTCCGCTGTCGGTCAGCCGCACCGCCGGGGCACCCAGCATCTCGGCCACGCCGGGGATCCGGTGGCCGTTGCTGTTCGCGTGCTCGTGGACGTGCGCCTTGCCGGTGACCAGCACGTACTTGCCGGTCCCCCCGCCCTCCGAAATGGCGTGGTTCATGTAGGAGTTGAGCAGCCGCGCGCGCTCCTGCAGGGCCTGCGGCCCGAACTCGTTCGGCCGCCGCGCCGGGTAGCCGTCCACCGCGTGGATCGTCACCCCCTCTTCCTTCGCCCGCACCACGGTGTCGTACAGGCCGTGGCCGGGCGGGGAGTTCAGGTTGGTGTCGTACGTGCGGAGCATCTTCTCCAGGTTCGGCGACATGGTGCCGCCGGGGCGCTGGAAGTCGTTCAGGTGCTGCTGGAAGGCGTCGTCGCGGAGCGACTCGACGTAGATCCGGTCGACGCCCGCGGTCTTCAGGTCGTGCATGTTCTCGTTGAGGAAGCGCCAGCTCGGCGACTGGTTGTGCGCCTCGCCCAGCACGATCCCGTCGAAGCCGGGGCGGCCGTCGTGGCCGCCCAGCAGCCGGTTCACGCCGTCCATTGCGGACGTCGAACCGTCCAGGTGGTCGTTCACCCGCTGCTCGCCGACCGGGTGCCAGGTCTGCCCCGAGTCCTGGCGGGCCAGGCGCTCCAGCACGTTCCGGCGGAACTCCTGCTGCTGGAAGTGCTCCTGCGTACGGAAGTCCAGGTTGCCCGCGGCCTCCAGTACCTGGTTGCCCTGGAACGCCATGGCTTCCGGACCGAGCTCGTTGCGCAGGTGCGGGGTGATCGCGCCGGCGGCCTGCGAGTGCAGGGCCTTGAGAGTCAGCGGGTCGAGGTGGGTCTTGAACGACTGCGAGTACGGGCTGACCTTGACGTCCGGCCGGCCGCTCGGCGTCTGGACGCCCGAGTCGTGCCGTCCCCACGAGCTGTGCGGCAGGGTGTTCGCCGCTGTGTGAAGCTCACCGGTCAGCTTGAAGTTGAACTTGTTGTTGCTCTTGTACTGGGCCAGCGCCGCCGCATTCGCCTTGGGCGGGTGGATCAGCGAGGGGCCGTCCGGGTGCTGGTGCAGCTGCGCCAATTCGTCCGGGGTCGGCCGCTCGTCGATCGGACGGATCCGGGAGTTCCCCGACGGCGGGGGCGGCGGCGGGAGGTGCTCGTCGCCGGTCCGACCGGTGCGGGGCGTGGACGACGACCCGTTCGGGTCGCCGAGGGTCCGCGGAGTCCCGCCCGCCTGGTGCTGCGGCGGCGGGGGCGGGGGCGGCACATGGGTGTCGGACGTCCGGCCCGCACCCGGCCGGACGGTACCGCCACCGGGCTGCGGGGTCGGCTCCACCGGACGCTGGGACACCGGACCGGTCGTGGCGTGGGGCGACGGCGTACGGGCGCCGCCGCCCGTCGTGTGGGCAGCGCCGCCACCCGGCACCGGACCGGGCATGAACCCGCCCGACATGGGCGGCGTGCCCGCCGGCTGCTGGACGGTGGACCCGGCGTTGTCGGGAACGACATGTCCCGGCACGGTCTCCGGCGCAGGCCTGCTCTGGGTCTGACCGCCCGAGATCCGGCTACCGCCGTCGAGGTGCGTGTCGCCACGGGACGCGGCCAGGTGCCCGGCACCGCCGAGCAGGCCGGTACCGTCCGGCCGGCCGGACGCCTGTGCCGGGGCGTCCGACTCGGGAGCCGGGGCACGGTGTTCGCCTCCACCCCCCGCCGTGTGGCTCGGCGGCGGCGCGGCGGAGGCCGCCGCGGCATGCGGCACCGCCGCCGGACGCTCCGCGGGGGCCTCGTGGACCGGTGCGGGGCTCTCGTGGACGGGTGCGGGCGCCCCGTGGACGGACCCGGCGGTCGGCGGCACGTGGGCAGGAGTCTCGTGCACGGGTGCCGGGGTCTCACGGCCCGCCACCGGCGACTCGTGGACCGGCGTCTCGTGAACCTGCCCGGTAGTCGGCGGCACATGAGCAGGAGTCTCGTGCACGGGCACCGGGGTCTCACGGCCCGCCACCGGCGACTCGTGGACCGGCGTCTCGTGAACCTGCCCGGCAGTCGGCGGCACATGAGCAGGAGTCTCGTGCACGGGCACCGGGGTCTCACGGCCCGCCACCGGCGACTCGTGGACCGGCGTCTCGTGAACCTGCC